>CAYSXA010000013.1:0-32686 GCA_964435005.1 uncultured Anaerolineaceae bacterium | reverse complement strand
CGGACTGGTTGGGGTGTTAGCGTCTTGCCTGATCAAGACGCTGCGAATGTTGAGACAACAAATTGAGGAGAGTTTGTGAGCACGCGAAAACTGGTCTATTGGGTGACCATGCTGGCCATCTTTGTCATGGCGGCGCGGGTCTCCATGGACACGGATACCTGGTGGCACCTGCGTGCCGGACAATGGATTGTGGATCACCATGCTGTGCCACAGGTGGATCCTTTTTCTTACACTCGTTATGGGCAGCCTTGGCGGTATCCAGGCTGGCTGGTGGAAGCGCCGATGTATCTGATCTTCCGTGCGCTGGGACCAGGTGGCCTGAACCTGTGGACAGCCTTCATGGTGACCGTCACCTTTGCCGTCCTCTGGGGGGGGCTCTCCGGCGGCCCTTTCCTGCGGGCGTTTGCCCTGGTCTTCGCGGCAGTGGTCTCGGCTGTGTACTGGGCTGCGCGGCCGTATCTGGTGACGTTTCTGCTGGCCGCGGTATCCCTGCGTCTGCTGGAAGACTGGCGTGCTGGCCGAAGGGATCGTCTGATCTGGTTGCCGGTCCTGATGGTGGTCTGGGCGAACAGTCATGGTGGGTTCGCAGTGGGGTTTATCCTCTGGGGCGTGTATTTCACGGCGGCGCTGTTGCGGTGGGTGTCGAAGCGGGAGGAAGGGGGAAGGCCGGCGGTCCGCCGCCTGGCGTTGATTGGCTTGCTCATGGTGCTGGCCGTGTGTTTGAACCCCTCCGGGCCGGTGATGTTGCTTTACCCCTTCAAGACCGTCGGTATTGAGAGCCTCCGGGACTATATTCAGGAGTGGCAGTCGCCGAACTTTCATGACCGGGCGGTGCAGCCTTTTGCCTGGGCCTTGCTGGCGTTGTTCGGAGCGCTGGGGTTTTCGCGTAGACAGATTTCCCGGGAGGAGTTTCTGCTTTCGACGGGGTTCACATATTTGAGCCTGATCGCGGCGCGCAATGTAGCTCTGTTTGCGCTGATTTTCCCCCTGGTGTTGACACGTCACCTTGCCCCGACGCTGGCCCGTTGGGAAGACCGTCTGAAACTGGACGCTACCCCGTCCCGGTTGCAGCGGCTCAATCGGGTGCTGATCGGCTTGCTGGTCGTCGCGGCTATGGGAAAAGCCGCGTTAGTCTGGCCGCTGGAGGTTAATGAGCGGGTCTGGCGTGATATGTTGCCGGTAGATGCCGTGGCGTTTCTGAGAGAACGCCGCCCTCCAGGGCGGTTGTTCAACGCGTATGATTGGGGTGGCTATCTGGTCTGGGCGCTGCCGGAGTACCCGGTCTTCGTGGATGGCCGCACGGACCTGTATGGTGATGAGATCATTAGCCAGTGGTTGCAGGTAGTGCGTGCCGAGCCGGGCTGGGAGGATGTGTTGGATCGTTGGGGGGTGAACCTGGTTTTGATCAGGCCGTCTCGCCCTCTGGTGCGAGTGCTGGAGGCTGAGGGGTGGAAGCAGTTGTACAGCGATGATGTGGCGGTAGTGTATGGTCGCCAGTAGCAACGGCCTCCCTTTGTGCTGTCGTACAGGTAAGCAAGCGGAGGGGGTTAGGCTTTCCGCAAATAGCCCGAGTTCAAAACCACGGGCACATGTTGGGCGTTCTCGCTCAGCAACTGGAGCAACACACGTACCCGCTCGCTGCCGGGCAAACGCGTGTCGAAGATTGCGCGGTAGCCAGCGAACGGGCCGCTGTGAATATATACCTCGTCGCCGGGGTGTAGATCGGCCAGCACTTCCCCACCGGCGTTAGCGATCTGTTCCACTCGCCGCTGGATGGCATGGATCAGGTTTGCCGGTACAGTAGCTGGCTCGCCACCAAAGCGCACCAAGCCGTAGGCATGTGGCAACCACTGGAAGGTAGAGATCCCCACCACCTCCAAATCGACATGCACGAACAGGTAGCCTGGGAAATACGGGCGTACCTTGCGTGCGCGCGGGTTTACCGGGTTCACGCGCAAGCGCGGGTAGAAAACCTCGATTTGTTTCTGTTGCAACTGCCGCCAGACCACCTCTTCCTTGCGTGGTTTGCTGCGTAACGCGTACCACTGAGCGTCCATTGCTCCCTCGCTTTCAGGTTTGTTCCTGCGATGTCTCTGGCTGCCACTTCGGCACTTCCAGACTCTTCTTGATGACCAGAAAACGCAGCCGGCCTTTTTGCACAATTCCCCCTAAGTCGCCAATGGAGGGCAGAGCCTCTTCGATCATTTGTATCTGAGGCGGGGGCAGATGGACAATGCTTCTCCCTGAGACTGCTTTCCCCTCTTTTGCCAAGCGGTGCGACATGTCTCCTCCTTGCTATCCCCCCCTGGACGCGCTGCCGGGGCAGCGAAAGAGCGCTTCGAGGGGTTTTTCACCTCTTCGAACGCGCCAGGGAACTGCTTATAGAAACCCTAGATCCGTGATAGCTCGATGTTTCCTAGCTGTTGTTTTTGATTATACAGATATTCTTTGAAAGGTGCAAGCTGTTTTCAAGGTAAGTTTTCTCGTTTCTGAGTCTGTGAGAGTGTGAATCGGATCTGTGTCAGGCGGATATGCTGGCTGGTATGTTTTATGGCCCTGGCAGATTGAAATAGTTGTACACTGCCATCGAGATGCGGGCAACCAGGGCCGAAGCGGGTTCCCACACGAGTTGCTTTGAGTCGTACAGGAACACCACCAATATATAGTCCCCGCCGGGGGTGTAAACGATGCCTGCGTCGCCGATGGTATGGATCACGCCAAAGGGGTCGCTCACCCAACCATGCTTGTGTGCCACACGCGTGCCTTCAGGGACACCGGCCTCGATCAGAACGCCGATCCGGTTACGCGATAACAGGTCAATCATCATGCGACATTCCGATTGTGTGATCTCATCAGGGAAGGCAGCGACCAGCGCTCCGCCGCCCTGCCGGGCGCACAAATAGATGTCTTCCAGCAATGCGCCCAGGTCGGTGACTGTGGTTTGGGTATAAGGATCTGGATCGGTGTTCACGTCAGCGCGCTGGTTGGCAGGTGTGTCGTATTTCCATAGCAGCGGCGCGCCCAGCTTGAAATACCCTGCAATGAAGGTGTTCTCCAGTCCGATTGCTTGCATGTCTGCCGTTACTTCCAGGGGGCCGCGAACTGGATCGATCACCCGCTCCATTAACCAGTCAGCCGGCTCGTTGCCGGATTTGTCGATCATGTCGGTGAGTAGTTTCAATGTCTCCGAGTCAGGGATGTTCTCCAGCCGTCGAAAAACGGAGACCATGATCGGGATTTTGATCGTGCTGGCGGCGGTGAAAGCGACATCTGGTGAGGTGGAGAGCGATTGCCCCTGCTGGCGGATCAGGTGGATCTCCTGTGCGCTTTGCAGGTCGAGCACGTACACAGCAGCCAGGCCGTTAAAGTTGTCCAGGTCAATGGCCTGTTCAATCAGAGTTTGAAGGACTCGGAATGGTGGCCGGGCTGGCGTACTTTGGCGTAGCGTGAGCGTGACTGTACGTTGGGTAGGTGAGAACAGCGCGCGTTCGATAGCTGGGATGGCGCGATCGACATCCAATACGGTTCCTGGCTCGCCGGGTTGAAAGTGCACTGTGCCAACCACTGGCTTCGCTGGTGCAGGTGGTTGATCGTAGCGCGGTGCAATTTCCTCCACGAGGAAGTCACGTAGACGATTTTCGGAATATGTTGCCACCAGTGGGATGTTGCTTACCTGTTGAGGGCGAGCCCACAGGTAATCCCAAAAAGCATTCCAAAAAGGCTGAGCGGTGCGCACGCGATCGGCCTCGGCCAGCATGCGCTCCAGATCAAGTTCAAAGCCGACTACGGCGGGGTCGAGATGAATGATGGCATCGCGGTAACGCAGTTCCACGGGCATTGTGTACACCTCAAGCAACCGCTGTGCAGCAGCCTGGCGGTCCAGGCCGCCGACAGGTACGTTGCCGATTGTTAGTCCAGCGGGGAAGGTGGCACGCGCACGACTGAATAGCACCAGTTGCCAGACCGCGATCGCCAGTGCTGCCAGAATCAGCGCGACTGCCAGCCAGCGCAATGTTGAACTGGATTGGTTTCTGCGCACAATGACTCCTTTTTACTCGCAGGGAATCCTTCGCCGAGCCTGTTTGCTGAGCGGGGCAGGCGTCGCGTTCCAGCTGTGACCTGCCAACGTTCATCTGTTGCTTGCTCAGTACCAGAAAGGCAGGGCGTACTCCCTGGGTTCAGATGTGCCTGATTATAAACCGTTTTGTGCTACAATCGCTAAAAGCCGTCCGGCTAAGGATGGGCATTCCGCTTTCGTTGGAGAAGCCTTCGATGCTGCGATCTTTTCTGATTTACCTCTCCAAGGCTGCCTGGGCGCGACGGGCTGTGACGGGTTGGAGGTTTGCCTGGCGTGCGGCCTCCCGTTTTGTGGCTGGCGAACGATTGGAAGATGCCATTCGCGTGGTGCGCACCCTGAATGAACAGGGTATCTACGCTACCCTGGATCACCTGGGGGAGAACACCACGAATCCCGAAGAAGCCGACCGTGCTCTGGAGGACATGCTTGCCATTCTGGACGTCATCGACGCAGCTGAGGTGCAGGCCAATTTGTCCATCAAACTCACCCAGATTGGGCTGGCGCTGGACGAAACGGCCTGTGCCAGCCGTCTGCGCACCGTGCTGGAACGCGCACGTGCGCACGACACTTTTGTGCGCATTGACATGGAGGACTCGCCGTATGTGGAAGGCACTCTTCGTCTGTACCGCCAGATGCGCGCTCAGGGTTTGGACAACGTTGGAGTGGTGATCCAGTCGTACCTGTATCGCTCGGAGGCGGACGTGCGGCAGTTGGGGGAACTGCGGACGCGGATTCGGCTGGTCAAAGGGGCGTACAAAGAGCCGCCTGAGATCGCTTACCCCAAAAAGAAGGATGTGGATGCAAATTACGACCGCTTGACCGATTTGCTGTTGCAACAGGCGATTGAAGCGGGGGCACCGCTTGCGCGCGAGGACGGCAAAGTGCCACCCATTCCGGCGATAGCTTCGCATGATGAGCGGCGTATTCAGTTCGCAAAGGATCGCGCTGCTGCGCTGGGGTTGCCCAAGCGAGCTCTTGAATTCCAAATGTTATATGGGATCCGTCGAGAATTGCAGCAACGGTTGGTGGCGGAGGGATACCCGGTTCGTGTGTATGTGCCCTATGGTACGGAGTGGTATCCTTATTTCATGCGTCGTCTGGCCGAGCGTCCGGCGAACCTGTGGTTCTTCTTGAGTAATTTGTTCCGCAAGTAGTTGTCAGAGACAAGCCATGCCGGAGGAGATACTCCATCATTGACGCAGGGCGACCTGGATGGTGGCTGGTTGCGTGCGCTGGCACAAGCTGGAAAGGCTGATCAGATGCTACCAGGTTGCTGCTTCGCCTCCTCCAACTGGCGGCGGGCGAATTCGATGGCCTGCTCACGGGTGTGTATCAGGCCGACAGCCTGCGCCTCGCGGATGGCTTCCAGCAGCGCACCCAGCCCTGGACCGGGTTCTGCGCCGAGCAGGTGGATCAGATCGCGCCCGCTGACCAGCGATGGTGGCGCAACCTGTTCTTCGGGGTGCTCCCACCAGGCTTCGAGCAACGCGCGGATGGTTTGTACGTAGCGATCCCAGGTGTCCTGGTCCAGCGTATGTTCTGCGATGGCGAGTTCGTCGGCCAGAGAGAGCAGGCAGATGTCCACGCCAGCGGCGCCGGTATCGCGAAAAAAGCGGTAAATCGCGCGCCGTGAGGGCGGCGGTGGCGTCTTCGCCAGGTGATGTGGGCGCAGGTGGTGTTGCACAATCACCCTCAGCCGCTCCACTTCGGGATTGCTCAGGCGCAGCGCCTGGGCGCGTTCCGCGATAGTTTGCGCGCCGACCGAATCGTGGTGGAAGAAGCGGATGCGGCCATCGGGGTCGATGGAGCGGGTCTGGGGTTTCGCCACGTCGTGGTATAGCGCGGCGAATCGCAGCAGGGCACGGTGCGAGCGGTAGGGATGCAGCGCAGCGGCCATGTGCTTCGCGATCTGCGTGCGGTAGCGTCCCAGCCAGAGCGAGATCAGCCCTGAATGCAGTTCGGCGGTGGCCTCTTCGTCATGTTCCAGGCCGAGCACATGCAGCACTTGATCCAGACGATCCAGCGTGGCCAGCGTGTGATTCCACACGTCGTGGATGTGCGGCGTGGATTGGGTCACGCCGTGCATGGCGGGAAGTTCGGGCAACAAGTAGGGCAGCACGCCGAGCAGGTCAAGCGCGCGGATGGCGGCTGCGGGACGCGGCCCTTCCAGGATATGGAACAGTTCATCGCGCAGCCGCTCTGCGGAGACGTGCGTCAGGCGTCCCGTGGCTTCGCGCATCGCCTTGCGCGTTTCCGGCGTGATGTGGAAGCGTAGCTTCGTCGCCAACCGCACGGTGCGCAGGATGCGCAGCGGGTCGTCAAGGAAAGCCGTAGGCGAGCAGGCGCGCAGACGTTTTTCGCGCAGGTCTTGCAGACCGTCCAGCGGGTCAATCAGGTGATCCGGCTGGCGGATATCCACCGCCATGGCGTTGATCGTGAGGTCGCGGTCGCGCAGGTCGTCTTCCAGCGTGGCCGCGCGGAAGCGGGCGAAGTCGAGGAAGGTGTGCTGTCCGCTGGGGGATTCGAGTACCACGCGGGCGGTTTCGCGCTCGGTGTCCAGCACGAAGAAGCCGGCCTGGAGCGCATCCGCCACGCGTCGGGCAGCAGGGATCGCCTGTCCGGGCAGGGAGAAGTCCAGATCGTGGGAGGGAGTGTGGAGAAAGAAATCGCGCAGGGCGCCGCCGACCAGAAAGACGGGGGTTTCGCGTAGGCGCTTGTCGTCTTCCAGAATCTGACGCACCCGGGCGACCAGCGGAAAGGCAGCCGTTAATTCGTTCATTACTCAGTCTTCAGGCGGGGTGTACTTGTTCAGGTCCACCACACCGATGAAGGGCAGGTTACGGTACAGTTCGTCCAGGTCCAGGCCGTATCCGAAGACAAATTTGTTTGGGATGGAGAATCCGCGGTAGTGGATGGGGACGACCACCTCACGGCGTTCGCCTTTGTCCAGCAGAGTGCATATGCGCAGGCTCTTGGGGTGCCGCGCCTGGAGCAGTTCGAGCACTGAGGCGATCGTGTTCCCGCTGTCGATGATATCTTCCACCAACAGCACGTTGCGCCCTTCGATGCTGTTGGACAGGTCGAGGGTGATGCGTACGTTGCCGCTTGACTGGCGCGCTCCGGTGCCGTAGGACGAGACGGCCATGAAGTCGATGGCGTGTGGCACGGTGATGTGGCGCATCAGGTCGGTCAGGAACATCACGCCGCCGCGCAGGATGCAGATCAGCAGCAGGTCTTCCCCCTGATAGTCTGCGCTGATCTCGGCACCCAGTTCGGCGATGCGCCGTTGCAGCACGTCTTCGGGGATCAGCACTTCGGCCAGGAATTCGCGGTAATCTTCCATGGGCGTTTCCTCAGTGTATTGCGCGCACTCAATCTCTGGGCACGATGTGATGCTGGCGGCAACGCGCTTCATACATCTCAGAAGCACCTACGATGACCACGGGATCGTCGTAGCGCGCGGGTTGTCCGTTTACCATCCGCTGGGTGCGCGAGGCGGGTTCGCCGCACACCATGCAGATGGCCTGCAACTTGTCTACCCGTTCGGCCTGCGCCATCAGGGCGGGCATGGGGCCGAACGGCTCGCCGCGGAAGTCCGTGTCCAGGCCGGCGACGATCACGCGCACGCCGCGCTCGGCGAGGTGGTTGGCGATGCGCACGATCTCTTCGTCGAAGAACTGCGCCTCGTCAATGCCGACTACGGTGGTGTCTGGTTCCAGATGGGAGAGGATGTCTGCTGCGTGCTGGATAGGTTGTGCGTCGAAATTGCTGCCCGCGTGCGAGGTGACTTTGTCCTCTGTGTAGCGGTTGTCCAGCGCAGGTTTGAACACCTGTACCTTCTGGCGGGCGATGGTGGCGCGGCGCAGGCGGCGGATCAGTTCGTCCGTCTTGCCGCTAAACATGGAGCCAGTGATCACTTCCACAGAACCGTAACGGTGTTTCATGGGCTTCTCCGGGTGAGAGGGTGTTGTCCTAAGTGTACCCGCAAATCCCGCTAGGAGGCAAGGAAATGAAATGAGCTGGATGTCAGCTTCTTTCTTCGGAAGCACAAAGAAAGATAGAAGGCGAGCAAATCTGTCGGAATTTGCTCGCCTTTGTGATGTGCCGTGTCCGGGTTAGCCGCATCCGCCGCCAGTGGGGCCACGTTTGCGTTCCAGTTTGATCTTGGGGGTGTACTCCAGTTCCTCCAGCCATTGGTGCGGGTCGGGGAAAGACGCGTTGTAACGATCTCCCATCGCCGCCGGGAAGGTATAGCGCAATTGATCAGGCCCTTGCGCTGCTATCGGCTGGATGCTTTCATCTTCTTCAGCGAACACATCCAGCCAGCCGTTGACCCCGCCTTCCAGGATGTAAACGTTGGGCACGCTTTCAGCGACCAGCATCTTCCAGGCTTCTGTGGCGGCCTGTTCGTCGTTGCTCATCACCACGATCACGGTGTGGTCCGACGCTTCCAGCAGCAGGTTGGGGATGTGGGCTGGCAGTTCAGCCAGTGGGATGTGACGCGCCCCTTGCAGGTGGAATTTGTTGTAGTCGGCCTCACTGCGCACGTCGATCATGATCAATTGCAGCCGGTCGTCGGCCCAGGTGGCTAGCAATTCGCCTGGCGCGATCTGCACCTGACGTTGGTCAAGCAGCGGCTGCTTCTCCGGTGCGATGCGCTCCCACTTGCGCAGCGCATCCGGCTGACCGAAGGCCATCAGCCCGAAGGCGGCCAGCACGAGCACGCCCGCGCCCAGCCAGCGGATGCGCGGCTCACGCTTCGGGTCAGCGCCACCGAAGCGCTGCTCAAGTTTCTCCATCACGATGAACAACGCCAGAGCGATCAGCATCAGGAAGAACAGCACCGTGCCATACGACACGCCGAGCCAGTCTTGCAGCGTGAAGCGCCCCATGTAACCGGCCGTCTCCCCCCAATCTTCAAAGTACTGTACCGTCTCGCCGAAGCCGAAGATGCCCACGAACAGCCCCAGCGCGAAGAAAGCGCCGTCCAATTTGCCTGTGCCCAGTGCGACCAGCGAGGTGCCCGGACAGAACCCGCCAACCACGAAGCCCACACCCATGATCAGCCCGCCGAGGATGCCGGGCCACAGGTAGGTCGGGTTCACCCAGATCGCGTTGTAGTCCAGCAGACCGATGGCCGTGGCCCAGAAGATCAGCGTGGCGGCCACCAGCATGGCGGTGAAGAACACCTTGAACACGGTCGCATCTTTGAAGTAGAACAGCCCGGCGATCTTGTTCGAGACGCCAAAACCGGAGATCTCCAGCACGTAACCGAAGAAGAAACCGATCAGCAGGAAGACGGCGAACATGCCGCCCTTGCCGATCAGGCTTTCCAGGGGAAGCGGAAAAGGTGCCATGATTCACCTCGCTCAATTCCACAGTTTGCGGACGAAATAGGCCACGCCGTACGCGCCGCCGAACACGGCCAGGATGAAAGCCCAACTGCCGACGGAGAACACCGCTCCGCCCGACAGACCCTGTCCCGAAGTGCATCCGCGTGCCATGCGCGCGCCATAGCCCATAAAGATGCCGCCGATGAAGGCGAACAGCCAGCGTGCGCGCACCGAGATCTGGGGGCCTTTGTTGGTCTCCAACTTCAGCCGTCCGTGTTGCCAGGCAGCGACGAAACTGCCCACGAGCACACCCAGGGTGACGAACACTATCCAGTTATCCAACGGGTTGCGGTCGCCGCCAGCCATTTTGAGCAGATAGGCGGTGCGGTCCACGTGCTGGGGTGCGATCAGGTCTTCCACGAAGACCAGCATGCGGTTCAGGCCGCCGGACGCGCCCAGGCCGTTGCCGGTGAAAAAGAAGGACGCGAACAGCACCAGGCCCAGGAACACGCCACCCAGGTAGGGGTTGACGAAGGGTTTGGTCGGGCGTTTCCAGGACCAGCGTGATGGTTTGCGTTCAATTGTTGCGGTCATAGGTTCCTCCCGTGGGGGCGGCGGGTTCCCGCCGCCCCCGACGATTGCGGTTATTCCTTCGCTTCTTCGCTCGTTGTATCCTCTGCTTCGGCTTCCACCTCAACCTCTTCCCAACCGTTCATCATGGCCTGGATGGCCGAGAGCGGCTTCGGGCCGGTGGTGGTCAGGTAGATGTGCATCACCACGAACGCACCGAGCAGCCAGGCGATCAACGAGTGAATCGGGGCTAGCAGCGGTAACCCGCCGATGCGGTCCACGATCTGCGGCCAGTGTTGTGCGCCCCACATTAGCGCGCCAGTGAGCACCTGCAGCGGCAACAGCACGTTCAGCAGGCCGAAATAGGTCGCCTGTTGCAACGGGTTCAGTTTGCGCTCCGGCATCTTCTCAAAGGGATGCGGCTCGCCCTTGAAGATGCCGCTCAGGTAGTACTTCGCCTGCATCATGGCCTGGTCGAAGAAACCACGCGGGCGCGGCACGTACTGGCGAATCTCACCACTGACCACATGGTAGAAGAAGGCCAGGAAGGCGTTCAGCGCCATGATCGCGGCGATGATGTTGTGCGTGTACACCATCGCGCGGAAGTCCACGAACGTGAAGCGTGCCGGGTTGTGGATGATCAGGCCGGTGAACAGCAGGATCAAGATACTGAAGGCTTGCAGCCAGTGCCACAGCCGCTCGTACACGGTGTACATGTACACCTTTCGGAGTTCAGAGGTGTGATGCGGCATCCGCAAAGCGGCGGCCACGCGTAGCCCGCCATGGACCACCACACCGAGCAGCACGCCAAAGAACGCCAGGATACCCAGCCCATCGATCCATCCATAGCGGGAATGGCCGAAGATGTACATCCCTTCGAGCTGCGGCTGATAGATCAGCGCGCCGTCCCCGGTGCGGGTCAGTTCGCCCGGCATGGACGTGCGGTCGTCGGTCATCAGCCTGGGCATCACATCGCCCGGCACGTAGGAGGCCAGTTCCACCGGCGCGCTCAGGCGCGAGTTGGTCTGGTGGCAGGACTGGCAGTCCCGCACGGCAAAGTCCCCGTGGGTTACATTGTGGCTGATGGTGTAAGGCTGCACCTCGCTCTGGATGCGGGGATTCTCCAGCCCCAGCGCCTGCAGGTTGACTGCAATATGGTCCACTTTCTCCTGCGTGTCCAGGCGCAGTTCTTCCGCTGAGAGGTCGCCGTCACCGTTCTGGTCGAAGACTGCAATCACATCGGCGCGGTAGTGATCACCGTCCAGGTAAGCGGCTTGCAGATCGATCTGGCGCACCGGTCGCGGCGGGTCGCCGTACACCCAGTACCAGGCCGCGATCAGGTTATACGGCGCGAGGCGGGTCTTTCCGTCCACGCTGATATGCGGCAACACGGTCGGTGTGTAGCCGGTGACCAGATCGTTGACAGTGTCGCTGCCTTCGATGCCCCGGCAGGCCTGATTCGGCTGGCCATTGGGCTGGATTACTGTCCAGTCCACCATCTGGATCGCCGGAGCGTACATCTGTGGGATGTGGCAGGTTTCACAGGCTACCTCGCTCATGTGGCGATCCTTGTAAGGCAGCCAGTTGTGGTTGTTCGCCGTGGAGTGACAGGATTCGCAGCGCCGCATGGTGCCTTTGAGTTCGGGCGCCACGCTGACCTGGGTGCTCTCACCACGAGCGAAGTTGTGTGAGGGTTTGACCAGATAGTCGGAGATGTCCAGACGGCGCGGATCGAACACCAGATGCGATGGGCGCTCGCTTTCTGGCTCCTGGTAGTAGGCGGGGTTGTTCAGCGAGTAGTGGCACTCGGTGCATTGCAGGCCGCGCTCGATGTGGATGTCCCACGAGCGGTTCAAGGATTGCTTGTCCGCCAGGTTCATGCCGCTGTGGTCGATCTTTTGACCTGAGAAGACCTGTCCGGTGGTGGCGGTTTCCCAATCGCTCAGATCGCAGGCGGAAGTCACCAGCGGCGTATCGTCGGTGTGGACTGTTCCGTGACACAGGGCGCAGTTCTCGTTTGTCGGGTCCTGCACCTGGATGTATTCCGGCTTCAGGTGACCGTTGTCGTCGAAGGCATCCGGATTCCAGGCGAGTTGATCGCCGTTTTGCTGCACGATGCCGCTGTTCAGCAGGGTGGCTGTGTTGGCCCAGGCGAAGTTCCCCCGCTGCAGCGCGGCGATGCGGGCTTCGTTCGCCGGGTTGGGGAAGTGGCACAGGAAGCAGTTCATTTCCACTGTGCCCGATGCCTTCCAATCCCACGGCTGCGACTGACCGGTTTGTGGGTCGAGGATGCTGGTTTCGGGGTCGCCTGGCGCAGTGGACAGCAGATCGAGCGGGATGCCGTCGCGGCTGAGCGTGGCTGGTCCGCCGCCGATGTGGCGCGCGCCGAGGACTTTGATCCATTCTGCAGTGCTCAGGTCCAGTCGCTCATCGCCGGCTGGCGTCAGATAGCGATAGGTGAGCGGGTTCCACTTGCCGAACAGGCCGGGGCTGGTATCCCAGGCATGTCCGCCGTCCACACTGCCGGGCGCGCCGAAATCGTTCAGGCCGACAGTGGTGTGGAAACTATGCTGGGCGATGAAGCCAGTGTCGTGGCATGCACCGCAGGTCTTCATCGTGGAGACTGGCTGTCCGCTGTCCAGCACGTTGTTTCCGTCGGCGTCTAACAGCGGGAAGGTGGGGTGCAACGGTTGCCGTGCCTCCTGGGCGGGGACGCCGGTGTTTGCCAGCGCCTGTCCGGCGGCCAGCGCCAATAGCGCTCCACCGATCAGCACGAGTGCAATGATCAAACGACGTGACTTGTGCATGGTGTCCCTTCCTTGCTAGCGGTTCAGGTTCCGACCGCCCCATTCCATCGGATCGCCCGGGTAGCCCAGTGCTTCCCAGTCCAGGCGGCCATTCGGGCCGTGGCAGGAATCGCACCGTAGGGCGTCTTCTTTGGGAGCGACCATGTGGGTTTGCGGGTAGAAGAACCAGGTTTCGGTGAAGTCGAAGTGTCCGCTGTAGGGGATGCCCACGATCTCCGACCCAAGCTTGAGCGCTTTCTGCCAGTCGAACTCCACCCAGAAGCCGCCTTCGCCCACTGTCTTGGGTTGTAGCAGGATGTCGTACTCGGTGTCGTAGGGCACCATCGAGCGGTGGATCTTGAACGGCCAGATTTTCGCGTTGGGATCGTGAATGTCGCCATCCGGCGGGTTGATTTTCGTGGGTCTGGATGGATCGATGGGATCGCCCCACAGGTAGCGGTAGGACACCTTGCCGTTCCACCAGTAATATTCAGGGGTGATGTTGCGCTCGTAGATAAAGCTGCCCTTGATCTTCAGGTAGGTGAAGTGGTCTTCAGGGCGGTCCTGCCCGGCGGTAGACCAATCCCAGAACACTTTGGTGGGGTCCTTGCGAGCCGTCGTTGGGATATGGCAGGTCTGGCAGGCCACAGTATCGGTGTGGTTGTTCAGGCGCTCGTCGGCGTGAGGCCGTTCGGTGTGGCAGTCGGTGCACTGCACCTGGTCGCCCTCGTCCAACGCAAAGGAAAGCGCATGCCCCTTGACCTGGTGGTTCTCTGTGGTGTGGCAGGTGGTGCACTGGAAGTCCAGTTTCCCCATGTGGATGTCGAGGTTCTCGGAGGGGAAGTACAGGCTCTCGTCCAGGTCTCCGTGCTTCACACCGTTGCCGCCGCCGCCGTTGAAGTGGCACTTGCCGCAGTTGTCGCGGGTGGGAAGGCGCACGCTCTGGGCGGCAGCCGCCAGGTCCACGCTGTCGGTGGGGTTACCGGACAGGCCCTTGGCGTAGAGGTTTATATCCGCATGGCAGGCCAGGCAGTCGACATTGTTCGGGTTGTTGAAGTCGAAGTTGGCATCTTCCCAACCGTAGCCGATGTGACAGGTGGTGCACTTTGGCCAGTTGCCCTGGATGCCGATGCAGAAATTGTTGCCGGCGTTTTTCTTGCCCACCGTGACGGGGTCATCCCGCCAGGAGACCTGCACCGGCTCGCTTTCCCAGGTCCAATGGGTGGTGTGCATCACCTCGTCGGCGGCTTTGGGGTGACACTCCAAACAGCGGGCGGTCACCTCTTGCGGTGTGTCGTATGGACCGGGCATCAAAGGGGAATGGTCTGTGTGTGACGGTGACTGTGGGGTGACGAAATCCCAGGGATGATCCAGTGGTTCCGCCGCAGCAGAACGCGGCCAGAAAACCACCAGCGGAATCACCAGGATTGCCAGTGTCCCCAGCAGCCCGTAGATCCAGATACGTTTGTTTTGGCTCATGGGATGCTCCTCATGAATTGGGTTGGGATTTGAGCGGGGTGTTCGCCGCCACCTGCGCACGATGTTGCAGACTTTCATGCAGCACCGTGCGCAATGTCTCCAGCGCAGAGATTACGCGATGATCGGTCAGGGAATACACGACCGATTGGCCTTTGCGAGTGGCGCGCACCAGTCCGCGAGAGCGCAAGATTTTGAGGTGCCGTGATGTGGTTGATTGACTGATGCCTAGCATTTGGGTCAGTTGACTCACCGTCAGGTCCTGTTTCGCCAACACGTACAGGATTTGCAGACGGCGAGGATCGGCCAATGCGGAGCACATCTCGGCGTGCAATTGACCGACTTCCTCGAAACTGAGTTGGTGCGTCATCGGAACCTCGCGGGTGTACAATATCACCGATACACGTACAGGAAAACGATAAGAATTGTGAGACGCAGATTAATTTCCATGTGACATTAAAGCGGTATTGTACAAGTTTGAGTAGGTGCGAATGTCCTGCATTGCGCGGGACATTTGTCACGTCAAATTTGTCGGTGTACAAATGCATGTATGTATCAAGGTGAATAAGTGCACTTGGTTTCTGTACCTTGTGCTCGGTTGTCGCCCTGTGCGGTTACAATTAACGCAAAAGGGTTTGTAACGTTTAAA
Organism: uncultured Anaerolineaceae bacterium; assembly: GCA_964435005.1. Lineage (GTDB taxonomy): Bacteria > Chloroflexota > Anaerolineae > Anaerolineales > DRMV01 > CAYSXA01. The sequence goes on along the minus strand of CAYSXA010000013.1, from coordinate 17,794 downwards.
AAGATGTTTCGTCTCTTGAATAGGATGAAGGTTATCTATGGATGTTGATCAACTGTTGCAACGAGCTGCTCATGGTGATGCAGATGCTTTCGGCGATTTCTATGAGCACATGTTGCCCCGGGTGTACCGTTACGCTTTCTACCGCCTGGGGAACACGAATGATGCGGAAGACCTGACTGAAGAAACATTTGTGCGCGCCTGGGAGGCGTTGCAAAAGCGTCGCCAACCGCCTCGTTACCCTGAGGCGTGGATCTTTCGTATCGCTCACAATCTGATCGTGGACAGGTACCGGGCTGCGCGGTCGGAGGCCTCGCTGGATGAGCTCCCTCCGTTGACCGACCCAGCAGATCCCCCTGAGCAGATGGTGCAGCAAGAAGAGACTCTGCAAACGGTGATGCACCATTTGCGCCGCTTGCCACCGCAATGGCAACAGGTGTTGGTGTGTCGGTTGATCAACGGGATGAGCCACGCCGAAACTGCACGCGTGGTCGGTTTGACGGAAGGGCACGTGAGGGTGCTGCAATACCGGGCTCTGAAGAAATTGAAGGAATGGCTGGGTCAATCGGAGGCGGCTTGAAATGGACGAAAGGTTAGAAGATTTACTGGCGGAATGCCTTGAACGGGTGGAATCCGGCGCCGCAACGGTGGAAGAATGCCTGGCGCAATACCCATCCGTACGGGAGGAATTGGAACCTCTTTTGCGTCTGGCGTTGACGATACGGCAGGCACCAGAAGCGATGCCACGGGCTTCGTTTCAACGGCGCGCCCGTGTTCGCCTGATGCGTCGAATTCGTCCATCTGGCGTTGTAACGTTTTGGCACAGTTTGCGTCTTGATTGGCGAACGAGGAAAACCGTATTGCAAAGGAGGTTCGCTATGACGTGGATTGTGTTGATAACGATGTTGACCACCCTGCTTGGTGGTGGCGGCGTGGTGTATGCTGCCAACGACGCGCTGCCTGGTGAGGTGCTGTATCCGGTGAAGGCGGTGGTGGAAGATGTTCAACTTGCGCTGACTGGCCCGGAAGGAGATGTGGCGTTGCTCGATCAGTTCGCCCAGCGCCGGGTCGAGGAAGTCCAGGCGCTGATCGCCGCTGGTCGCTATGAAGACATTCCTCTGGCGATGCAGCGCTACCAGGAGCAGGTACAGGAGATGGTGCAGGTGATGGAGCAATTGGGACCTCAGGACAATATTGACCACCTGACCCATCTTCAAGAGACCATGGCACAGCATACCCAGGTGCTGACCAATCTGCTGGAGCGCGTGCCACCGACGGCGCAACCAGCCATTGAACATGCGATGAGCGCTTCACAGCATGGCATGGAGGTTATTCAGCAGATGTTCAGCGGTGGGAATCCGTCTGAACTCGCTCCTGGGCAGAATAAGGCTGACAAAGAAGGCTATCCATCGGAACACGGCCCGGGCCAGAACAACCATGACACAGGGCAGCCTGGAATGACGCCTCCTGCCGGGATGACACCAGGTCAGGGCAACGGAGAAGGGCACCCATCAAACATGCCTGGACGAAACAATGGTCCGGAAGGGGGGCAGTTTGAATCGCAGCCCACCGGCATGCCTGCCCAGCCGATGCAGGGCCCGACATCCGGGATGTCCACCTCGATGCCAGGCTCGACTTCAGGGCAGGGGATGTCCACTTCGATGCCAGGCTCCACACCGTGGCAAGGGATGTCCACTCCCATGCCGGGCTCCACGCCCTGGCAAGGAATGTCCACTCCCATGCCGGGAGGGGGAATGTCCACCCCGATGTCTGGCAACAACGGTCCTGGCCACGGAAGGCCGTAAGGGAAGAACCATAGCATCTGCCAACTGACTGACTCCTCTGGTGTAACAGGCCTGGGGTTGAGCGGTGACTTCGTCACGGCCGGCCCCAGGCCGCTCTTTTGGGGTTGGTGTGTGGGTATGCTAAAATTGGGGTATGCTGATCCCTGCCCGAATATCCTCGCGGTTACAACTGGCTCTGGATCGCCTGGAGCTGCACGAAGCCTTGCTCAAAATGCGCTGGATGTTACCAGTGCTGGTGTTGTTCCTGGCGGCAGTTCACCAGGGCATTGTAGAGCGCATGGTGCGCACACTGCCGGATCGATGGCACGGGTGGGGAGAGGTTGCATTATATGGACTGACCGGCACGGTGGTCAGTTGGATCGGCCTGACGCTTCTGGCCCAGGCCCTGGCACGGCGAGCGCAGGCGGAAGCCGCACGGCAGCAGGCCTTTGAGCAACTCGAAGCCCGCAATCGCCGCCTGACTGGCCTCTACCAGTTGATGCGCGAAGTAGCACAGAGCCAGGATGAACAGGCGTTGCTCGAACTGGCCACACAGGCGCCTATTCATCTCACGGACGCCGTGGCCTCAACCATTGTAACCTTCGATGAAGAGAATAACCTGCTCACCCTGGATATGGCCTGGGGGCTGGATGACGACTATCTGGAAGCGTTTTACCGGCGACTGGACAGTGGCGTGAACGCCAGCCGTTGTCGGGAATGCGAGCGGTTACAGGCCCATGTGAGCAACGATTGCCCGCTGTTTGAGGGGATGCAATCGCTGGCGCGCAAGCAGGGGATCCAGTCGCTGGTCTGTATTCCGATCCATCTGGATGGCAACCGACGGGGCATCCTTTCGGCGTACTTTCCCTCGGCTGATGGACCGCCGGAAGAGCACCTGCGGATGCTGGGCATTATGAGCGGCGCGATGTCGGCGGCGCTGGATCGGTTGCGCAACCGGACGCGTCAAATGGACGCGCTGGTAGCCACATTGGACCGCACTACGCAATCCCATGCGGTGTTGCAGGAACTGGCTGATGAGGTGGTTCGTCTGGCAATGCGCGGCTGGGAAGCGCCGGCCGGTGGATTGCTTATCTATAATGAAGAGAGTGCGACCTGGGTCACGCTGGCGCAGACTGGTTTCGACGCCGCCAATGCACAGAACCTACCGCTGAGCATCGCGGAGGCCGCCAGGCAGAAAGAAGGCGTGGTGCTCCGTGGCGATCTGACCGATGCGGGCGATCTGCATTCTGCGGCTGGCGTGGCGTTGCGCGTTGAAGGCAGGCCCTTTGGTGCGCTGGTGCTGGCGCATCATCGACCGCGGGCCTTCCGCCCCATTCATCGCGACCTGCTTCAGGCGATGGGGCACCAGATCGCACTTGCTGTGCGCAATGCGCAACTGTACACACAGGTGCATCAAATGGCGGTGCTGGAAGAGCGCTACCGCCTTTCCCGCGAAATCCACGACGGCCTGGCGCAAACACTCAGTTACCTGGGCTGGCAGGCCGAGCGACTGGAGACCTTGCTCTCCGAAGGGCGGGTGGATTCGCTGGGAGAAGAACTGACCGACCTTCGCCGCGCGATCCGCAATGCCTATGTAGAAGCGCGCGAGGCGATCGACGGCCTGCGGATCAGTGTGTCTGAGCCGGGCGACCTGGCGGCGCGCTTGGCGGATTATGCCGCTGCGTTCAACCGGCAGACCGGCATCGAGGTGCATTTCCACCCACAGCCGGAAGACGTGCAGGTGCCGCCCGATGTCGGTTTGCAGGTGCTGCGCATTGTGCAAGAGGCCCTGACCAATGTGCGTCGTCATGCCCACGCGCAGCATGTGCACCTCTCGTTGCAACTGAACCGGGAGGGGTTGGAAATCGTCATAGCCGATGATGGGGCGGGGATGGCGCCCCACCTGCCTGCTGAGCGGCCGTACCGCAGCCATGGGCTTTCGAGTATGCGAGAGCGGGCGGAATCGTTAGGAGGAAGCCTGACCATTGCCACTGGACCAGGGCAAGGTACCCGTGTGATGTTGCGCCTGCCGTCCAGTGTGTTGAAACATTCTCCGGAGAAAACAGCGTGATCCGCGTGCTGGTAGCCGATGACCATACTCTGTTCCGCGAAGGACTGGTGCGTCTCTTGCAGGAAGCGCCTGATATTCACGTGGTCGGCAGTGTGGAGAGCGGTGAAGACGCCCTCCAGATGCTGAATCAGGTGCAACCGGATGTGATCCTGATGGATCTCAACATGCCCGGGATGGGTGGATTGCGGGCGATTGAACTGGCATTGTCGCGAGATCCGTCGTTGTGTATCCTGGCGCTAACCATCTCGGAGGACGAGGCCGACCTGCTCGCTGCCATCCGGGCGGGTGCACGCGGGTATTTGCTCAAACGGTCCAGCAGCGCTGAGGTGGTGGATGCCATCCGCAGGGCGCATCGTGGTGAATCGGTGCTTTCACCAGATATGATGGATTTGTTGATGGAACAGGTGCGCCGTATGCCTGCTCCGAGTCAACCAGAGGAGTGGGGGTTGACCCCGCGTGAGCAAGAGGTGTTGCGACTGGTGGCAGCCGGGTTGAGCAACAAAGAAATCGCAGCCCGCATGTATCTTTCTCCGCACACCGTGAAGGCCCATTTGCGTTCCATCCTGGACAAATTGCATTTGCACAGCCGCACCGAGGCGGCGGCCTGGGCTGTCCGACACGGCCTGACCCTGGGGGATGATCCGAAAGCGTAGTGTCCCGTCTGCGAAGGATTAATCCTTTCGGTCTGGATTAAGAGACAAATGGGGAATGGTCAGCGCCTGGTGCGCTGGCTACAATGGGGGCGATGGATGTTCGTGTATTCCTGATCGGGCACGGAATGTTCCGTGATGCGATTCGTATGCTGATCCATGACTGGCCGCATCTGGAACTGGCCGGCGAAGCCAGCTCCTGGGAGGTGGCGGCGGAGACCATGCCGCCGGAGGTGGATGCGGTGATCGTGGATCGGAACATACCGTTCTCACCTGCCGCCTGGCAGGTGATCTTGAAGCAGAGCAAGCAGATTTTCATTGGGCTGGATAACACGGAGATGGTGGTACACGAAACCCGTGCCATGCCGGCCACCCCGCAGATGCTGTCAGAGGTGTTGAAACCCCGCCTCTCCTCGCCGGAGGTTCCATGAAACGCGTCTGGCTTTACGGGCTTTATGCGTTTGGAGGATTACTGGCGGCGGCGGTTTTCGCGTTCAAAGTCTTCCAGCCGGTTCAGGTCCTGCCGCGCATCCGCCTGGCCCCTGGCTTTGCTCTGGTCGACCAGGACGGTCAGACGTTGACCAGCGAAGATTTGCGCGGCTCTGTGGTGCTGTACAGTTTCTATTACACCCGCTGTGCGCGGGATTGCCAGCAGGTCATTCCCACATTGCAGATCATCCAGAAAGGCTTGAAGTCAATCTCGTCGGAGACGCCGCTGCGTGTTGTGACCATCTCCTTTGACCCGGAGCATGATACGCCCGAGCAGTTGCGTGCATTCGCGGCCCAGGTGGGCGCAGATCCGGCGATCTGGCGGTTTGCTTTCCTGGAGGATCCAAAGCGGCTGAAGTACCTGATCGGCGGTGGGTTTGAGGTTTTCTACGAACCGCGTCCTGACGGAACGTTTGACTTTGATCCGGTGTTCATCCTGGTCGATCCGCTGGGAATCATCCGCGGTGAGTACCGCTACCGGACGCTATCACCCGATCACGAGCGCATCCTTCGCCACGTGAACGTACTGCTGGATGAGATCCGCAACGCGAAAGGTGCGGCCAAAGGACTGTACGAAGCGGCGCACCTGTTTCTGTGCTATGCGCAATGAAATACGGTGCGGCTCACTTTCACCCCTCGCTGAACGGTGCGCCTGAATGGCGCAGAGTCGAGGCGAAGGCGTTGAGGGCACACTATGAAATTCAATTGGAAGTCCATATCTTTGATTGTGATTGGCCCGGTTGTGTTGGGCTGGCTTGGGTTCACCTACCTGCGTCCGTATTCTTTCCACGGCACGGTGATCCAGTCTCCGCGCCCGGCGATGGATTTCAAATTGCAGGCTGTGGACGGCCCGCATCGTCTGCGCGAGTTTCGTGGCAAGGTGGTGGTGCTCTTTTTCGGCTATACCCATTGCCCGGATGTCTGCCCGACCACACTCGCGGAAATGAAGCAGGTGATGAAGCATCTTGGAAGCAAGGCGGACGGCGTGCAGTTCATCATGATCTCGGTGGACCCTGAGCGGGATACACCAGAACGCCTGGCGGATTACGTCACCCACTTTGATCCGCGTTTTTTAGGGCTGACCGGTGATCCGGAAACCATTGCCCAAATCGCCACGCAATACGGCATCTACTATCGGAAGCACGAGGGTACGGCGGCCAGCGGCTATCTGGTGGATCACACCGCGTCGCTGGTGGCGATCGACAAGCAAGGGTACATCAAGTTGCTGCTGCCTCCCACGCTCACGCCGGAGGAAGTAGCGGAGGATCTGGAGGTTATGCTGAAGCACTGATCAAACCACCTGACCAGGCACCCACTTCGACCAATCAGACCAAACCAAGGAGGTTGTGATGAGTGAGAAGAAAACACCCGAACCCTTCCGCCCTGTCGGCACGATCACCCTGCTGGGGATTTACTTCCTGTTGCTGTTGCTGCTGTGGGGCAACGTGTTCATGACCATGCTCAGTCGAGGAGTGACACGATGAGCGAGAAACTGCATATCGATCTCTACGAAAAGCGCTGGATCATCCTGAGCGTGATCACACTGGTGGTCTTCATTGCGGCTACCGCGGTGAGCGGCTTTGCCTTTGGTTTTCAGGTGCCGTTGCCCGATCAGCGGGTGAATCCGGCCACGATTTCGGAGGAAGGCCCCTTCGCCGAGCCGGGCGTGCGCGAACTGGCTCCTGGTCGCTATGAGGTGTACATCCTGGCGCAGACCTGGTCTTTCACTCCAAACAAGATTACCGTGCCTGTGGGTTCCACGGTGACCTTCCACGTGACCAGCAAGGATGTGCAGCACGGTTTCACCGTGACCGGCACCAATCTGAACATGCAGATTCTGCCGGGGTATGTTAGCACCATGACGCACACCTTTGATCAGCCTGGCGAATACCTGGTGGTGTGCTCCGAGTATTGCGGCGTGGGGCATCAGACGATGTTTGCCACCATTGAGGTGACGCCGTAACATCCAGGCAGGAGGAAACTCATGGACGAAAAACAATTCCAGTTCGAAGATAAACTGACCAAGTGGCAGATTGGTATTGCGCTGGCGGCGCTGTTCATCGGCACGTGGTTCGGCCCTCTGCAGGCGCTGGATTACATGGGCATCAACCTGTACAAGGTGCTGGCCCCGGGCATCAAAACGTACTACCAGGGCCTGACGTTGCACGCGGTGCTCAACGCGTTGGTGTGGACCACGTTCTTCATCACGGGTTTTTACTCCTTCGTGATCCCGCGCAGCCTGAAGCGCAACCTGGCATTGCCCAAACTGAACCTGGCTGGCTTCATTATTCAGACCCTTGGTCTGGTGGTAACTGCCATCCCGCTGCTGCTCAACCTGGCGACGGTACTGTATACCTTCTACCCGCCGCTTAAAGCGGACCCGTTGTTCTACATTGGCCTGACGCTGGTGGTGGTCGGCTCCTGGGTGCAGGGTTGGGGCTTCATGGTCACGCTGTACCGCTGGCGCAAGGAGAACCCCGGCGTGCGCACACCGTTCCTGGCCTTTGCGGCGGTGATTAACATGGTGATGTGGCAGATAGCCACGCTCGGCATCGCAGCGGAGATTTTAGCGCTGATCCTGCCGTGGGTGTTTGGCCTGGCGGAAGGGATCGACATCGAGCTGGCGCGCACGCTGTTCTGGTTCACTGGCCACCCGTTGGTGTACTTCTGGCTGTTGCCGGCGTATCTCTCCTGGTACGGGATGCTGCCCAAACAGGCGGGTGGCAAGATGTTCAGCGATTCGCTGGCTCGGCTGGCCTTCTGGCTGTTCCTGGTCTTCTCGCTGCCGGTGGGTTTCCATCACCAGTACCTGGATCCTGGCGTACCGGCGGGCTGGAAGTTCCTGCATGCGGTGCTGACCTTTAGCGTGGCCATACCCAGTTTCATGACCGCCTTCACCGTGGTTGCTTCGCTGGAAACTGGCGCCCGCGCGCGTGGTGGCAAAGGTCTGCTGGGCTGGATCCGCGCCCTGCCGTGGGATGATCCCTCCTACGCAGCGCAGAACATCGCCATGATCCTGTTCGCCTTCGGTGGTATCGGCGGTCTGACCAATGCCTCGTACAACGTCAACCTGGTGATCCACAACACCGCCTGGGTGCCCGGTCACCTGCACCTGACCGTGGCCAGCGGCGTGACCATGACCTTCATTGGCATCACCTACTGGTTGATCCCCAAGCTGACCGGCAAGCAGTTGTGGAAGCCAAAGTGGGCACTGGCCCAGGCCTGGACCTGGTTGGTGGGAATGGTGCTGATGTCCAACGGTCTGCACATGCTGGGGTTGAATTACGGCGTGCCGCGCCGCACCATGATCGGGACTGCGCCCTACGTCCGCCCGGAATGGAACCCCTTCCTGGTAGAGATCGCCATCGGCGGCACCATCCTGTTCGTGGCCTACATCCTGTACTTTGTGGTGGTGCTGGGGACGGTGTTCGCTTCGAAGCCGCTGGAAGCGCCGATTGAGATGCCAGTGGCTGAAGCGATGCAAGACCCGCAGCAAACGCCGGCTTGGTTGGACTCCTGGAAGCCCTGGCTGGTTGGCACGGTGCTCCTCCTGGTTGTGGCCTATGCGCCGGCGATCTACGAGCAGATCGTAAACGGCCAGCAGATTTTGCAGGGTTTCCGCCTCTGGTAACGGCATGTGGTGTGGGGCGGGGGATACCCCGCCCCTTTTCGTTCAGGCGATATGACTTCACTACCGCCTACACTTCCCACCTTGCGCGGGCGCTTCCTGGCGACTCTGGAGCGTCTGTCCTTGCGGATCGAATCCCGCCTTCAGGCCAGAATCCGAAACCCGCTGCTCAATCCGTTATATCAATCCGGCCCGCTCACAGTATTTCTGCTCATTCTGGTTGGCTTTTCGGGGGTGTACATCACGCTGTTTTACCAGTATGGCTTCGCCCTTTCCTACAATGCTGTGGCGCGCATGAACCGGCTGGGGATGTCGCATATCATGCGAGCAGTGCATCGCTGGGGGGCGCAGGCCACCATGCTGTGGGGGTTGATCCACGCTTATCGCACCTTTTTCATGGGGCGCTTCCGCGGACCGCGCTGGCTGGCCTGGGTGACCGGGGTCGTCATGGTGTTGTTGCTGGTGGTCGCTGGCCTCACCGGTTACATGATGGTCTTCGATCAGCGCGCGCAGGCACTCACAACGCACCTGTTGTACCTGCTTCAATCCTTCACACCATGGGGTGACCGGTTTGCGTTGTTCCTGATCACTGCAGAGGCAGCACATCGCTCCTGGTTGTATCCCTTCCTGTTGCTGGTGACGCACATCCTGGCCTTTTTGCTGTTGGCCGGGTCGGTCTGGCTGCATATTCGCCGCCTTTCCCGCCCGCGCTGGTTCCCTGAATCGCCGTGGGTGTTCGTTGTGGCGCTCTCGCTGCTGACCGTTGCTATTTTGCTCCCGGCGGAGATTGGCCTGCCGTTCGATCTGACCCGGCTGGTGCGTTTGCCGGTGCGGGTGGACCCGATCTATCTGCCATTCCTGGTTGTTACTCCGCGCTTCATGGTTTGGTTGCTGTTGGGCCTGACGGCGATCGCTGCTGTGCTGCCCTGGCTACCCCTCGCGCCGGACCATCCCCGGCTGGAGATTCATGCCGAGCGGTGCATCGGTTGCACATTGTGCGCGCACGATTGTCCGTATGGGGCGATTACCATGGCGGAGCGGCACGATGGGTCGCACCACAAGTGGATCGCGGTGGCACACCCCGAGCGGTGTGTGGGATGCGGTATCTGCCTGGGATCGTGTAACGACCACGGTGCGATTTCGATTGGCGGGCTGGACTACCAGGTCACGCTGCAAGCGGTGGATGACCTGCTTGCGCGACGTGAGGATCACCCGGTGGTGGCCTTCACCTGTGAGCGGCACCTGGCCGTCTCTTCAGAGGCGACGACGGCGGCGGGAGATCGGGTGTTGGTGCCGCTTCCGTGCGTTGGGGCGCTGCCGCCGCAAACGATCGCCCATGCGCTGGATGCTGGTGCGCGCGAGGTGCAGGTGATCGGTTGCCCGCCGGGAGATTGCGCCAACCGCGAAGGCAATTTGTGGACGGCGGCCCGCCTGGCGCGAGAACGGCAGCCGCATCTGCGTTTGCGCCCGTTGGAGGAGGCGGTCCATGCCGTCTGGACGGTTCCCACACGCTTGAAGGAGGCGTTGACCGACGTGTTTTCGTACCGTCGCGCCAACGAGGCGGTGCAGCCGTTTCGCCTGCCGGCGACAGAGGAGTGGTTGACTCGCTGGCGCGAACTTGTGCCGACCTTTTTGTTGCTCGTTCTCTCCGTGCTGGTGCCGTCTGTGGGGATGTACGCCTGGCGCGCCGTACCGGTCTTGCCAGCAACCTCGGCCACGCCGCAGGTGCAGTTCTTCATGCAGGCTCCGCAGCCGCCTGGTGACACTGGCGCCTGGGCGGTATCTGTAGATGGGAGGGTGGTTGTCCGCGTTCCGGTGGATCGCAGCCCGCTGTGGCTCACCGTGTCGCTGAAGCCGGGTGAACCGCACACGGTCCGTTTTATCTGGCAGAATACCGATCCGGTTGTGGAAGTTGCTCTTTGGGAGCAAACCGTCACCCTTGCTGCGGATGAGGTGCTGATGGTCAATCCAGGGTGGGAGTATCCGCATTGATTTAACCCATCTGTTGTATGCTCAAGGGGGAGTGCCGGTAAACCTGGCAACGCCGCTCGTTTTCCTCACGGCTCAGCATTCTGCCGTGTGTGGAAAGGTCGAAGCTCCGAGGAATCCTTGAAAGTGGAATGTAGATTACCTTCCCTGCGGAGAGCAAACTGGCTCAGGCCGCAGGGATTCCTCCCCAGCGGCTTGGGATAACATGAGTTGTCAGCGCCGGGTGGCGGTCTGAAGGGGCGAGGTTGAGGCGACGTGCTCGGCGGCTGCATCCTCCTGGCAGATGAACCAGACTGCGCCAATCTGGGTTTAACTGTGGCTGGAAGGGAAAGGGCCTTCTGCGTCATCGGTGCAATCTATGGACATGCCGGGTGAGGTACAATTCACGGGTATTCATCACACGGAGGTTCGCGTGACAGGCATTCGAGGCATTACCCCTCTGCAACATCGTGTGGCGGCGTTGCCTCAGGAACACGGTGCATGGGTGTTCCTGTTCAGTCCGTTACTGGTTGGCTTGTTCATTGGTGGGCGCTGGACTCCAGCCTTGCCTTTCCTGTTGCTGAGTGCGCTGGCGGTTTTTCTGATGCGCCAGCCGCTCACTTTGCTGGTGAAGATCTACAGTGGACGGAGATCACGGCGTGACCTGCAGGCGGCGCGCCTGTGGATCGGTGTGTATCTGGTGCTGACGTTGGTGGGGCTGGCAGGGTTGTTCGCCCATGGCCTGGGCTGGCTGCTGTGGCTGGCCGCTCCTGGCGCGCCGGTGTTTGCCTGGCATTTGTGGCTGGTCAGCCGTCGTGAGGAACGACGCCAGATGGGGGTGGAGATCGTTGCCAGCGGCGTGCTGGCGCTGAGTGCTCCGGCTGCTTTTTGGACGGCGCGCGGCGCGCCCGAACCATTGGGATGGTGGTTGTGGTTGTTGACCTGGCTGCAATCCGCGGCGTCCATCGTGTACGCTTACCTGCGCCTGGAACAACGCGGCTGGGATGCTGTGCCGGCACTGGCTGATCGCCTGCGAGTAGGATGGCGGGCGATGTTGTATGCCTTGACCAACGTGTTGTTCACGGGCGTCCTGGGTGGGCTGGGTTGGGTCCCGTCATGGGTCTGGGTGGCGTATGTGATACAGACCATCGAGACTGTGCTGGGGACGCTGCGTCCGGCGGTGAAGGCGCGCCCGGCACAGATTGGCTTCCGCCAACTGGTGGTCAGCTTGCTGTTCACAGCGGTTTTCATCCTGGCCTGGCTGGCGGGTTGAGGGGTTGTTGATTTTTCGGACGATTTGACCAGGGTTGGTGTGAGGGCTGGTGGATTGCTTGCCAGGGTAGAGCTCAGGGATTACAATCGCTTATCATGGATAACATCGCTTACCAGGAAGCGCTGGATTACCTCTACAGTTTCATCGACTATAGCCTGACGCGCAACTTTCGCAACGCGCCGGAGAAGTTCGACCTGGGGCGGATGCACGCCCTGCTGGCGAAGATGGGCGACCCGCACCGTCGCTATCCGGTGATTCACGTCGCCGGGACAAAGGGCAAGGGGTCGGTCTCTGCGATGACCGCCGCCGCGTTGCAGGCGGCGGGTTACCGCGTGGGGCTGTACACCTCGCCCCATCTGGAGGACTTCGGCGAGCGCATCCAGGTGGATGGCGCGCCGATCCCGCACGCGGAGGTGGTGCGCGGCGTGGACGTGCTGCGCCCGCTGGTGCCCACCGTGCCGGGGCTGACCACCTTCGAGCTGATGACCGCGCTGGGCTTCTGGTACTTCGCCGACCGCGCGGTGGACGTGGCAGTGGTCGAAGTCGGCCTGGGCGGACGGCTGGACGCGACCAATGTGGTTGAACCGCTGGTCTCGGTGATCACGCCGATCTCGCTGGACCACACCGCCATTCTGGGCGATACGCTGGCGAAGATCGCGGCGGAGAAGGGCGGCATCATCAAGGCTGGACGCCCGCTGGTGCTCGCCCCGCAACCGGCGGAGGCGCGTGCGACGCTGCGGCGCATGGCAGCAGCGCGCGGCGCGCCACTGGTGGAGGTGGGGGAGGACGTGGTGTTCGCGCCCCAGGCGCGCTCCCTCGATGGACAGGTGCTGTTCGTCTGGCACGCGGATCAGGAAGGTGCGGACGACTTCATCGCCTCCGGCGGTCTGGAGGAGTGGGAGCCGCTGCGCCTGCGCGTGCCGTTGCTCGGCCCGCACCAGGTGGCGAACGCGGCCACGGCCTACGCGGCGCTGCGCGTCGCCGACCAGGAGGGGTTGCCTGTGCCGGTGGCGGCCATCCAGCATGGCATGGCGCAAACCGTGTGGCCGGCGCGCTTCGAGGTGCTGCAACGGACGCCCCCGCTGGTGGTGGACGGCGCGCACAACCGGGCAGCAGCGCGGGTGTTGCGGCTGACGCTGGACGAATACTTCCCCGACTGGCCGCTGGTGCTGGTGTTCGGCGCATCGAGCGACAAGGACGTGTCGGGGATGTTCGCCGAACTGTTGCCGCGTGCACAGCACGTGATCTTGACCGAGTCCGTGCATCCACGCGCGTTGGACGTGGAGGTGCTGGCGGCGCACGCCGCACCCTACGCTCGCCCCCTGTTTCTGGAACCCCAGGTGCCCGATGCGCTCGACCGCGCTTACCGTCTGGCGCAGGGGGATGCCGTGATCCTGGTGACCGGCAGCCTGTTCGTGGCCGCCGCCGCGCGCGCGGTCTGGCGAGAACGCCCGCCGGTGGTGGTGTGGAGTACTCGATGAGCGATTTTGACTGGTTCCCGAACGAAGAATACGCCGAAGACCTGTATCAACAGGCGGAAGAACTGTATCAGGTGCCGAACGCCACGCCGACAGCAGATGGCGTGATCGAACTGCCGGCGGTGCTGGTGCGCGGGCCGGTGGTCTACCCGAACATGCTGCTCCCTCTGTGGTTGGAGGGGGCGGAGTCGCTGATGGCGGTGGATGCTGCCCGCGCGATGAACTCCACCGTGATTGGCCTGTATCCAGCGGAGGATACGCCACCATACGCCTTCAAACACCACTTTCTGGTCGCCACGGAGATGGCGATCCGCGACGTGGCCGATCTGGAGCAGGAAGGGAACATGGCGATGGCGCAGGGACGGCGGCGGGTGGAGGTGCTGAACATCCGCTTCGATCCCTATCCCATCGTGCGCGCCCGGCTGTTGCAGGAGACGCGCTCGCACAGCGAGAGCGAGATCGAGGCGCTGGCGCGCACCGTGCTCAACATGCTGGAGGAAGTGGTCATGCTGGACAACAACATGCCGGAGGAGATCCTGAACTTCGTGTTCAGCATGAACGACCCTTCCTGGGTGGCCGACGTGGTTGGCGTGACGCTGCGCCTGCCGTATGCCGACCGGTTGCGCCTGCTGGCGGAGCTGGACGTCGGGCGGCGGCTGGAGATGGCCGGGCAGATGCTGGCGCGCGAGCTGGAAGTGCTCGAACTGGAGGACGAAATCCACGCCCGGGTGCGCACGGAGATGAACCGCTCGCAGCGCGAGGCGTACCTGCGTGAGCAGATGCGCGCCATCCAGACCGAACTCGGCGAAGGCGACCTGTGGATGAATGAGTTGAACGAGTTGCGCGAGCGCATCGAGAAGACCGGTCTGCCGGAGGAAGCCCGCGCCCGCGCGCTCAAAGAGGTGCAGCGCCTGTCGCAGATTCCCCCGATGTCGCCCGAAGTGGGCATCCTGCGCACCTACATTGATTGGCTGCTCGAACTGCCCTGGAACCAGCAGACGGAAGACAACCTGGACATCCGCCATGTGGCCGAGGTGCTGGAAGCGAACCACTACGGTCTGCCGCAGGTGAAGGAGCGGCTGCTGGAATACATCGCGGTGCGCAGCCTGAAACCTAAACGCAACCATCAGCCGATTTTGTGCTTCGTCGGCCCGCCGGGCACGGGCAAGACCTCATTGGGTAAGTCCATCGCCGAGGCGCTGGGGCGCAAGTTTGTCCGTCTGTCGCTCGGCGGCGTGCACGACGAGGCGGAGATTCGCGGACATCGGCGCACCTACATCGGCGCGCTGCCGGGGCGCATCCTGCAGACCATGCGCCGCGCTGGGACGATCAACCCGGTCTTCATGCTGGACGAGGTGGACAAACTCGGTGCGGATTATCGCGGCGACCCGGCGGCGGCGTTGCTCGAAGTGCTCGACCCTGAGCAGAACCACGCCTTCTCCGACCACTACCTGGAGCTGCCCTACGACCTCTCGCAGGTGATGTTCATCACCACGGCGAACACCACGGATACCATCCCTGCGCCGCTGCTCGACCGCATGGAGGTCATCCGCTTCCCCGGTTACGTGGATCATGAGAAGATTGAAATCGCCCGCCGTTTTCTGATCCCGCGCCAGATTGAGGCCAACGGGCTGGACGGCGAGCAGATTACCTTTTCTTCGCAGGCGATCCAGAAAATCATCCGCGAGTACACCTTCGAGGCCGGGGTGCGCAACCTGGAGCGCGAGATCGGCAAGGTGCTGCGCAAAATCGCCCGCTTGAAAGCGGAGGGGCGGGAGTACCCCACGCGCATCGGCGTGAACATGATTGAACGCTTCCTGGGGCCGCCGAAGAACCTGGGGCTGGAGCCGGAGCGCGAGGACGCGGTTGGCGTGGCGATGGGGCTGGCCTGGACGGCGGACGGCGGCGAGGTGCTGCCGGTGGAGGTGGCTCTGATGGACGGCAAGGGCAACCTGCAGATGACCGGCCAGTTGGGCGAGGTGATGCAGGAATCCGTCCAGGCGGCGATGACCTATCTGAAGTCCCGCGCGCGCTGGCTGCGGCTCGACCCGACCGTGTTCGAACGCACGGATGTGCACATCCATTTGCCGGAGGGGGCGATCCCGAAGGACGGCCCCAGCGCAGGCGTCACGGTCGCCACGGCGCTGGTCTCGGCGTTCACCGGGCGCAAGGTGCGGCACGACGTGGGCCTGACCGGCGAGATCACGCTGCGCGGGCGGGTGCTGCCGGTCGGCGGGGTGCGGGAGAAAGTGCTCACTGCGCACCGCGTGGGGTTGAAGACTGTGGTGCTCCCGCGCAAGAACATGAAAGACCTGGTGCACGTGCCTCGTCAGGTGCGCCACGAACTGAACCTGGTGCCGGTGGATCACATGGACGAGGTGTTAAAGGTCGCCCTGGCCGCCGGACGCGGACGCCCCTGGCGTCCCACCCCTACCGAGGGGGAGTAGCGAGCTGCTCTTCCCTCACCTCTCCCCCCTGGCCGTCTAAAACGGCCTTCCCCCCTCCCCTCTCCCTCAGGGAGAGGGGAGGAGGGAAATGAAGGGGGCAGGGTGGGGGAGAAAGTTCATCCGCGCTCATCGGTGCTAAGCTGTGGATACCATGCCCCTACGCGACGAATTCCTGCTCGATCCGGACGTGATCTTCCTCAACCACGGCTCGTTCGGCGCCACACCGCGACCGGTGTTCGAAGCCTACCAGCGCTGGCAGCGCGAACTGGAGCGCCAGCCGGTGGACTTCCTGGGGCGGCGCTTCCGCGACCTGATGGCCGAAGCGCGCGGCGCGCTGGCGGATTACCTGGGCGTCGCGCCGCAGGACGTGGTGTACGTGACCAACACCACCACCGGCCTGAACATAGTGGCGCGCAGCCTGAACCTGGGCCCGGACGACGAGGTGCTGACCACCGATCACGAGTACGGCGCGCTGACCCGCACCTGGCGCTTTCTGGCGCGCAAGCGTGGCTTTCGGCTGGTGGAGCAGCCTATCCCGCTGCCTCTGACCACGCCGGAGGCCTTCGTCGAGGCCTTCTGGGAGGGCGTCACGCCGCGCACGAGGGTGATCTTCCTCAGCCACATCACCTCGTCCACCGCGCTGATTTTCCCGGTGGCGACGGTCTGTCGCCGCGCACGAGAGGCCGGTATCCTGACCGTGATTGACGGTGCGCACGCGCCGGGACAAATCCCGCTCAACCTGACGGCGCTGGGGGCGGACTTTTACGTCGGCAACCTGCACAAGTGGTTGTGCGCGCCGAAGGGGGCGGCCTTCCTGTACGCGCGGCGCGAGGCGCAATCCCTGCTCGAACCGCTGGTGGTCAGTTGGGGCTGGGAACCGGAACCGGAGTTCGCCTCGGATTCCCCCTTTGTGGACATGCACGAATGGCAGGGGACGCGCGACATTGCGGCCTTCCTCGCCGTGCCGGAGGCCATCCGCTTTCAGCAACGGCACGACTGGGACGCGGTGCGCGCGCGTTGTCACTGCCTGGCGCTGGCGGCGCAGCAGCGGCTGGAGGCGCTGCTGGGCGTGTCCCCGCTGCACCAGGACGGCGACCGCTGGGTCGGGCAGATGGCGGCGGTGCGTTTTCCGCACCCCGACCCCTGGAGGGTGAAGGAAGCGCTCTACGAGCGGTATCGAGTGGAAATCCCCTTGCTGCCCTGGAAGGAGGGCGTTTGTCTGCGCGTCTCGGTGCAGGGCTACAACACGCCGGAGGAGGTTGACGCGCTGCTCGAAGGGCTGAAAGCGGTCATGTGAGCAGCAGGTCGCGCAGCGCCTCTTCCAGATGGGGGAAACGGAAGGCGAACCCCGCTTCGGTCAGGTGGCGCGGCTGGACGTATTGCCCATCCAGCACCAGGGTGGATTTTTCGCCCAGCAAGGCACGCAGCAGGAAGGCGGGGGTGGGGAAGCCGTAAGGGCGCCGCAGCACGCGGGCGGCGGTGCGGGCGAAGTCGGCCTGGGAGACCGGCTGCGGCGCGACCAGGTTGTACGCGCCCTGGCTGGCCGGCTGTTCCAGCAGGAAGCGGATGGCGGCCACCTCGTCACGCAGGTGAATCCAGGAGACCCCTTGCTGGCCGGAGCCGATCGGCCCGCCGATGAACCAACGGATGGGGAGCAGCATCAGCGGCAGGATGCCGCCCTGTGCAGCGAGCACCAGCCCGGTGCGGATGACCACCTGCCGCACGCCGAGTTCGGTCACGGCGGCGGTGGAGGCTTCCCAGTCCTGGCACAATTGCGCCAGGAAATCGTCCCCGGCAGAGGCGTCCTCGTCCACTTCTTTCTCCCCGGTGCCGTAGTACCCCACCGCCGAGGCCTGCACCAACACGGTCGGCTTTCCTGTTCCCTGCCGGATGTCCTGGCCGACCGCCTCCCCGCCCTGCCCCCGGCTCCCGCGCACGAGTCCTCTCCCGGCGGGTGTCCGCCCGCGGGCGCCCTCGGCGCGCTGCGCCTCCGCGCTCCCGCCCCCGCG
>CAYSXA010000012.1:0-35357 GCA_964435005.1 uncultured Anaerolineaceae bacterium | reverse complement strand
ACGGAAAGGATAACCTGACTGACGAAACCCCAATGTTAAAGCGTTCGTTGGCTTTTGAGGACACCACTGTTGGCCCCTTTTTACAGAAAGAACTTGACACTATCCCCCAATCGTGGAAGCTCTATATGAGACAGTCTTCTTACAAGGGACGGAATACCGACAATGGGTTGCACCGAACTATCGCGCTGCTGGCTGGCACACGGATTCCGCCCCGTTAGGGCAACCAGGCAACACCGTCCTGAACGGCCATCACAACATCGCCGGGGAAGTCTTCCGCGATCTGTACAAACTGCAACCGGGGGATCAAATCTTCATCAAAGGTGATGATGAACAGGTTTACGTCTACGAAGTGACCGACGTCAACATCCTGCCCGAAAAAGACCAGCCGCTTGACGTACGGCTGGCAAACGCACAATGGATCATGCCCAGCGACGACGAACGGGTTACTCTGATCACCTGCTGGCCGTATGAGACGAACACCTACCGTGTGATCGTGATTGCCAGATCCGTCACGCCATAAAAAACGGCCTCGAATGAGGCTGTTTTTGCGATCCCGAAGCGCGGTGCGTCACCCCTTTACTTCAAACACCTTCCGCAACAGGTCTGACCACTCCCAATTCGGGTGAAAACCGAGCGAATGGACGTGCACCTCCCCCTTGCGATTCAGTGCACTGGGTGTCAAATCCTTTCGGAAGCGCTCAAGCATCCGCTCGCCACCTCTCGCATCGGTATCCGGCAGCACAACCAGAACGCGATGCGGGCTAACCTGCGCAATCAGATCTGCACCGCGCAACATCCGTCGCAACCGGTCTTCAATTGCGCTGGCCATTGCCGGGGGAGCAAAATGGATCAGGAAAGCCTGCCATTCGTGCGCCCGCAAGTCGGACCAGACCGATCGCACATGCAGAATGCCCGCGGCCTGCGTGGCACTGATCTCTTCGGCTGTCAGCGCAAGCACGTCTTCTGGCAAACGCGTATCGGCCACCGTTTGCACAGGGACTCCCAGGCGGACAGCCACCCCTTGGGCAAACGCCGCATGGCGGATTAATTCAGACAGGGAATCGCCATCCTGGGACGCAAAGGCAACCCCATAATGCCTCTTTTCATCTGTCGCCGGGTTGTCCTCCGTAAGGTGACGAAGCGCAGCCAGCGCCTGAGACTGACGTGCATTCCACAACAAGATCAGCACCCCATCCCGGAAAAAGATCGCGCGGTCTTCGGCCCGTAACTCGCGTTGCAGCCAGTGACGCTCTTCACCGCTAAAACGATTGACCACTCGGCAGACCACCACGGCCAGGGGGATGTCCTGCGCTCGGGCCTGAATCCACGCGCCTCGCCAGATTCGATCAGCCAGTTGGGCCGCATCTTCCCAGGTGTTTGGCTCTTGCCGGATCAGCCACCAGACCCCGACCCCCATGGCCAGGAAACCCAAAACGGCGGTAATCACGCCGTGCCATGCACCGCCCTGAGTGGCCAGCGCAACCGACAGAGCAGTCCCCAGCAATCCCAATCCAAGATACCAGCCCCCTCCAGGTTCAAACACGCCACGCCAGCGAACCAGCCAGAGATAGCCCAACGCAATCGCCAGCAAATACAGGGTGATAAACTCGGTCAACAGACGTGTGATCACCGCCAGGTTCCCGCCGCGCTGCATGGATTGCCAGAGGCCTCGCATTACTTCCGGCATCGTGCGTACATCCACCCAGGGAGCCAGCAACAGGCTGTACCACAGCAACCCGGCACCAAACCATATCATTGTCCGGCGGAAGTTATTCATAATCTCCTCCTCGCGTCAGGCATCATACGAAAGCCACTTTCATTGTAACATCCTACGAGCCCAACGGATATGCCACCACGAAAATCCGACCCCAGGTGCCGATCCCATTGCGAGCAATACAGGTTTGTAACACCGCCCCACCTTGCGCCTGTCCATACGTCCGTTGAAACGCCTGAGTGACAGAAAGTCGCTCCCCTGTTGTCAGGTCAATAAAGTCGGAGTAAGGAGAGTTCGGTGATAACGCCTGATATTTCAGAATCTTGGTCACGATGAAGGGCTTTATGCTCCCGTCACCGTAGATCACATAAAAGACATCTCCGTTTTTCAGTTTAAAAAAAGCACTTCCGGCAAGCGTATTATGTCCCAATAAACCCAGCACGCCAACCTGACTGGCTACACGGAAGCGTGTGATCGTGTTCGGCAAAGGAGAAACATACCCGTTATTACCCGCGGGTTGTTCCACTATCGGCGCGGCCAGAACACCCGGGATGTATAATCCAGTCACGCGATCTTTCGCGGCAATCGCCTGTTGAGTGGCAAACGCTTCCAACGAAGGCAGCCCGGCCGTACCTTCCTGAGACCCCAAAATCTGCTCAAGTTCTGAAGGCGGCGTGCTCGTCGCTGTGGGCTCAGGCGTCGGGGCCGTTGTACTGGTAAGCGTTGGAGACGCTGTAGGCGATGGGGTTTCGGTAAACGATGGTGTTTCTGTAGCCGCAGGCGCTTCGGACGTAGGGGTATATAATGGAGTTATCGGCACAATCTCAGTGGCAAGAGGTGTTTCTGCCACCGTCAAAGGCTCCGTTGAAACGCCCGCTTCGACATCCGGCTCCAGCGTGGCTGCGGGCACAATGAACAGCTCCTGTGGCGGTTCCCGCTGCAACACGGTGATCACCTGCGGCCCGCTGACCCCCACCAGGATCAAAACAATCCCGGCCATGATCATGACCGAGAGCACCATCCCAATTGCCAGATACTTGAATGTTTTCATAGTTTCATCACGCAGCGGAACACCTTTATCCTACCACACCTATCCACTAAACAGTACAGACCGAGATTAACACCCAGACGAACGTGGAAGCAAATTGCTTACCAGCGCAGAAAGAAGGAGCCATGCTGATCCACGAACTGGCCGCGCGCAGCGGCGTATCCGCCAAAACCATCCGGTATTACGAATCCATCGGCATCCTGCCGCCCGCACGGCGCCTGCCAAACGGCTACCGCGTGTACGACCAGACCGACCTGGAGCGGCTTAAACTGGTGCGCGGCGCGCGACAACTCGGCCTCTCGCTGGAAGAAATCCGCGAGGTGCTTGACCTGCGCGATCGAGGGCAGGCCCCTTGCACCGTGCTGCTCGACCTGCTGGCGGCCAAAGCCCAGGAAATTGACCGCCGCATTCAGGAACTGCAACACCTGAAGTGCGAACTGGAAGAATTGCACGCCCTGGGGCTCACCTTTCCCACCGACGATGTAGAAGGGAAACATTGTGTTTGCCACCTGGTCAGCGCCAAAGGGGAAAACAATCCACAATCTCCCAACCCTTGACCTTCCAGCGCCTGGAAGGTGTACACTGCATACAGCAACCCGGCTTCAGCAATGCACATCCGGTATTTGGAGTTTTCAGATGAGCAGACGATATATCGAACTTGAAATCCAGGGGATGACCTGCGGCTCCTGCGCGCTGCACGTGGAACAGGCGCTGCGATCCGTGCCGGGCGTGGTGGAGGTGCACGTCCCCGGCTGGCAATCAGGTCGCGCACGCGTCACCGCCGACGAAGCGACCGACCTGCAAACGTTGACCACCGCCGTCGCCCAGGCCGGTTATCAGGCCGCCGTGATTCGCGAGGGCGAAACCGCTCCCACGGTCTCCCGCATCCAGATCAACGAAAACCGGGATCACTTCCACCTGATGGTGATCGGCGGCGGATCGGCGGGCTTCGCGGCGGCGATCAAAGGCGCAGAACTCGGCTATCGGGTGGCGCTGGTCAACGCCGGGCAAATCGGCGGGACGTGCGTGAACGTGGGTTGCGTGCCGTCCAAAGCGCTGATCCGTGCCTTGGAGCACTATCACCGCGCCGGCGAACACCCTTTCCGCGGCGTCCAGACCATGAAAGGCGCGCTGAACTGGGCGCAGGTGATTCAGCAGAAAGATGACCTGGTGGCCGAACTGCGCCAGGCCAAGTATCACGATGTGCTGGCGAACTATCCGAACATCGCCTACCTGGAAGGCCAGGCGCACCTGACCGGCGGGAACGGCGTGGAAATCCAGGGAAAGCGCTACGCACCGGACAAAATCATCCTGGCAACCGGCGCCTCGCCCTGGGCACCACCCATCCCCGGTCTGGAAGAGGCCAGTTACCTGACCAGCACGAGCGCCATGGCGCTGCGCGAACTACCACGCTCGCTGATCGTCCTGGGTGCGAACGCTGTCGGGCTGGAGCAGGCACAAATCTTCGCCCGCGCTGGCGTGGCAGTAACCCTTGTGGAATTGCTGCCGCGCATCGCACCGTTCGAGGACGAAGCGATCAGCACGGCGTTGCAGGAAACCCTGGAGGCCGAAGGCATCCGTGTGGTGACGGACTTCCGAACGCAACAGGTGACGCAAACGGACGGACGCGTGACCCTGTACGCCGAAAACGGCCAGACCGTGGACGGCGAACGTCTGCTGGTCGCCACCGGACGCCGCCCGAACACGCGTGGTATGGGGCTGGAAGAAGCCGGCGTAGAACTCGGTCCGCGCGGTGAAGTGATTGTAGACGAGACGCTGCGCACCACGAACCCGGACGTGTACGCCGCCGGCGACGTGACCGGACGGGATATGTTCGTCTATGTGGCGGCCTACGCGGGCGGGCTGGCCGCCGAGAATGCGCTCACCGGCGCCGGTCGGCGCTACGACACCGCCCACATCCCGCGCGTCACCTTCACCGACCCGCAAATCGCGTCCGCCGGGCTGACCGAAGCACAGGCGCGCAAAGCAGGACATCCGGTAAAAACCAGCGTGCTGCCCATGTCCTACGTGCCCCGTGCGCTGGCGGCGCGCGACACGCGCGGTCTGATCAAACTGGTCGCCGATGCGGAAACCGACCGGCTGCTCGGCGCGCACATCCTGGCGCCCGAAGCGGGAGAGATGATCCAGGTCGCCGTGCTCGCCCTCAAACTCGGTCTGACCACCGCCGACTTGCGCGAGACCATCTTCCCCTACCTGACCAACGTGGAAGGGCTGAAACTGGCCGCACTGGCCTTCGAGAAAGACATTACACAATTGAGCTGTTGTGCAGGATGACGTCCATCTAGCAAAAATGACCAAAATCCTCTCAATTCCTTGCAAAAACACTGTTCCTTTGTTATACTCGCGCGCAATGGACCGCTGTACTCTGCTCAATGTGGTGAAGAAGGCCAAGAAGAACCGAAAGCCCGTATGGCTGGCTTCCGGTCCTTCGCGGTTTAAGCGGCCCTGACCCAAATACCCCGAAGTGAACCACCGCCCTCTGGATGGGAAGTCAGCCAGAGGGCGGTTTTTTGTATTCCAGCACCTGGAGGTAGAAGAAGATGTCTTTGGAACGCCCTCGAATCGCTGTGATGTACTCCCGCGTGCGCGTGGAGGAAAAATGGATTTTCGCCGCCCTGGAGCAGCGCGGCGTGGATTACGAGCGAATCAACGACCGCGACGCAATTTTCGACCCGGCTCAGACCGACTACTGGCGCCAATTCGACGTGGTGCTCTCGCGCAACCTGAGTTACGGGCGCGGATTGTACGCGTTGCGCGCCCTGAACGCGTGGGGAGTGCCCACGGTGAACACCGCTCGCGTGGCCGAAATCTGCGGGGACAAAGTCGCCACCACGCTGGCGCTGGACCGCGCGGGCGTACCCCAGCCGCGCACTGCGGTCGCTTTCACGCCGGACTCCGCGCTGCGCGTGATGGAGGAGATTGGCTTCCCGGTGGTGCTCAAACCCGTGGTCGGATCCTGGGGGCGATTACTGGCGAAAATCAACGACCGCGACGCCGCTGAAGCGATTCTGGAGCACAAAGCCACGCTGGGCTCGTATCAGCATTCCATCTTCTACATCCAGGAGTACATTGAAAAACCCGGACGGGACATCCGCGCTTTCGTGATCGGCGACCGCACGGTATGCGCCATTTATCGTCGCTCGGCGCACTGGATCACGAACACCGCGCGCGGCGGGGAAGGTGAGGTCTGCCCGGTGACGCCGGAACTGAACGACCTGTGTGTGCGCGCGGCGCAGGCGGTGGGCGGCGGCGTGCTCGCCGTGGACGTGATCGAAGACCCGGAACGCGGCTTTCTGGTCAATGAGATCAACCACACAATGGAATTCCATACCACCGTGCCGTTGACCGGTGTTGACCTGCCCGGCATGATCGTGGACTATGTGCTGGAGGTGGCGCGCCGACCGCGCGTGCCCATCCCGGCGCTGACGGAGGTGGCCGCATGAGCCTGTTCTCCGTGTATCAACCCCGCCCACTTGAAGTGCTGGACACCACGCTGCGCGAGGGCCAGCAAACCTCACTGCTCCACGACCACGGCAAATACTACTTCACCACCCAGGACAAAGTAGACCTGCTGCGCGCACTGGTGATTTACGGTGTGAAATTCGTGGAACTGTTCGCGCCAGTGGTCAGCGTGCGCGAAGCCGAAGGCTTCCAGGCACTCAAAGCACAGCGCGATGCGCTGGTCACGCAATACGGCTACACGTTCCTGCTGGCCCACGTGCGCTGCCATCCGCGCGACGTGGAGGCCGCCATCCAGGCGGGGTTTGACGGCCTGAACATGTACATCGGCACGTCGCTTCCCTCACGCGTCTTCAATCACGGTAAAGACCTGGATGTCATTGTCTCGCAGGCACGCACCCTGCTGGAAGATCTGCGCCGCAATCATCCGCATCTGATTCTGCGTTTCAGCGGAGAAGACGCCTTCCGCACGCCGCTAGATCAATTGTTCCGCGTGTACGATCCGCTGGCACCGCTGCTTGACCGCCTGGGCACCCCCGATACCGTGGGGGTCGCCACGCCGATCCAGGTCGCCGAACGCATCGCTGCGCTGCGTCAGCGGTATCCAGACACCCCCCTGGAGGTGCACTTCCACGACGACCGCGGCATGGCACTGATCAACGCGCTGACCGCGGTGCGCGCCGGGGCGCAGTACGTGAACACCACCCTGCTTGGCATCGGCGAGCGGTCGGGCATCACTTCGATGACGGCCCTGCTGTTCAACCTGTTCGTAGACGGCGCCTACGACCACGTAGAAGGTTACCGCCTGCGCGGCTCGTATCCCATCAACGTGCTGGCGGCGGACAAACTCCACCGGCTGGTGCCCTTCAAAGAACCCGTCAGCCTGACCAACCGCACCCACACCGCCGGTGTGCATCAGGGTGCGGTGCTGCGCCACGCGGGCACGTATGAAGCACACCCGCTGGAGTTGTTCGGCGTGAGCGAGTGCGACATCCTGCTGGGCCCGCTTTCCGGCTGGAACGTGGTGCACTACTACCTGAAAGAGGTGCACTACTTCGACCTGGACGAGCCAACCGCGCGCCAGATTGCCGCGCGATTCAAAGAACGCGTGTACGACGCCCTGCCCGACCGTTCGCCCACCGAGGTGCTGTTGCACATCGCCGAGGAAGAATTTCGTCTGCGGCGTGTGGCATCCCCGCCGGAGCAGGCGCCGCTGGTAGTACAGCATCTTTCGCAGGGCGCGGGCGCACCCGTGACGGCTGCCGGAGGAGGTGCGCCGTGCGTCCGATGACCTTCGCAGAAAAAGTCCTGGCGCGCGCCGCAGGGCGAAGGGAAACACAGGCCGGTGAGATGCTCGAAGTGCGCCCGAATTGGGTGCTTTCGCACGACAACACGGCAGCCATCGCGCGCATCTTCCACGAGCAATTAGGCGCGCAGCGGGTATGCTGCCCGGAACGGTTGTGCATCTTCCTGGATCACGCCGCACCGCCACCCACGCCCCGGCACGCGCGTAACCACGCCGAAGTACGCGCGTTTGTCCGCGCGCAGGGCGTGGAGCACTTCTACGAGGTCGGTCGCGGCGTGTGCCACCAGGTCATCGCCGAAGAGGGGCTGGTGCTCCCCGGTCAGGTCATCCTGGGCGCCGACAGCCACACCACGCATCACGGCTGGCTGGGCGCGTTCGGCGCCGGGGTCGGTCGCACCGAGGTAGCCGCGCTTTGGTTGACCGGGAGCATCTGGCTGCGTGTACCGAAGAGCGTCCGCATCACACTGGAAGGCAAACTGCCGCCCAACGTCACTGCGAAAGACCTGGCGCTTACCATCATCGGCGAGCTGGGCGCCGACGGCGGGCGGTATCGCTCGGTGGAATTCGCCGGGCCAGGGATGAGCGCGCTCCCGCTGGCCGACCGCATGACGCTGGCGAACATGATGGCCGAGTTCGGCGTGAAGAACGTCTATCTGCCGCCCGACGAAGCCGTGTTCGCCGCTCTGGAGGCGCGCTGCCCCGACGTGGACGTCCGCGCGGGCGCACTGTATCCTGACCCGGGCGCGCGTTACATCGCCCACTATCGCCTGCACCTGGACCGGCTGCAACCGGTGGTCGCCTGCCCGCACACTGTGGATCGTGTGCACCCGCTGGCGGAGGCGACCGGTCGCCCGGTGACGCTGGCTTTCATCGGCACGTGCACCAACGGGCGACTGGAAGACCTGGCCGCCGCCGCGCGCGTGTTGCAAGACAAGCAGGTTCACCCGTCCACGCGGCTGATCGTGGTTCCCGCTTCGCAGCAGGTGCTGCAACAGGCAATGGCTCAAGGGGTGTTGCAAACACTGGTCGCGGCGGGTGCAGTCATCGGCACACCGGGTGTGGCCCGTGCATGGGCAACCACCTGGGTATCCCGGCGCCCGGCGAAGTGGTCATTTCCACCGCCAACCGCAACTTTCGCGGACGTATGGGGCAACCCGAAGCGGAAATCTACCTGGCCTCACCAGAGGTGGTGGCCGCCAGCGCGCTGGCCGGGCGCATCACCGCGCCTGAACCAGGGGGAAGCAGGCCATCGCCATCAGGCTCGCAGGGGGGAGAAGAGCGGGAGACGCAGCTACGACCGCTCTCCTGGGCAATCACTGAAGAAAAGGGAACGCCTACCCCATCCCCCATCCCACGCCCTGCATCAGACAGAGGAGCGCCTGCCGTCCACCGCCCTACAAGCCACGGGCGCGCCTGGCGCTACGGCGACCACGTGAACACCGACCAGATTTTCCCCGGAAAATATACCTACACGCTGCGCACCCCAGCCGAGATCGCCGCGCACGCGCTGGAGGACCTCGACCCGAAGTTCGCCCGTGCGGTGCAACCAGGGGATGTAGTGTTCGGCGGGCAGAACTTCGGTTGCGGCAGTTCGCGGGAACAGGCCGTGACCTGCCTGAAGCACAACGGCGTGACAGCGGTGGTGGCCCGTTCGTTCGCCCGCATCTTCTATCGGAACGCGATCAACCAGGGATTGCCGGTCATCGTGTGCCCGGGGGCGGTGGACGCCGTGCTTCCCGGCGACCCGGTCACGCTGGATTGGACGCGTGGGGAGATTTTGCTGCCCGCCGGGCGGTTCGCCTTCGATCCATTCCCGCCCCACGTACAGCGCATCCTGGGCGCCGGTGGGCTGATCCCGTACCTGCGAAAGGAGATGGCCAGAGATGGCTGAAAACCAGACACCGCACCGCAAAATCGTGCTGCTGCTTCCCGGCGACGGCGTAGGAGGAGAGGTGATTCCGGCGGCTGCGGATGTGCTCCGGGCGCTCATTCCCGAGGTGCAATTCCTGGAGGGGGAAGTGGGGTTCGGGTGCTTCCAGCGACACGGGACGGCCCTGCCGCCGGAGAGTCTGGAAGCCGCGCGCGCGGCGGATGCGGTGCTCTTCGGCGCGACTTCCTCGCCTTCGTATCGCGTCCCCGGTTACCACAGCCCCATCCTGGCCCTGCGGCGCGCGCTGGGGCTGTACGCCAACCTGCGTCCCGTCCGGTCGCTGCCGGGGGCGTTTTCCCGGCCCGACGTGGACCTGCTCATCGTGCGGGAGAACAGCGAGGGCCTGTACGCCGGACAGGAGCGCCGAGAGGGAGATCAAGCCATCGCCGAGCGCGTGGTCACCCGGCAGGCGAGCGAGCGCATCGCGCGCGTGGCCTGCGAATGGGCATTGCAGCGCGCCCAACGACGCGGACGACCGCCCCGCCTGACGGTGGTCCACAAGGCCAACGTGCTACAGGTCAGCGACGGGCTGTTCCGCGAGACCGTGTTCCGCGTGGCGGCGACCTTCCCCGAAATCCAGGTGACCGAGATGCTGGTGGACGCAGCAGCCATGCGATTGGTTCGCGCGCCGCAGGACTTTGACGTACTGGTGACCACCAACCTGTTCGGGGACATCCTCTCCGACCTCGCCAGCGCGCTGGTCGGCGGGCTGGGCGTGGCACCGTCAGCCAACCTGGGAACGGGGACACCGCTGTTCGAGCCAGTGCACGGCTCTGCGCCCGATATCGCCGGTCAGGGAATCGCCAATCCGGTAGGCGCCATGCTGTCCGTTGCGCTGCTGCTGGACACCTGGGAAGAGGCTGACGCCGCCCAACGTCTGCGCTCCGCCGTGCGCTCGGTGCTCGCTGCCGGTGTATGCACCCCCGACCTGGGCGGTACGGCGACCACGCAGGAGTTCACGCAGGCCATGATGGAGCGAATAGGGACGGATTGATAAAAGACATTAAAGAACGCGTGAAGCACGCGAATACCCTTCACTTACAGGGTTTACGCAGCAGCGATCGAATGAACGCCGCGCCGAGCAAAGCAAAACCACGCGCCGAGCGCAGTCAAAGCGACAGTCAAGACGCCAATACAGCGGTGTACCTCGACTTCGTTGCCGAAGTCGTCTCCGATCAGTGCGATCCAGGTGCTTCTCAAATTGCGTGAGTTGTCACTTACCGTTATCCCTAAGGACAGGTCACCCCAGGCCAGCATTGACGATCCAGATCCCATTCGTACAGGACACCGTTGTCGAACCACTCGGCCTTGGTCTCGCACATACTGTCAAACATACCGTCCGTGATAAAGGTCTTGGAGACCATGTAGTGATCATCCCAGATTTTCTGATCACGGGAGCTGGTGCAGTGCCCACCAATGTATGCAGATACTTCAACGAGATTGAGTTGTAACTCAGGTACAGTGCGGAAGCGCAGTCCAGTGCGGTGCAGTTTCAACTCACCGTTGATCCATAGCTTTACCTCTCCATCGGCCTGGCCGGGCGTGTTGAGCTTGATCATGAACTGATAATCCACCCAGCTTCCGCTGCTGACATAGAAAGGCATGCCGATGTTCTGGCGTATCTTCTCGCCATAGCCAGTAGGTTGATCCAGGTGATAGCAATACAGCACTGGCTCGCCCCGGTCCTGTACGCCTTGGGGATCAAAGCAACGGTTTACATGGGCTACGTTATCATACCAGCAATTGGGCATGATCTGAAGGCGGCAACTGGCTTTATCGGTACCGTCTGGTCGAACTCCTGCGCCCGAGTAATAGTCAATGGGGTTGCGCCCGCCAATCTCAAGCCCTTTGGACTCACAGGTGTATTCATAGCCAGATTCGTATCTACGGTAAAAGCGAGCATAGTAGACATCGCTGTCAGGAATAGCGTAGAGAAAGCCGTGCATGGGCTCATGGGTATTCGCTATGTTCTGGAATTGCAGCGCATAGGTTCCCTTAGCCACAGGCGTGGTGACGGCGCTCACATTATTCATGTATTTGTAGTAGACTCGGTTGGGAGGATAAAGGGCCAGAACAGAAGCCGTGTTTCCCCGATTTGCCAGCTGATACCAGTTAGAACGCTCTATGCTGGAGGCGAACACAACCCGGTTGGGATCGAAAACACAAACATTTCCTGATGCCGACGACGCGGATTGAAACACCAGGGGGAGGTAAGCAGAACTACCCGGCGCAGCGACAAGAATTGCCTGAGTAGGAACAAGGGGTATTGCGAGACTACCCTGAGAGCCCTCGCCCAACTCATGGGCCCTATCCCTGGCATGACCGATCTCCTGGC
Source organism: uncultured Anaerolineaceae bacterium (assembly GCA_964435005.1). GTDB lineage: Bacteria > Chloroflexota > Anaerolineae > Anaerolineales > DRMV01 > CAYSXA01. Next base: position 23,544 of record CAYSXA010000012.1, on the reverse strand, counting down.
CGAAGGCCAACAGCACAATGAGCACAACAACTGTAGTAATAGTACTTTTGCGCCCCATGTACCGGCGCCCCAATAATGGTTATATAATAATAACTGACATTCACCACCCGCCATCGACCGCCAGGTGACGCAACACCCCGGTCAGCACCTCCACGGCGCAGCGGTACTCCTCCAGCACAATATGCTCATCCGGGGTATGGTCCAGCGAAGAATCACCAGGGCCATAAGCCAGCGCCGGACACCCCCAGACGGGTGCAACGATGTTCAGGTCCGCCGTGCCGGTCTTCACCACAAACCCCGGGCGACCACCCGCAGCGCGAATCGCCCCCAGGAAAGCGCGCACCAACGGTGTGCGGCGGTCGGCCCGGTAGGCCGGGATGGGATACCCGACGGGCGTCACCGTGGCATCCGCAACCAGCGAACGCAGACGTTCGTACCAGTCTTCCGGTAACAGGTCTGGCGGCAAACGAACGCCTACGCGCAACGAAGCCCATTCCTCGAAGCCATCACCGCCAGAGGACATCGCCCGCAGCGTCGGCAGCACCCGGTCGAACGCACGCGGGCGTTCTGCGTTGAACGTTTCACACCAACCGAGGACCGCGTTCCAGCGTTGCACTGCCGCCTCGCAGGCGCTTTCCGCCTGCCCGGCGGTGTGCGCCAGCGTCCGCCGCACGGTGATTTCCGCCCAGGCACTGCCCTTATAGCCCAACGTGACCCGGTCCCAGCGACTGGGCTCGCCAATGATGGCAAAGGCGGGGCGATAGCGGCCCACCACGTGGCGCGCGCCGTGCGACTCGCGCTCCTCATCCACTGCGCCAATCACCACCAACTGCCACCCCGGCACCGTCCCCAACGCGGCCACGGCATCCGTGAACGCTGCCAGAGGGCCTTTCGCGTCCACCGTGCCGCGCCCGTAGAGCACCGCCCCCTCATCGGGATGGGTCTCCACGCGCACGGGGATTTCGCCGGGAACGGTGTCGATATGCCCCAGCAAGACGATCTGGCGGGGCCCCTCCCCCATCACGCCGACCGCGTTCCCGGCCTCGTCACGAAAGGCGCGGGTGTACCCCAGCGTCCGGAAGCGCTGTACCAGGTAGTCCACCGCAGCCGATTCCTGGCCGCTGGGAGAATAGTGTTGTACCAGTTCCCACAACGTGCGAACGTCATCTACGGGTATTGACATTTTCTCTGTTCGTTATACAGTTTTCCTAATTGGAGGTTCTGAGAACACAACAACGGTTCGCGTATCCCAAAAAAGTCTGGATTGTCATCTCCAAGGCGCTGCGAGAACGCTACGGGCTGCATCCCGGCACGCGCGTGGCGCTGGTGGAATACGCAGGGTCTATTGCCTCGTCACCTCTCCCAACACCTCAGCTAATCTCTCCACCACCGCATCCACCTGCTCCTGCGTAATCACCAGCGGTGGAAGCAGGCGAATCACAGTCATGCCCGCGTTCAAGGCCAGCACGCCGCGCGCCATCAGTTCCTGCAAATAAGGGGCAACCTTCTGGCGCAGTTCAATCCCCACCATCAATCCCAAACCACGCACCTCGCGGATGAGCGGCGACTCAATTTGACGTAACCGGGCCATCAGGTATGCGCCCATCTCCGCTGCGCGCTGCGGCAGGCGCTCCTGCTCCAGCACATCCAACGTCGCCAGCGCAGCAGCGCAGGCCAGCGGGTTGCCGCCGAACGTCGAACCGTGCAGGCCAGGATGCAACGCGCGCACGCGCTCACCGATGAGCACCGCACCCATCGGCACGCCGCCCGAAATCGCCTTGGCCGTGGTCACCAGGTCGGGCGTCAGGCCATGGTGCTGAAAGGCGAACATCCGCCCAGTGCGACCATAGCCGGTCTGCACTTCGTCAATAATCAGCAGCGCGCCGCGCTCACGGCACAATTCCTGCGCGCCACGCAGGAACTCCGGCGTACCCGGATGCACGCCGCCTTCCCCCTGAACCACCTCCAACAACACAGCGGCAGTCTCCTCGGTCACGGCAGCCGCCAGTTTCTCCAGATTGTTGTACGGCACATGGGCAAAGCCGGGCACGAGCGGCTCGAAAGGCTGGCGATACTTCTTGTTCCAGGTCGCGGAGAGCGCGCCCAGCGTGCGCCCATGAAAGCCACGCATAGCCGCGACCACGCCGGGGCGCCCGGTGCTGAAGCGGGCGAACTTGATGGCCGCCTCGACCGCCTCCGTGCCGGAGTTGCACAGGAACACCCGCTCCATACCGGGAACCAGCTGGCCCAGTCGCTGCAACAGCCGGGCGCGAGTGTCGTTGTAGAACATCTCCGGGCAGGTGATCAGGCGTTGCGCCTGCTCGGTGAGCGCCTGCACCACGGCAGGGTGACTGTGACCGATGTTTACCACACCGTGCCCGGCGGCGCAGTCGATGTACTCCCGGCCCTGGTCGTCCCAGAGCGTCGCACCCTGGCCGCGCACGATGATCAGGTCACGCTTGGCGTACACGCCGGAGGTGTGACGGGATTCAAGGTTTCGGGTCTGGTTAGTCGGATGAGTCATTGGTCGGATTGGTCGTCGGTCGGATTAGTCGTCGGTCTGATCCGGGCAGTTGGGATCACAGCCCACAGTGAGGGAAGGGCAAAGGCGGCGAGAATAACCTTGACCAGATCGCCGGGAAGGAACGGGAACAGTCCCAGGGAGAGCGCCTTCGACGGGCCGACGAACACTGCCAGCCAGGGCAGGCCGCAGGCGTACAGGACGATCTCCCCGGCCAGGAAAGCCAGCCAGGCGCTGCGCAATCGACGATCCAGGCCGCGCTCCGCCAGCCTGCCGACCGCCCAGGCGGCGGCGACAAACCCCAGCAGGTAGCCGCCGGTCGGCCCCAACAGGTGCGCCAGACCGCCTGTGCCACCGGCGAAGACCGGCATCCCCGCCAGTCCTTCGACCAGGTAAGTCAGTACGGCCAGCGACCCGCGCCGCGCGCCCAGCGCCGCGCCGACCAGCAGCACGGCAAAAGTCTGACCGGTGATGGGCACAGGGGTGAACGGTAACGGCACACTGACCTGCGCCATCAGCCCGATAAACAGGCTGGCGGCCAGCACGAGAGCCCAATCCGCCCGCCGGGAAAGCGGCGGTACGAGCGGGCGCATTCGGATGGTTGTCGCAATCGTCATGGTTTCTCCTCACGGTTCACTGGTTGCGTTAGTTGCAATGGTTGCATTGGTTGGCATTTCCTCAACCTCAGAAACCTCCAGATCCTCTGGTTTCTCTGGCTCCTCAGAACCCTCTGGAACCTCCTCGATGATGCGCCTGCAAACTGCGATAGCGCAACTCCTTCTGTCGCAAGGCACGGATAGCAGCCACCGCCGCAGCCGCAGCCGAGAGCGTGGTCACCAACGGCACGTCGTGCGCGATGGCCGCCGCACGGATTTGCGCGCCGTCGGTGTGCGCCTGTGGCCCCAAGGGGGTGTTCAAAATCAGGTGTACCTCTCCCTGACGAATCAAGTCCACCACGTGGGGCGACCCCTGGGATACCTTATTGACCACCGTAACGGGTAAACCCACCCGCTGGAGAAAAGTTGCGGTTCCGGCGGTGGCATACAGCGCAAAGCCAAGGCGGTGCAGGTCACGGGCGATTTTGAGCGCCGCGCCCTTGTCGTAATCGTTCACACTGATCAGCACCGCACCCTCCAACGGCAGGCGCATCCCGGCGGCGATTTGCGCTTTGGCGAAGGCGTGTCCGAAGTGCGAGGCGTGCCCCATCACCTCGCCGGTGCTCCGCATCTCCGGCCCCAGCGCTGCCGCGCCGCCTGGGAGCTTCTTGAAGGGCAACACAGCTTCTTTGACGAAGAACCCGTCCACGTGCGGCTCTTCGACCACGCCCAGTTCCGCCAGCGACTTCCCCACCATCACCTGCGCGGCAAGCCAGGCCAGATTCAGCCCGGTGGCCTTGCTCGCGTAAGGCACGGTGCGCGAGGCGCGCGGATTGACCTCCAGCACGTACACGATATCATCCTTGATGGCGAACTGCACGTTCATCAGGCCGCGCACCCGCAACGCCTTCCCCAGACGGACGGTGTACTCGCGCATCACCTCCAGATGGTAGGCGCTGATTTTGTACGGCGGCAACACACAGGCCGAATCGCCGGAGTGCACCCCTGCTTCCTCGATGTGCTGCATGATCGCCCCGATCACCACACGCTCCCCATCTGCCAGCGCGTCCACGTCCACCTCGTAAGCGTCTTCCATGAAACGGTCGATCAGCAGGGGCTGACCAGGGGCGGCTTCCAGTGCCTGCTGCACGAAGCCGGCCAGATGCCGCTCATCGCTGACCACCGCCATCGCCCGTCCGCCGAGCACGTAGGAAGGCCGCACCAACACCGGATACCCGATGCGCCGGGCGATAGCGCGCGCCTCGTCCAGCGAATGGGCGATGCCATGCTCCGGCTGGGGGATGTCCAGCGATTGCAACAGCGCAGCGAAGCGCTCGCGGTCTTCCGCCAGGTGGATGGCGTCCGGGTCGGTGCCCAGGATGGGCACGCCCGCCGCCTTGAGCGCCGCCGCCAGCTTGAGCGGCGTCTGGCCGCCCAGTTGCACAATCACGCCCTGCGGACGTTCCTGCTCCACCACGTTGAGCACGTGCTCCAGCGTAACCGGCTCGAAGTACAACCGGTCGGCGGTGTCATAGTCCGTGGAGACCGTTTCCGGGTTACAGTTCAGCAGGATGGTCTCGTAACCCATCTCCGAGAGCGCGAAGGCGGCCTGGCAGCAGCAATAGTCGAACTCCACACCCTGGCCGATGCGGTTGGGACCGCTCCCCAGGATGAGGATTTTGTCGCGCCTTGTGGGGCGAGATTCGTCCTCCTCACCGTAAGCGCTGTACAGGTACGGCGTCTGCGCCTCGAACTCAGCGGCACAGGTGTCCACCCGGTGGAAGGTAGGATGAATGCCAAGGACGCGTAGTTGAGAGCGCAGGATGAGGTCGGGGGAGTGGGGAGATGGGTAATAAGGAGACGAGGGATGCAGGGACGCGGATTGGGGGACGAGGAGCGGGGGCGGCAGAATGCGCGCCAGGTGTGTGTTGGCGAAGCCCAGTTGCTTGGCGCGTCGCAACAGGTCTTTGATTTCGTAAAGCGGCGCGGTCGCCACCCGCCGCAGGTCGCGCTCGCAAGCGGCAACCTTCTGCATCTGGGCCAGGAACCAGGCGTCGTAACCGGTCTTCTCGGCGATTTGCTCCAGCGAAAGCCCCGCCTGCAGGGCGCGATACACCTTGAACAGCCGATCGGCGGTGGGCGTGGCGAGTTCATCGAGCGTGGGGACGTCCACCGGTGGTCGGTCGGGGCCAGAGCCGTCCAGCGCGTCCACGCCGTTCTCCAGCGATTGTACCGCCTTGAGCAGCGCCTGGGGGAAGGTGCGCCCCAGTGCCATCACCTCGCCGACCGACTTCATCTGCGGCCCCAGGGTGGCGTCCACGTCGGGGAACTTCTCAAAGTTCCAGCGCGGGATTTTCACCACCACGTAGTCCAGGCTAGGCTCGAAGGCCGCCACCGTTTGACCGGTGATGTCGTTCGGTATCTGATCCAGCGTGTGACCGACGGCGACCAGCGCCGCAATCTTGGCGATGGGAAAACCGGTCGCCTTGGACGCCAGCGCCGACGAACGCGAGACGCGCGGGTTCATCTCGATGACCAGCGCGCGCCCATCGCGGGGGTTCACCGCAAACTGCACGTTCGCACCACCGGTCTCCACGCCAACCGCATTCATCACCGCGCGCGCCAGGTCGCGCAAGCGCTGATATTCGGGGTCGGTGAGCGTCTGTGCCGGAGCAACGGTGATGCTATCGCCGGTGTGCACCCCCATCGGGTCAAGGTTCTCGATGCTGCACACCACCACAAAGTTGTCGGCACGGTCGCGCATAACCTCCAGTTCGTATTCCTTCCAGCCCAGCACAGACTCTTCAATCCACGCCTGGCCGATGGGCGAAGCAGCCAGCGCCTTGCGCACGGCCTCCGCCAGTTCCTCCGGGCGATTCACCCAGGAAGCGCCGCTCCCACCCAGTGCGAATGAAGCGCGCACCAGCAGCGGATAGCCAGTGGTCTGCGCCAGGGCTTCCGCCTCAGCCAGGGAGCGCGCCGGGCCGCCTTCGGGTACAGGAATCCCGGCCTCACGCAGCGTTCGACGGAAACGCTCCCGGTCTTCGGCGGCCTGGATAGCCCGCAACGAAGCGCCCAGCAGGCGGACACCGTACTTTTCCAGTACACCATTCTCGCTCAACGCCAGCGCCAGGTTCAAACCGGTCTGGCCGCCCACAGTGGGCAGAAAGGCATCCGGGCGCTCCTGGGCGATGATCGCCTCCAACGCCTCCGGCGTGAGCGGTTCGATGTAGGTCACGTCGGCCAGTTCGGGGTCGGTCATAATGGTGGCCGGGTTGGAGTTCACCAGCACGACGCGATACCCCTGGGCGCGCAACGCCTTGACGGCCTGCGTGCCAGAATAATCAAACTCGGCGGCCTGGCCGATGGTAATCGGGCCAGAGCCAGGAATCAGGATGGTGTGGATGGCGTCGTCCTTCATGCCGTCACCAGAGCGAAGAATTCCTCAAAGATGTCATGGGCGTCGTGCGGACCGGGCGCCGCTTCGGGGTGAAACTGCACGCTGAGCACGGGGCAGTCGCGCAGGCGCATCCCTTCCAGTGAGCCGTCGTTCAGGCTGACGTGGGTGATCTCCACCGCCGACGACAATGTATCCGCATCTACGAAATAGTTGTGGTTCTGCGCGGTGATCCACACACGCCCGGTGCGCACATCCTGCACCGGGTGGTTGCCCCCGTGGTGTCCGAACTTCAGTCGGCGGGTCTGCCCACCGAGCGCCAGCCCCAGCAGTTGATGCCCCAGACAGATGCCCAGCGTGGGCAGGCCGCGATCGAGAATCTCGCGGGTCGCCTGGACGGCATAGGGCAGCCCGGCAGGGTCGCCTGGGCCGTTGGAGAGCACCACGCCATCCGGACGCAGGGCGAGCACGTCGGCAGCCGGGGTGTGGGCCGGCACCACGGTCACGCGCGCGCCGCGCGCCGCCAGGTGCCGCAGGATGTTCCGCTTGGCGCCGAAGTCGTACACCACGATGTGGGGGGCGTCCCTCTCCTCTCCCCCCTTCGTCCCCTCTCCCCTCTCTCCTCGGAAGAGGGGAGGAGGGAAGCCAAAGGGGGATGGGGCGAGGGAAAAAGCGTACGGCTCAGCGCACGTCACCTCGCGCACCATGTCGCGTCCATCCAGACCCGGCCAGTCGCGCGCCTGGGCCAGCAGGGCTTCGGCGGAGGTGCCGCGCGTGGAGAGCGCCGCCTTCATTGTGCCCTGGTCACGCAGTTTGCGCGTCAGGTAGCGGGTATCCACACCGCTGATGCCAGGGACGCCGTGCTCCGCCAGCCAGTCGGGCAGCGAGCGGACGGCGCGCCAGTTCGAAACGACCGGGCTGAGCGCGTGCACCACCACGGCCTCCACCTGCGGCTTCGCCGATTCGTCATCATCCGGGTTGATGCCCACGTTCCCGATGTGCGGTGCGGTGAACAACACCCCCTGCCCGCGATACGACGGGTCGGTCAGAATTTCCTGATACCCGGTCATGCTGGTGTTGAACACCAGTTCAAACACGGCGTCTGCCGGCGCGCCGAAGGGCTCACCGCTCAACACCGTGCCGTCTTCCAGTACCAACGTGGCTTGCGTCACTTCCAACTCCTGTTGGGGTTATGTGGCATTGTGCCGCTTCGCTTGCTTGCCTCGATACGCAACGCCTCGCGTCTCGATACGCACGCTTCGCGTGCACCTCGACGCCCGGCGCTGCACCCGGCGAGCGGAAATCCGGGTGCCGGATCTACGGCGAGGCTGCCTCCGTCCGGCGGTAGATCATGGGCTGAGCGCCGTACTCCGTCTGCCAAATGGCAACGGCCTGGGTGTAAGAAACATAGACGATCACGCCCGCATCGGCCATCGGCTGCAACCGATCCAGTAACTGTAACAACCGCTCCACGCGCTGCGGATCGAAAATGATGTGCTCCGGCACAGGGACGGAGGCGGTGTACATCCGATCCACGGGCAAAGCGCCGGCGGCCATTTGTTCGCGCAGGTGAGCAACGTACTCCGGCGTGGAAAGTTGCGTCCATTCGCTGTTCCAGTTGTTCCCTTCGCCAGGGCCGATGTACACCCAGGGCCCGTTCGGGTCGTGCGTCCAGAAATCCTCGCCGGGGCCTTTGGGAATCCACACCCCGCTGGCCGTGTCATCCAGGCTGAAATCCTTTAGATGGTGCTGGGAACTCACCGCCAGCGTGAGCGCCTTCGGATGCCACGTAAACTGGGGATAGATCTTCCCCTGCTCGCCCGCCGCCAGGTGATTCCACTGATCCGGGTCGTCCCAAACCAGGCCGCCCATCGTGTCCGTGAAGTAGGGAGAGACCTGCCCCCCCAGGTAGCGAATGTCGGCGTAGTTGTCGTGCTGTTCGACGTCCCAGCCACCGTTTTGGTGAGGGTCGAGTTCAAACCCATAGCGCGTGACCAGGTAATCCAACACGTTTTGGCCGTTGGTGTCTGCCTGCATCTCCGGCGTTTCGCATTGCGAGACGCCCAACAGGAACTCGTAGTCAATCTGCAGGTTGAAGGGCACGTGGTACGGCTCCAGCGCGGCGGCGAACTGCAACAACAGGTCGCGGAACGAGGGATACTGATCGCAGTGCGCGTATTTCCCGCCCGGCTCGATATGCCCGACCAGCGTGACGTACACCGGCGGCAAATCCACCGCCGAAGCCGTGACCGTGGACGCCCGCGTGGGGCGCGAGGCTGCCGGCGAGGGTTGGGGCGGTCGGGTGGGTTTCGGTGGCAGTGTCGGGCGCGGCGGGCGCCCCGATGGCGCTCCCGGCAAAGCGGTCGGCGCAGGCCGGCCTCCCATCGTACAGGCGGCGGCGAACCACATCAACCATACGAACAAGAACAGCCGTCTCATCCTTCCTTGCCTCCGAGATGCGACGTTCGCCCGTCATTGTACGGGCAACCTCGCGTTCCGACAAGCGCAGCGCACCTCTTTTGCGGGAGCGATCAAGGCAACTGCAGGAAGTCCAGCAGAATCTGCGTGTACTGCTCCGGTACGTTCAGGTAAGGGAAGTGACCGACCGCGTGCAACGTGACCACCTGCGCCGAAGGGTACGTCTCCTTCAACTGCCGGCGTAACGCGGGCTCCACCAGCGGATCGTTATCCGCCTCGATGAGCAACACCGGTACGCCCAGCGCCGCCACGTCCGGCGGCTGGAAGGGGTCCACCACGCAACGGTAACGCCCGATCAATTGCGCTTTGGACATCCTTCCGTGGGTCTGCTCTAGGCCGAAAGCCAGCACCAGTTCCGCGTCTCCAACCTGAGCCGCCGGATACACCCGCTCCTCCATGCTACCGGACATGACCTTCATGATTAACCAGGCAGGCAAATAGGGCAACGCCGCGCCCAGTTTCCCGTTTTTCGCCAGGATCAAATCATTGGGCGGGAACGTGTTGGCAAACACCGCCCGCTCCACCCGTTCCGGCACACTGGCGACCAGATACTGCGCCAGGTATCCGCCCAGCGAGGAACCGACCACGGAAAAACGATCCACGCCCGCCTGCGCCAGCACCGCCAGCACGCCCTTCTCCAGCGCCGCCAGCGAATCCACCGCCGGATAGGTCACCGAGATCACACGGTAGTCGTCCTGAAGCGCCTCCATCTGTTGCCACCAGATGTCGTAAGCGCCGGTCATCCCGTGCAGGAACAGCACGGTCGGGCCTTCGCCGAGGACGAGGTATTCCCAATCCACCCCATCCACAGTCAGCATCTGCGGCGGATGCGCCTGCCGGAAGGCCTGCAGGGAAGATCGGGTGGCCGGCTTGACACGGGCGTACAATGCGTCAAACGACGCGCCGGGAACCGGATAGACGTACGCGGTCAGAAGCACCAGCGCCACGACCAGCCCAGCAATCAACCAGGGAGATTTGACCATCGAGGCTTCCTTTCACGCTGAGGACTTACGCAGTACTCACACGGAGAGGTCATCCCTGTCACTCGATCACGGTGCCCTGACCCGCCAGCGCACGGCGGATGGGCTGGCCGATACGTCCATCGGCAATGATCACGCGGCCTGCGCCGCCTTGCAGTGCCTCTTGAGCACCCAGCACCTTCTTTTTCATGCGGCCTTGCGCGTAACCCAGAGCAGCCTCTAACTGCACAGCGGGCAGATGCTGGATCAGGCTCCCTTCATCAGGGAAGTTGCGCAGCAAGCCAGGGGCAGCGGTGAGCAGGAGCAGTGTCTCCGCTTTCAGCGCAGCGGCGATCATGGCCGCTGCCCGGTCGGCGTCCACATTCAGCGCCTCGCCCTGCTCGCTCACCGCCAGGGGCGCGACCACCGGCGTGTACCCTGCATCCAGCAAGGTCTCCAGCAATGCCGCGTTCACCGCCTTGATTTTGCCTGTGTAGTCGCCCCGCAGCATCTTGCGCTTGCCGTTCTCCACAATGCGAATACTGCCTTTCCGCTTGGCCTGCAGTAGTCGTCCGTCCAGGCCGCTCAGCCCCAGCGCGTTCACTCCACGCTGCTGCAATTGCTCCACAAGCAACGTATTCACCTTGCCGTTGACCGCCGAGATAAAGATTTCCAGCGTAGGGCGGTCGGTGTAGCGGCTGGTGAAACCCGACGGCGAGGTGACAAAGCGGGGCGGCTGACCCAGCGCCTCGCCCAACGCGTTCGCCTCCGCCGAGCCACCATGCACCACCACGACGCGCTGACCTTCGCTCACCAGCGCGGCAATGTCTTCGCAAGCCGCGGCGAAATCCACGCCTTCCGTGCCACCCAGTTTGATGACGATTGGATTGGTCTTGTTGGTCTGATTGGTCTTATTAGTCTTGTTAGCCGGATTAGTTTCGTCAGCCTCTTGGGACTGATTAGGTGTTTGAGCAGGAAGATGAGAAGAGAGGAGAGTGTGGGTTCGATCCGTCATACGCAAAGAGCCTCCTGTGAGAAACGTGTTCCAGTACGGTCTCAAGATTCAGCAGACCAATTAGGCCAATCAGACCAATTAGACTAATCTAACTACACCGGATGCAACCCGGGGAACTCAAGCCCCAGCGTCTCCTCAAAGCCAAGCGCCAGGTTGAGCGCCTGCACCGCCGAACCGGCTGCGCCCTTCATCAGGTTGTCTATAGCACAAATGCTGACCACGTGGCCACTGGCGGGATCGAGGTCAAAGCCCAGGTCGGCGTAGTTGCTACCGGCCAGGATCTTCGGTTCCGGCACGCGGTACACGCCACGCCGCTCCTTCACGATCCGCAGGAATGGGTTTTCGGCAGCCACGGTGCGATAGGCTTTCCAAAGGTCTTTAAGCGCCACGCCGGGCTTCACCCAGCCGTGGACGGTCGCCAGCGCGCCGCGCACCATATCCACCGAGGTCATGGTCAGGGCAACTTCGGACAGACCACTTTCCTGAATAACCTCCGCCGTGTGACGATGGCCGTAAGGCGCGTAGGTGCGCGCCACGTGGCTGCGCTCTGGGTGGTGCGAGCCGGGGTTGGGTTCCGCGCCGCCTTCGGACGAGCCGACCTTGATTTCGGCGATCACCGGGCGGGTAGTGTCCAACAGGTCGGCCCGGAGCAGGGGTAGCAGGGCCAGGTTGACGGCAGTGGCGTTGCAGCCCACGCCACTGATATAGCGCGCCTGACGCAGTTCCTCACGGTGTAACTCCGGCAGGCCGTACACGAAGCGGTCGAGCCAGTCAGGGGCAGCATGCGGTTGCCCGTACCACTTTTCGTAAAGCGCCGCATCCCGCAGCCGAAAGTCAGCGGAGAGGTCTACGATGGTTTCGGCCAGGGTGGCGTATTCGGCAATGCGCTTCTGCGCCTGGCCATGCGGCAGCGCCAGGAAAAGCACATCCACCGGCTGTATTTCATCCGGAGAGGTGAACTTCAACGTGGTGTGGCCACGCAGATTGGGATGTGTCTGATAAACGTACTCCCCCAGTTTGCGCCGCGAGGTGACCTGAATCACCTCAATCTGGGGGTGGAACAATAGCAGTCGCAGCAATTCACCGCCAGTGTAACCGGAGCCGCCGATGATAGTTGCAGTGGGCATGATCTCTCCTTTGAAGGAGACCGTGGACGGTTTCTTATCCCCGTCCACGGTCTGGGATTCAGGCGATCGTCATCAGCCCTTCGCGGGCCACTTTGAGCACGTAGTCCACGATCATCCCGGCAATATCCACGCCGCTGGTGGGTTGGGCGGTGTGGAATTCCAGGGTGTGGTTGATCTCGTTGACCAGAAAGCCGCGATCCGGATGCTCGATGATGTCCACCGCCAGCACGCCGCCGCCCACCGCGCGCGCCGCCCGATGACAGATGTCTTCGAGATCAGGCGTGAGCGGGCAGATTTCGCCCACGCCACCGCGCGCGGTGTTCGTAATCCAGTGCGCCGAATGGCGGTAGATGGCCGTGACCGGCTGATCGCCGACTACGAACACGCGGATGTCGCGCCCTGGCTTCTCGATGAACTCCTGAAGGTAGAAGATCGAGTGCTGATAAGACCCCAGGGTCGCTTTGTGCTCCAGAATGGCCTCTGCAGCGTCGCGGTCGTTGATCTTTGCCAGTAGCCGGCCCCAGGAGCCAACCACCGGTTTGAGCACCACGGGGTACCCCAGCGTCTCGATGGCTTCCAGCGCGGACTCCACCGTGTAAGCCACCAGGGTGCGCGGCTGCGGCACGTCGGCTTTTGCAAGGGCAGTGCTGGTGGCGATTTTGTCGCCACAGGCCTCGGCCACCGCTGCAGTGTTCACTGTAGGGATGCCCCAGGCGTTCAGCACGCGCAGAGCGTACAACCCACGCGCGTAACTGATGCTGCGCTCCAGGATGGCATCATACTGCCGCCAGGGCGTGGGGTCATCCAGGTCGAGGAAAAAGCGGCGGTCGTCCAGGCGGTCGTAGTCCACACCACGCTGCTCCAGCGCGGCGAAAATCCACTTCTCTTCGACGCGAACGCGGGAGTATAGCACTCCGATGCGAGGTCGACGGGAGAGCATCACTCGCCCCAGTCCTCCTCTTCCATCGGGGCCAACTCCACGCTGGGAGGTTCCAGGGAGACCACCTCCAGATCCACACCGCAGTCCGGGCAGACCACGATCTCGTTCAGCTCGGTGCCGGCGTCCAGTTCGAACTCGGCAGCGCATTCAGGGCAGGTGACGGTTGTTTGAGACATAAGTCTTCCTCCTTTGAGAGTATAAGATTGCTATGGCGTTGAAGAGCGGAAAACCTGTTTCCGTAGCATGCGTTCAGCAAATTCGATTTGTTCCTCGACCGCCTTCGGCGCGGTGCCGCCCCACGCCTGACGGCGGGCGATGCTCTGGCGCGGATCGAAAACAGCGTACACCCCGTCATCGAAGGCCGGATGCAGAGCCTGATATTCGTCCAACGGCAGCGCATCCAGACTCAGATCGTGCTTCAGGGCCAGTTGGACGGCCTGACCAACCAGCGCGTGCGCTTCGCGGAACGGCACACCGCGCGCTACCAGATAATCGGCCAGATCGGTCGCCATCATGGCAGCATCGATGGCTTTTTCCATCCGCCCGGCGTGCACAGTGAGCGTGCGCATCGCACCCGCCAGCACGGGTAGCAGCGCCATCAACGTGTCGAACGCGGTGAAGACCGGTACTTTATCCTCTTGCAGGTCTTTGTCATAGGTAGAAGGCAACCCTTTGAGGGTCGACAGCAGTCCTGTAAGCAGGCCGATCAGCGTACCGCTCTTGCCGCGTGCCAGTTCAAAGGCATCGGGGTTTTTCTTCTGCGGCATCAGGCTGGAACCGGTGGCGTAAGCGTCGCTCAGGGTGAAGAAGCCGAACTCAGCGCTGGTGAACAGGATCATTTGCTCGGCGAGTTTGCTCAGGTGGACGCCGATCAGCGCAGCGACAAAGAGGAACTCGGCGGCGAAATCGCGGTCGGAGACCGCGTCCATGCTGTTGGGCGCGGGCGCATCGAAGGTCAACGCGCCAGCCAGCACCTGTCGGTCGATGGGATAAGGCGTGCCGGCCAGCGCGCCGCACCCCAGCGGCATGATCGCCAGCCGCCGGCGGAGGTCAGCCAGACGTTCACGGTCGCGTTGCAGCGGCCAGAAGTGGCTCAGCCACCAATGGCTAAGCAGCACGGGTTGCGCCCGTTGCAGATGGGTGTACCCCGGCATGATGATGCCCTCACCCTGTCCCTCCGTGGAGGTGAGGGCAGATTTCGCGCGATCGAGCAGAACTCCCTGCATTTCACGCAGCGCAGCATCCAGGTGGGGCAGACGGTCAAGCAGCCACAACCGGAAATCGGTCGCCACCTGATCGTTGCGCGAGCGCCCGGTATGCAGTTTGCCCGCTAGCGGGCCGATCAACTCACCCAGGCGGCGCTCCACAGCGGTATGGATGTCCTCATCGCGTTCGTGGAAGGTGAATTCGCCTTGGGCGAACTCCTGCACGATGGTCTGCAACCCTTCGCGGATGCGCGCGCCTTCCTCCGGCGTGAGCACCCCGGCCTGTTCCAGCGCCTGTGCCCAGGCAAAAGATCCGCGCACGTCTTCCACGGCCATGCGCTGGTCGAAGGGCAGCGAGGCGTTCAGGGCAAACATCGCCTCGTCGGGGGATTGGTCGAATCTTCCGTGCCAGAGGGTTTTCATTGGTCTGTTAGTCTGATTGGTCTAATTCGTCTTATTGGTCTAATTCGTCTTATTGGTCTTATTGGTCTTATTGGTCTTTTTGGTCAGATTGGTATGCCAGTCGCGCTGGATTGACGGATGCTGCATTGCCGCAAACCGCATTCCCTCACTGCCTTACCACCAGATCGCCTCAGTCTCGCTTGAAGCGGCTGTAGTCAGGCTTGGGGATATCCAGGCCAGCGACGGGCAGGTTGTTCAGCGCGCGCACTTTGAGCGGCAGGCCGAACAGGTGGATAAAGCCCTCCGCGTCCGACTGGTCGTACACGTCTTCCTGACCAAAGGTGGCGAAGTCCTCACGGTAGAGGGTGAAGGGGCTCTTGCGCCCCACCGGGATGATGTTGCCCTTGTAGAGTTTCAGCCGCACCGTGCCGGTGACCGGCCCCTGCGTGCTATCCACAAAGGCGTCCAACGCCTCGCGCAGCGGAGTGAACCACATCCCGTTGTAGGTCAGTTCGGCGTACTTCAGCGCCACGATGTCTTTGAAGTGGATAGTCTCCTGGTCGAGTACCAGGGATTCGAGTTCGCGGTGCGCAGCCAGCAGGATGGTGCCGCCGGGGGTCTCGTACACGCCGTGGGACTTCATCCCCACCAGACGGCTTTCCACCAAGTCGGCGCGCCCGATGCCGTGCACGCCGCCGATGGCGTTCAAGCGGGCGATCAATTGTGCCGGCGAAAGCCGCTCGCCGTTCACCGCCACCGGCGTACCGGACTCGAACTCAATCTCCACATATTCCGGCTCGTCGGGGGCGTGCTCCGGCGCAGCAGTGAGCAGGAACATCCCCTCCTCCGGCTCGACCCAGGTCTCCTCCAGCGGACCACCTTCGTGGGAAAGGTGCCACAGATTGCGGTCGCGGCTGTAAATCGACTTTTCGGTGGCTGTCACGGGGATGTTGCGCTCGCGGGCGTAGGCGATGGCGTCTTCGCGGGAGCGGATGTCCCATTCCCGCCAGGGCGCAATCACCTTCAGTCGCGGGTCGAGCGCCATCACGGTAAGTTCAAAGCGTACCTGGTCGTTGCCCTTCCCCGTCGCGCCATGGGCGACCGCATCCGCGCCGACCTCGTGCGCCACCTCCACCATGTGCTTGGCAATCAGCGGACGGGCAACCGACGTACCCAGTAGGTACTTGCGCTCGTACACCGCGCCCGCGCGCAGGATGCGGAACAGATACTCCGAGGCGAACTCTTCCTTCAGGTCGCGGATAATCAACTGGCTGGCTCCGCTCGCCAGCGCCTTCTCCTCCAGGCCCTCCAACTCTTCGGCCTGGCCGACGTCGGCGGTAAAGCAGACCACCTCGCAACCGTAGTTCTCCCGCAACCAGGGGACGATGACAGAGGTATCCAGTCCGCCAGAGTACGCCAGCACCACTTTCTTCACGTTCTGCTTGGGCATGCGTTCCTCCTAATCAAAAGGTAAAACAAAACGCCCTCCCTGGGAAGGGAGGGCTGTGTGTCCTTGTGCCTCGGCTTCGCACCCTATCCAAGCGCGAACGCCCCACCTTCCCATAAGGAGGGGGTGTGCTTACGACGGGGACGAGGGGCAAAAACGTGCAACGTGTCCATGCTGGGCGCAATGCTACCAAAAGAACGGGCATCCGTCAAGAAAATCATCCAAAATTGGGAATTTTGCCCAACGCAGTCAGCAATTCGGCGTTGTAAATCGACGCGCCCGCCGCGCCACGGATGGTGTTGTGCGAAAGCACGGTCATCTTGACATGAAACAGCGGGTCATGGCGCACCCGCCCGACCACGGTGGTCATGCCACCCCCGGCCAGACGATCCAGGCGCGGCTGTGGGCGATCGGGCGCGGCAAGCACGGCGATGACCGGTCGCGGCGCGGAAGGCAAATCACGCGCCGCCGACGGCGCGGTGTAGGCCAACAGCGCCTGGGCAACCTCCTCCGGCGATGCCGATTGCGCCAGTTCCACGCTCACGGAGAGCGTGTGCCCATCGTTGACCGCCACGCGATTGCAATGCGCCGAAAGACGGAAATCGGCCAGGCGTACCTCGCCGTCGGTCAGCGCGCCCAGGATTTTGCGCGGTTCCCACTCCACCTTCTCTTCTTCGCCGGCGATGTAGGGAATCACATTGTCCAGGACATCCAGCGAGGGCTGCCCCGGATACCCCGCGCCGGAGAGCGCCTGCATGGAAACCACGAAGACGCGTCGCAGCCCGAAGGCGTCCTGCAACGCCTTGAGCGTCACCGCCAGGCCGGTGGTGGTGCAGTTCGGGTTGGTTACGATTCCACCCGACCAGCCGCGTCTCTCTCGCTGCGTCGCCAGCAGCGTCAGGTGCTCCGGGTTCACCTCTGGCAGCACCAGCGGCACATCTGCTTCGCGGCGAAAGGCTGAGGCGTTGGAACACACCATCGCACCGGCCTCTGCAAAGCGCGGCTCCACCTCACGGGCGGTCTTCGAAGGGAGCGCAGAAAAGACCAGCGGCGCGTCCACCGCCCCCGGGTCGCTGGGCAGCAGGGTCATGCGGGCAGCCCAGTCCGGCATGGGATGAGGCAGCACCCAGCGGCAGGCTTCGCCGTAGATTCGACCGGCAGTGCGCTCGGATCCAGTCAGCGCGACCACGCGAAACCAGGGATGCCCGTCCAGCAACTGGACGAACCGCTGACCGACCATGCCTGTCGCGCCGAGCACGGCCACCGGGATGGGTTCAGAGGGAACGTTCATGCAACACCTTCCTTCGATTGAATCAACGTATGCAGCGTTCGCAGCCCCAGGGTGGCCTGTCGTGCATCCACCACCATGCTAATGGACGCCTCGGAAGACCCCTGGGCGATGGCAATCACGTTGACCTGCTGCTCGCCCAGCCGGCCAAACACCTGTCCGGCCACGCCGGGGGTGTGCTGCATCCCGGCGCCGACCACGGTGAGCACCACGACCTCATCCGTGCGCCAGATGCGGTCGATATCCCGACGCACCAGTTCCTGGGCGAACTCTTCATGCAGCGCATCCAGCACCCGCTGGCTGGACTCCGCTGGGACGACGAAGCAGATGGATTGCTCGGACGAGGACTGGCTGATGAGCAACACGCTGGTGTCCGTGGCCGCGACCGCGCCAAAAGCGCGCGCCGCCACGCCGGGCACGCCGAGCATTCCTCGCCCTTCAATCGTCACCAGATGCTGACGGGGAATGGCAGTCACCGCCTTGATGCGCCCACTGGCATCGGCCTGGTCGTTGCCCACAATCAACGTGCCTGAATGCGCGGCGTTGAACGTGTTGCGCACGCGCAGCGGGATGCCGCGCTCCACCACCGGGCGGATGGTCTTGGGGTGGAGCACTTTGGCCCCAAAATAGGCCAGCTCCGCCACCTCGCGATAGGAGAGCGTGGGGATGGTGTGCGCGTCGGGCACCAGGCGCGGGTCGGCAGTCATCACACCGTCCACATCCGTCCAAATCCAGACCTCGGCGGCAGGCAAGGCCGCGCCGAGCAGGGCAGCGGAGTAGTCGCTCCCGCCGCGCCCCAGCGTGGTGGTCACGCCGTCCGGCGTGGCGGCGATGAAGCCGGTGACCACCGGTACAAGGCCTGCGTCCAGCAAGGGCTGGAGCGTCGCCTGCACGCGCGGGCGGGTGGCCTCCAGATCGGGGTGCGCGTCGCGGAAGCGGTCGTCGGTGACAATCAGTTGCGTGGCCTCCACCGCCTGCGCCAGGATGCCGGCGCTTTCCAGCGCGGCGGCCAGCAAGCGCACGCTCATCCGCTCGCCCAATGCAGCGATAGTGTCCAGGGCACGCGGCGTGGCCTCGCCGAGCACGTGCACCGCCTGACACAGGTGGACGAAGGTTTCGATCAGCGTCTCGACCTCCGCTTCCACCGCGCGCCGACGTTCAGGGTCAGGGATCAACGCGCGGCTGATGGTTCGATGGCGCTGTCGCAGCTCTTCCGCCGCTGGCAGGATCACCTCGCGATCGCCGGCCACCGCCTGCCGGGCGGTGTCCAGCAATCGGTCGGTCACGCCGCTCAGCGCGGACGTCACTACAACCACCTGCGGCCATTCCGCCCGTGCCTGCTGCACAATCGTCACCACGCGCTGCATGGCCTCCGGCGTCCCCACCGAAGTGCCGCCGAATTTCATGACAAGGGGGGTGATTGGTTGAATTGGTCTCATTGGTCGAACTGGTCCGATTGGTCTAACTGGTCTGAGTGGTCGAGTTGGTATTGGCTAGCTGCACAGGTTGCATTGGTTCATTGGTTGCCTCTGCCACTTCAAATCAACCCTTCCCCATCAGCACCGCTGCCCATTCGTTCAAGGCGCGGTAATAGGGCAGGATACTGGGGATGTAATGCCGTTCTTCGGCGGAGTGGGGACCAATACCGCTCTGTCCCCAGACCACGCCCTGACCGTTGGGAGCAAAGCGGGCGCTGGTGCCGGGGAGTTTGCGCCCCACGCGGGCGGGCTGGCCGGAAGCGCGCTCCACCGCGCGAATCAACGCCTGCAGGTGCGGGTTTTCCGGGTCGCAGGCCACGCCGTTCTCCTGGGCGGTGATTTCCACATCCAACCCCTGATCGGCACACCAGGCACGGATGGCGTCTAGCAGGGCGTGCAGGTCATCTTGCGGGATGGCACGAATCTCCACGCCCAGCGTGCCACGATCCGCCGTGATGTTGAACAGCCCCGGCTCTCCCACCCGGATGAAGGGGAAGCGAATCTGGGATTGCCAGCCGTCCTCACTGTGCAGGGTGAGGTGTTCGGCAGCCAGGGCCTGTAACGCCTGTTGCGCCGCCGCCAACCGGACAGTCAGGTCGGCGTGCGCGCCCACCACGCCGGTGTGCCCGCGCTTGCCGTGCGCGACGATTTCCAGCCGCGCCACACCCCGGTTCTGGATGCAAATCTCGCCCCACAGGTCACGCCCGCCCTCACCGGTGCGTTCGCCCGCCACCAGTAGTTGCGGTGGCGGATTCCCGGCCTCCTCCCAGGCGCGCAGCACGTGCGGCGTCCCCATCGGCTCGATTTCACCATTCTCCTCGTTGCCCACTAGCAACAACGCCACCGGCGGGTAAGGCGGCCCGTGCCGCCGGGCGTCTTTCATCCAGACCATGAAGGTGGCGACCACGGTCTTCATATCCGCCGCGCCGCGCCCCCAGAGGAAATCCCCTTCAATGCGCGGCTCGAATTGCCGGTCATCCGGCTCCGGCGCCACCACGTCGTAGTGCCCGACCAGCCATACCGGCGCCTGGGGCGCTCCCTCATCGGGGAAGGTCGCCAGGATGGCCGGGTAACGGCTCTGATTGAACGCCTGCACGTGCAGGTCATGCGTGCGCAGATAGTCCGCAATCCAGGCGCTGGCGCGATAGACCTCGTCCAGCCGCTCCTGCGGACAGGCGGTGACCGACGGGATGCGGATGAGCGCCTGTGCGACCTCCAACACCTCGGCGGTGGTGTCTTGCGACGCAACACGCACCTGGGGCGGCAGGGTGAAGCGAACGCAGGGGTCGGGCTCGTGCTGCACCTGCTCCCGCACCAGTGCAAGCAGGGTATCGAGCTTTCGACGCTCGCTCTCGCCGTCGGGCAGGTCTTGCAGCAAGGCATAGACGTCCCGCTGCACCTGCGCTTCTCGTTCAGCGGCCAGTTGCAGCAATACCTCCAGCGGGATGTCTTCCCCCTGCAACAGCGGTCGCAGGCGGGCGCGCAACCGCTCAGCGGTGTTGGGCGCGCCGGCAGCCATCTCGACCAGCGGTTGCAGATCGTCCCACAAATCCAGCGCCTCGGCCAGCGGTCGCAAATCGGCCAGCGTGCGGCGCAGAAAGTCGCGCATCCCAACCGGCTTGCCGTTGAAGGGGTCTTCGATCACCGCGCGCAACCCGTGGCGGGCAGCCAGTTCCTCGTTGCGCCGGGCACGGGCCAGGTCTTCGCGGTCGTAGCGGAAGGCGCGGCCAAAGGTCGGGTCGGCGTAAATGCGGAGCAACAGCAGATGCTTCAACGTCAGGTTAGCGATGTCCACGTCCAGCGGGTTGCCCCCGTCATCCGTGCGCACCTCCACCCGCGCCATCGGGATGTGCAGGCGGGTGATCAGGTTCTCCACCTCAATCTGGTGCGCCATTTCCTCCACCGGGTCAGTGTCCTCGCCTAGCGCGTACAGGCCACGGGCGTACAGCGCCTGCAACTGCTCTCCTGTCACGGCAATCACCTGCTCCACGCGTTCGGCGAAGGAACGCGCCCGCACCGGCGTCCAGTTGTTGTTGCCAAAGCGCACGCCCCGCCGTACCAGGTCGGTGGATATTTGCAGGTAATCCGCGTGGGTGCGATACAGGTCAGGCACATCCAGCGTAGGGGGATTGGGAAAGGTCAGGTTGCGCACCGAGTCGAATTCGGTCAGCAGGACCGTCGGCTGGCCGTCGCGGATTTGCGTCTGCCAGGGGGTGGACGCGGTGGTGGCGATGAACAGTGCGGCAAAGGCACGCATGATGCGCGTGGCCGTAACGTACACCTCGCTCTTGTAGTCCTCCAGGCGGCGCGTCTGGCGTTCGGCGGGCGAGAGGTGCATGTAATCCCAGGCCAGCAGCGGTTCGGGCAGGGAAAGGTTGGTGTGGTTGCCGGCGGTGGCGAGGGTATCGCCATACAGGTCCACGCAGCGTTCCAGGTAGCGCCGTTTTGCAATTTCCCAGGAACCGGGAATGGAATCGTGGCTGACATGGGTAGGGTAAAGCAGATTGCCGTGCCAGGCGTACAGACGCTCCCCAAACGCGCGCCCGGCCTGGTGCAGCGCGTTCAGCAGTGCGCTTTCCAGTAATCGGGCGGCATACACGGCATCACGGGGGCGGTAGTAGGGACGGGTAGCCCACTCGATCATCCAGTGGAAGACCTCCCGCTGGCAGTAGGAGCGCAATCCCTCCGGAATGCGATGGTCTTGCAGGTAATCTACAAAGGATTGCTGCTCCGGACCAGAGCCCACGGTGAGCAGGGGGCGAAAGTGGTCGTCCAGCAGGTTCCATTCCAGTTCGAAGCCGCATAAACCGCTTTCGGGATGCTCGGCAAGGGCCGTCTCCAGCGCCAGGCGGTATTTTTCGGCGAAGGCGGGGAGTTCCTGTTCGAAGGTCATGGCCGCCTCCTGTCAACCTTCCAGTGCCTGCAGGCCTTGCAACAGCCGCTCGGCAGCAGCGCGGGTGCGCTCCGGCGGGGTGGCGTACGAGAAGCGGATCCACTCGCCGCCGAATCGGGAGAAGAAGACACCCGGAACCACGGCCAGACCGTGCTCCTCAGCCAGATAACGCCCCAGAGGTTCGGTATCCTGCCAGCCACGCGCCCGCAGCCACTTTCCCACATGGATGAAGGCGTAATACCCCTGCCCCAGGATATGGGTGAAGTTGTGCTGTTGAAGAAAATCACGCAGCACGGCACGACTGGCGTTGGTCGGCTCTACGATGGTGCGGCTGGCCTGGCGGTAACCCATCCGGTAAGCGGCCATCGCCACCGCCAGCGCGTAGAACGAGGGCATCACGCTGTGGGACGCGCGCGCGATGATGAAGCGGGTGACCTCCTCCGAGGCCAGCAGGTGGGCACAGCGGATGTTCGACGCGCCCAGGCTCTTGGTCAGCCCGTCCAGGAACATCAGCCGGTCGCGTTCGGCGGGCTCGAACAGACGTAGGAAGGCGTTGAGGTCAAAGGGTTGCTCATCGGTGACGTGGTGGTAAATCCAGTCGTAGAGCACGAAGGCCACGCCGGCCTGCAATGCGGCCCGTCCCAGGCGGGCCTGGGTCTCCAGGGAGAGCACGCGTCCGGTGGGGTTATCGGGACAGGTGATCACCAGCCCGGCGACTTTGCGCCCGCTGCGGGCGGCAAACTCCACGCACGCGCGGATGCCTTCCTCGCTATAGGCCCAGCCGTCGTCGGGATGGCCGGGGGCCAGCATCACATTCGCGCCCACGCCATACGGCCCCCAGTTGTACGAAATCCAGGGCACGCGCGAGACCACGAGCACATCCCCCTGCCGACCGTGGCCAAGCGCCAGCATGGCCTGATAAGCCTTCACCAACGCGTCGCGTCCACCGGCGCAGCCGACCACGTTCTGCGGCCCCCAACCCAGCACAGGGTCAAGCTGCCAGTAATCCTCCACCACCGCGCGGCGGAACTCCGCCGTGCCGAAGGGCATGTCGTAGCGCGTGCCGTGCTCCACCTGTAAGCGCGCGGCTTCTTCCAGGATTTCGGGCGGCGTGCCCGGCAGACTGGCGCCACCATCCCCTTGCGAGGCATCGTACACCTCCTGGTCGGGATGCTTTTCCTTAAAGGTGCGCAGCGATTGCTTGATCAGGAACATGCGTGAAGGCGGTATGGGAGCCATGCGGCTCAGGTGGTCGCTGACCGGCAGCAGGTTCTCCGTCGGCACAGCGTACACGGGGACATCGGGTGCGGGCAGGGCGATTTCGGACATCGGGCTTTCTCCTCCAAAACGAGAAATCAGGTTATGAAAAAAGCGCCCCGTTTGGGGCGCTGGTACACCGAGGTACGCTAAACGAGAAATCTCAGCCCGATGCGCACCAACGCCCGCCCACGCCGCGCTTGCGGGTGGTGGTAGTATTGGTCATACGAATGGTGTGCATCTGGCTGAACATCGGCGCAACTATATCACCAGGACAGCGAATCGTCAAGAAATTCAGGACATCGTTTCCCCCACAAATACTATCCCTGCCAAGACGTTTTTGCCCTTGCCGACAAGTCGCTCTGCTATAATGAAGCCATGCCTTGGCAACTGACTCCCCCTCAGCACACCATCGCCGAGGCGCCGTTCGACGCGCGCCTGTTCGTCCACGGCCCGGCGGGATGCGGCAAGACCACCCCTCTTATCCCAACCTGCCCGCCCCCACCGCTCGGCGGTGTCTCGCTCCCTCGGCCTCCGCTCG
>CAYSXA010000011.1:0-35883 GCA_964435005.1 uncultured Anaerolineaceae bacterium | reverse complement strand
ACACGATGGCCTTTTTTTCAAGTCCGAATTTACACCACGTTATGAGACATTATCCGGTTTATAACGCACAGGCTCAAAATCCTCATCAAAATACACGTAAGCAAACGTGGTCTGCAGCGGCTGAATAGCAAACATGCGCACCGGCTCATCCATTTTCGCTTCCAGCGAGCGAACGAATTGTACCGTCTCCAAGACCGGTTTGGCGGGAACTTTTCCTACAAAAAAAATGATCCAACCGTGGAAACAGTGCCACAACGAGCAACGCCCCTACCCACAACCCCCTGCCACGCAACGAATGGCCTCCTTCCTGTGGCCCGAACACGGCAGCCAGCAAAACCCAAAACGGCAGGATGAGCGCCGTCAGATAATGTTCCCGCGGATAAATCAACAACGTATCCAGCAGAAACGGCAACAGGCTCAGGACACCAATCAATAGCATGCCATCCTGCCAGGAAGCACGAACCCGCGCCCAAAACCATCGCCATCGCGCCAGGGCCAACCACACCATTCCCCCGACAAATAACCGCAACAACAAACGCTCACCCCCGAAAGCAGAACGCACCAGCAAAAGAGGAAGCTGTTGCGCAAAAGTCTGAACGTTGCAACGCACATGACGAATCACCGCTCCCGGATTGGCGCGCACTGCCCGGAGTAAACTATCCGCTCCTCCAAACTCCTGTTGAAGCACCTCCTCCCAATGCAGACCGACAGCCCAATCAAGATGCAAGCAAGCCTGATTGCGGGCATAGTGCTGTCCAAAGGCATACACACTTCGTGCCCCGCTTACCGGTACGCCCCACCACCCCAGCAACGCAACAGCCAGCACCCCAGCACCAAGCAGAGCAAATCCAGGTCGCTTCAGAGGCTTCTTTCCCATATACCAAACGTGAAGCGTATGACCACCAGCGATTACCGTTGCGATTATGCCTGTCAAGAAGAATTCCGGTCGGACATACGCTACCAGCAGCGAACCTGCTGCAAAAAACCACCATCGCTGCAAGCGATCTGGAAATAGCGTACATCCCCACCAGACCATCAGCAGCACCAGCACCGCGAACAATCCCACCCGCGGTTCCGGGAACCAGGTCAGATAATGGATCAAAAGCCACGCCGCCGTCAGAGCGGCAAACCAGGGTGCGCACCCCAGTCGACGCAGCAGCGCATACGCAATCAGCGGGATCAGTGCCCCCATCAGGATCATACTCGCGTAGTGCAAAACGGCGGTATCCGGGAACAGACGCCCCAGCACATAGAACCAGAATTTATACAACGGCGACCAGTCCCCCGAAGGGCGCCCCGCCCGGGCCGCATCGAAAAAGTGCACGCCAAAATACATGTAATCGCTGTCGTCGGAGATCGTCAGGTCGAACCAGTGCGGCACGCGGCTGACAAAGCGGACAACCGCAACCCACAATGCGGCCACCACCACACCACGCTCATTTGCAAACATCAGCCAGACCCGACGCTCGCGCAGCGCCCTCACCCAGCTTCCTCCTGAACGCCGAAATCTCCCGTCAGCACGCCGCGCACCACGCGCCGCATCTCCTCATCCCGACGGATATCCTCAGTCGAAAACGAAGACAACCAGACATAGCCCGGGAGCCCGGCTGGCCGCAAGAAGCGAGCGAACGAGATTTGCACGCGGAACAACTGATAATACAAAAAGCGTCGTGCGTTTCGCCGAAATTCCGGCGGCATCGCAACACGCTCAGCTTTCAGGAATGCTTCCGCCTGACGGCGATAATCCTCTGGCGTTTTTGGGAAAAAGACAACAGGATAACGGGTGTAGCGCGCCTTGCCGCCACAAAGCACCGGTATGCCGAGCAACGCCGCTTCCAACCCGATTGACGAGTTGTACACCATCACGAACTTGGAACGCTGAATCAGTTCATACGAACTCAGGTACTCCCGTGAATCCACAAACACCACGTTGGGTAAACGATCCACACCGTGTCGTTTCACCCAGTCAGCCACGCTTTCACGACTTTCTTTTCCAGGCCGCATCTCATCCGGGTGTGCGCGGATGACGAACAGCGTCTCTGGATGCACACGGATGATCTCCAACACCTTGTCCAGCCAGGCGAACATGTGCGGGAAGACCACATTGGCATGCACCTGACTGGTGTCGAAGACCACGTTGGTGAACACCGGCACGATCTGCTTGAACTGCGCCGCCCGCTTCAGGAAGGCCTCATCCAGCCCTTTCATCTCCGGCCAGAAGGTGATCCCGGCCATGGTGAAACGCCCCTGGAACCGCTGTTCCAGGTAAGCATCCAGCCGCGCTGATTGCTCCGGCGTGAGTTCAAAGTCGTCAGGAATGTTGATGGGATAGGCTGTGGCCTGCCCTTCGGTGAAAAAGGCCGAGAACGGCTGGAACGCCACTTCGTGTGTGATCACACGGATGCCGCGCTGTTGCGCCGTCCAGCGGGCAGCCGCTTCAGGATACATGATCCCGTTGAACACCACCACGGATTGCGGTTGAACGCGATCCAGCAAGACACCGAACTGCTGGGCCACGTTCCAGGCGGAGAGGATATATTGCCGCAGCAGGAAACGGTGATCCTCGTCATCGGGCAAATGGTGGCGTCGCAGAATCCAACGCGCGGCGGGCAACACCAGTGCCCCCAACGGCATCCCTCGATAGGAAAAAGCGGCCAGTTCATCCAGCGTCAGGCCGTCCAGCGCAGATTGCAGGGTCGGGTCTCCCCGCCAGGAAAAGGATTGCACCTCTGCACCGGTGTACACGCGGCGGGAGTACGCCGTGCAAAGATCGCATGGCGGCGGCTGGCGCACATTATCGCGGTGCGTGCCGAGCACGCAGGGCTGTACCCCCCGGTCGCAGACAAAATGCACCACCGGCACGCCATTCAGGCGCAGCGCCCAACCGGTGAGCAACTGAAACGCGGCGTTCTGGCTCAACCCGACCAGACGAGTAGAGACGTTGAACAACACCACCGGGCGCTGCTCCACATCTGCCTGAGCCTGACGAGCCACCGCTCGCCCCATGGCAACCATGCGCCGATCCGATTGCCAGGACGCCCACTTGTTGCGCCACCAGGGCAAAGAGAAGCGACGTGGAACCACCTCAGGTCGCCTCCTGCGCACGGAAGTAGGCCTCCGAGAGCCGTTGGATGGCAATCACAAATCCTTCTCCATCCCGCTGGTGTCCGCGCCAGATTTCGGGGATCATGGTGCCCCTGTAGTCTCGGATCACGCGGAAAAATTCCACCCAGTTGATATTCCCTTCACCGATCTGCAACCCTTCCCCATCCAGGCCAGAGCCATCAGCCAAGTGCAGGTGCCGGATATAGGGCAGCAGGATGCGCACCTGGTCATAGAAATCCTTGTGCGCCCAGTTGCAGTACAGTTTGGCATGGGAAGTGTCAAAACACATGTTCAGGCCCATTTCGTCCAGAAAGGCACGGATTTCTTCCGCATCCATAAATGCGTTGGTCAGCCACTGCCCTCCGAAGTACCAAGGATGAGGGGGCAGGTTCTCCAGCAACAGCTCCACCCCCTCTGCGTCAATCTCCGCCAGGGAACGTCGCAGATTCGCATAGAGCACCTCTCGGTCTTCAATCGGGTGATCCAGACTCATCGCACCAGGGTGGATAACCACCTTCGGCACGCCCTGAAAGTGAGGTGCCATCTCGCGCGTCAGGTCGATGGTCTTCTGCATCAACGCCACCGAATCGCGTCGCTGGCGCTCGTCCAGCGCGCACAGGTCTACCAGCGTGCGATCCCAGAATTCCGGCGCGTGCACCACCAGTTGCAGATCGTAATCCTCCCCAGGGTAATGCTCATTCAGATCATGATCCGTAAAGTGAAACTCCAGCATCCTGGGGCGATACTTCAACAACCCTTCAAAATCGCGGAAGCGCACGGTGAAGCCCCACACCATGGGCAGCGTGTGTTCCAGGTCTATCTTGCGCTCGATGCCCAGGTCTTCCTCCGTGAACGGTTCGTCCTCCTCAATCACCCGCTGAATGGTGCGACCTAACAGCTCCGGGTATCGCTGCGGCGACAGTCCCAGTGCCGGGCCTTTCACGTCCACCATCTCGGGCGTGACCACTTCACCGGGTTCGATGCGCCGCGAGGCGACCAGGCTCTTGGCAAGCACCTCGCGGTTCAGGATCTCGCCGCGCGACATAAACTTTTCCTCACCCGTGCCCAACGCCAGGGTCACCTGACGAATATCACGCACCATTTTCTGGAAGCCGTGCGGTTCCAGGCTGGCGGCGTGATCCGGCCCATCCATCGTGCGATCCAGCGTGATGTGCCGTTCAATGATACAGGCGCCCAGCGCCGACGCCACCACAGAGACCGCAATGCCGCGCTCGTGGCCCGAGTAGCCAACCGGCACACCAAACTCCCGCAACCGATCCATGAAACGCAGGTTGATGTCCTCAAACGCCGCCGGGTAGGTGCTGTTACAGTGTAGCAGGGCAAACTCCGCACCACGTTCCCGCAAAAAGCGCACCGTGGTCTCCACCTCTTCCATGCGGGACATGCCGGTGGAAAGGATCAGCGGCTTGCCCTTCTTCACCAGGTGATCCAGCAGGGGCAGGTTCGTCAGGTCTGCCGATGCCACCTTGAAGGCCGGCACGAAGGGGGCGATGAAGTCGGCGCTGTCGCGGTCGAAAGGGGTACACAGGAAAGTAATGCCTTTTTTCCGACAATATTCCACAATCTGAAGGTACGCCTCGTCGGGCAATTCCACCTTCTGCAAAATGGGCAGCAGGTAGCGAAGCGACTTCTCACCCACATTCGCGTTTTCCAGATACTTCCTGCCGTAAAGTCGCTTCAAGTTGCGTTTCTGGAACTTGACCGCATCTGCGCCAGCCTCAACTGCCGCGTCGATCAGTTCCAACGCCAGGGGCAACAGGCCGTTGTGGTTCACCCCGATCTCGGCGATGATGTACGTGGGAAGTCCATCGCCAACCAGGCGATCGCCAATGCGGATCTCAGCCATACCCTCTCCAGAACGAAAAGCGGGGAAGCAAGACGCCTTCTCTTGCCTGCCCCACCTGACGCAACACACCAATAACGACGATTACAGGTAGCGTCGCAGTTTCTTCATCGACTTCTTTTCACTCTCGTATACCCGCTTGATGCCGTCGCCAAGCGCCTCTTCTGTGACGCGAATATACTTCACCAGTCTCTCAAAACCACCAGGCTCCACCGATGCTGCCTGGTCGCTGCCCCACATGGCACGGTCCAGCGTGATATGCCGCTCCACCAGGCAGGCGCCCAGCGCCACAGCCACCGCTGTGGTTACCAGGCCGACCTCGTGGCCGGAGTAGCCAATCGGCACGCCGGGAAATTCCTTACGAAGCGTATGGATCACCCGCAGGTTCAGTTCTTCCGGTTCACAGGGGTAGGTGCTGGTGGCATGGGTGATGATCAGGTCTTCCGTGCCCACCACATCCACCGCCGCGCGGATCTGCTCCATGGTAGACATACCGGTGGAAAGGATCACCGGGCGCCCGGTCTCGCGCACGCGGCGCAGCAGACCGTGATCCGTAAGCGCTGCCGAGGGAATCTTGTACGCTACCGGCTCGAACGCCTCCAGGAAATCTACCGAGGGAATATCCCATACTGAAGCGAACCAAGTCACGCCTTTTTGCCCGCAGTAACGGTCGATCTCGCGGTACTCCTCTTCGCCGAACTCCACCCTGTGCCGGTAGTCAATGTAAGAGATATACCCCCAGGGGGTCTCCCGCATCCGATTCCACTGGTCTTTTGGAACGCAAATTTCCGGCGTGCGCTTCTGAAACTTGACCGCGTCCACGCCAGCGTGCACTGCCGCGTCGATGAGTAGTTTCGCAATGTCCACACTGCCGTTGTGATTGATGCCGATCTCGGCCACAATATACGTCGGGTGTCCCTCCCCGACGATTCGGTCACCTAAACGCACCGTGTTCGCCATACTTCCTCCAGTTTGCTCCGTTCAGATGCCCCTTCCACCAGGGGAAGAAGCCGAAGGGTGGGGATCGGGGTATGGCGGAACCTCGCCACTCCCCGATCCCTGCCTCATTCCTCAGCCATATCTGTCAAAATTCGGTCACACACTTCGCGCACTGCGCCGTGGCCACCGTTGCGCGTAAGCACCCAATCCGCCGCGCGCTTTGCTTCTGGATGAGCATCCGCCGGCACAACCGCGAACCCGACCAGCGGAAAACAGGGAACGTCATTTAAATCGTTCCCCACGAAGATCACCTGCTCGGCGGGTATTCCCCAATCTGCCAGCAGGCGGTGCAACACCACGGGCTTGTCCTCCACTCCCTGGAAAACGGACACGCCCAGTTTGCGCGCGCGGGCGGCCACCACGGGATTGGTCTCGGTGGACAGGATGACCACCTCCACCCCGGCACGGCGCACACGTGCGATGCCAAAACCATCCCCGCGATGTGCTGCCACCATCTCTCGACCGGTCTCGTCTACCCACACGCGGTCGTCAGTCAGCGTACCGTCGAAATCCAGCACCAGCAGGCGCACCGTCCGCGGCCAGGGACGCGGCTTGCGTCCCGGCCATACCATGGGCAGATCCAGGGTGCGAACCATCCATTCTGTCCACATCCAATCCAACGGGGTATCCAGATCCACCGTGTACTCCGGATCCAGCACCAGCGGCAGGATCACCCGCCCGCTCATGGATCCCTGTTCCAGGATCACGCGCGGGCGGATGGCGTCAATGTGGCCTGTCTGCCAGTAGGTGGGTGGAAGTTGCTGACGGGGGGCGTTGTATGGCTCTTCCACCCCCTCCAATCGCAACAGCGGCTCCATCCGCCCGTCCACAATATGCCACATCTTGTATGGGTTTTGCCCCGAAGGCACCACGCCACGCACGGAATCCGCTTCGGGATGAGCCATCAGCAGCCGCACGGCCTCATCCACCATCCCCGGCGGGCGAACCGGTGTAGTGGGGCGCAATTGCACCACCACCTCGGGCCGGAAACCTTCCTGCTCGGCCAGCCAGCGCAGCGCGTGGACGAACACCGGCAGATCGGGAGTGCGATCCTGAGCCAGGTCCGCCGGGCGCAGGAAAGGCACCTCTGCGCCGTATTCTCGTGCCACCGCTGCGATCTCCTCATCATCGGTGGACACAACCACGCGCGTGACCGTCTCCGCCTGCAGGGCTGCGGCAATGCTGTAGGCGATCAGCGGATGCCCGGCAAAGAGCTTGATGTTCTTGCGGGGAATGGACTTGGATCCGCCCCGCGCGGGGATCAGAGCGAGCACGTCAGACATCGGCACTCACCACGCCGTCCAGCCGCCGTCCACCACCAGATTAGCCCCCGTCATGTAAGATGAGGCATCCGATGCCAGGAACAGCAACGCCCCGCTCATTTCATCTTTGCGCGCCATGCGTCCCAGGATGGTGCGGGCGGCATACTTCTGCACAAACTCTTCGTCATGGTCGTTAAACACGCCGCCAGGCGTCAGCGCGTTGACGCGGATCTCTGTACCGGCGTAGTACGCCGCCAGATATTTCGTCAGGCCCAGGATGCCCGCTTTGGTCACGGTGTAATACACCGGTTTGTAAGCGATGCGCTGTCCCTGACGGATGTACAGGCGCTGATCCGGTCCGTTCAGGCCGTAGGTGGAGCAAATATTGATGATGCTCCCCTTGCCTTGCGCGACCATCGGCTGCACACAGGCCTGGGTGACCAGAAACGCACCGGTCAGGTTGACCTCCAGCGCCGCCCGCCACTGCTCCAGCGGATAGTCCTCAAAGCGCCCCGGCGTGATGCCCTTTGCCAGCGCCTCCGGGTCGAATTTGGGATCCAGCGCCGCACTGTTGACCAGCACGTCCAGCCGTCCCCAGCGGGCAATCACATCGCCCACCGCCGAGCGGACTGCGTCGGGGTCGGTGATGTCCACCGCATACGGGTGCGCCTGACCGCCCTCAGCACGGATGGTCTCAGCCACCCGGCCAGCACCATCGGCGTTCAGGTCCACCACGGCCACAGCGGCGCCAGCCTCCGCCAGTGTACGGCAGAACTCCTGTCCCAGCAGCCCGGCACCGCCGGTAACGATAGCGACCTTTCCGTCCAGTCTGAATTTATCGAAGATGCTCATCGTATGGTCTGTATGGGGCACCCTGTCCGACAGATTGCCATCCTGTTTCAGGCTATGTGCCATTCAGGAAGCCTTGTTCTTCCAGATACGTAACGATCTTGCGCGCGTTCTCCTCCGGCGTGGCACCAACGCCTGTCAGGGTCAGGTCGGGGGAAATCGGCGGTTCGTAGGGATCATCGATGCCGGTAAAGCCCTTGATCTCACCACGGCGGGCTTTGGCGTAGAGGCCCTTCACGTCGCGCTCTTCGCACACTTCAAGCGGCGTATCCATGTAGATTTCAATGAAGTTTTCGCCGACCATCTTGCGCACTTCCTCGCGCGTGGCGCGGTAAGGGCTGATCGCGGCGCAAATTACCACGCCCCGATGGCGCACAATCTCACTGGCCACGAAACCGATGCGCAGGATGTTCGTGTCGCGGTCTTCCTTGCTGAAGCCCAGTCCTTTGGAGAGATGCGTGCGCACCACGTCCCCGTCCAGCACGGTGACCTGCCGGCCGCGCTCCATGAGCAATTCGGTGAGCACACGCGCAGTCGCCGATTTGCCCGCACCACTCAGACCAGTGAACCATACACAGAACCCCTGCTCGTGGCGCGGCGGGTACATCTGCCGCAGAATTTCCGCCGTCTCAGGACGGGTGAACCACTCCGGAAGCAACTTCCCCTTTGCCAGATACTCTTCGCGCACCTGCGTTCCGGAGATCGCAAGCGTGCGCGCGCCTTCGGGGACCTTGTCCACTTCCACGTACTCGTCGGTATCCGGCAGGTACACCAGCCATTGAAAGGGCACCATCTTGACGCCCAGTTCCTCCTCATGCTGTTTGAGCAGTTCCTGTGCGTCATACGGCCCGTAAAACGGCTTGCCAGTGCTGTCCTTGCCCGGACCGGCGTGATCCCGCCCGACGATGAAATGATTGGCCCCGTAGTTGCGGCGGATGATCGCATGGAGCAGCGCCTCGCGCGGGCCGGCCATCCGCATCGCCAGCGGCAGCAGGCTGAGCAAGGTGGTCTTCCTGTCATAGTATTTCTCAACCAGTGCCTTGTACACGCGCACGCGGGTGTAGTGATCTACGTCGCCGGGTTTGGTCATACCGACCACTGGATGGATAAGCAGACTGCCACCGATCTGTGCTGCGGCGCGCTTGGTCAGTTCCTCGTGCACGCGGTGCAGCGGGTTGCGTGTCTGAAAGGCGACCACGTTGTCGTTCCCCATCGCCGCCAGGCGCTCGCGCACCTCAGAAGGCTTCAGCCGTAACTCGGCAAAATCGTAATGATCGGGCAAATTGATGACTTTCAGTTCACCCGAAATGCACACCTTCCCCCAACCGGCCATTTCTGCCACCATCGGGTGACGCGGGTCGTTCGTCCCATAAGCCAGGCGGGCCTCTTTCTCCGGATCCCAGGAGAACACCTCTTCCAGGGTCATGATCGCCAGCGGCTCGTTGAGCGCGTTGCGCAGCACGAGCTGTCTACCTACCGGCGGCAACTCCTCTGGATCCGCGGTCAGGGTGATGGGCAACGGCCAGAGCGTGCCGTCGATCAGGCGCATCTCGCGCAGCACACGCTCGTAATCCGCCTTGCCCATGAATCGATCCAGCGGCGAAAACGCGCCGATCGCCAACAATTCCAGGTCATGCGTGGCGCGCTGCGAGATCTTGATCGACGGCAACTCCGCTGCGCGCGCCATCAACGCTTCGCGCTCATCACCGAGTGCTATCAGGTTGACCAGACGACCTCCATACGGAGAAATCAGGCTTGCTTTTTTCATATCCTTACAACTCCCTGGCAATACTTTAAAACGAAACTACCTTCCCAGCACTAAGGAAAGGCCTATGCCT
Source organism: uncultured Anaerolineaceae bacterium (assembly GCA_964435005.1). Taxonomy (GTDB): domain Bacteria; phylum Chloroflexota; class Anaerolineae; order Anaerolineales; family DRMV01; genus CAYSXA01. The sequence goes on along the minus strand of CAYSXA010000011.1, from coordinate 25,966 downwards.
ATCAACAAACATCCAAGTATACCACGCACCCATCGCTGAGACACGCGGTGCGACGCCCAGGCGCCCAACACCGCGCCGGGAATGGATCCGAGCAGCAGCCAGGCCACTGTGGCCCAATCCACCTGCCCGGCCAGCACGTAGGCCGTCGCGGAGACCATACCCAGCACCGCGCCGTGCACCACGTCCAGGCCCACCATGTTGCTCAACGGGATGGAGAAGAAGATCAGCAACAAGGCCATGATCACCGTGCCGCCGCCGACCGAGGTCACCCCCACCAACAGGCCGCCCAGTGCGCCGATACCAAACAACGCCACCGGAGGCGGCCAGTGGACGTCCACCCAATGGTGCGGCCCCAACACGCGCGTCACCCGCGCCAGCACGATGATCGCCACCACGATCAGCACTCCACCCAGCAAGCGCGGCAACCATACCAGCGTCAGCCGTGGATCGTCCACACGCGAAAGCACAAACCGTGCCCCCAGCCAGGAGGCCGGCAGGCTGCCAGCTGACATCCACAGTACTTGCTGAATACCAACAGAGTTTTGGCGGATGTGCTGCCAGCCGCCGCTGATCTTGGTCAACGCTGAGAAGGCCAGATCGGTGCCCACGGCCAGCACCGGGTCCATCTTAAAGACCAGGATCAGCAGGGGTGTGGTCACCGCGCCGCCGCCCATGCCGGTCATTCCCACCAGGAAGCCGACTACAGCTCCTGTAAAAACCTTCCAGAGCAGCAACACTCAACTCCCTCCTGTTTGAGGTTTACACGACCCCGCCGCCCGGATCGTTTAAACATTCACCAGCCGCTTTTCGCGGGCCGCGCGGTGAGCCGCCAGCGCCACCTCGAGCGCCCGCCGACCATCGCGCAGGGTGCAGCGCGGCTGCTCCTCGCCACGCACTACCGCCAGAAAGTGCTTCATCTCGGCCAGGAACATGTCGTTTCGGTCAAACTGCTCCGGATGGCGATACGTACGATCTCCTTGCACGGTGCGCAGGCGAATATCTCCGCGATGATAATCCCAATGCAGCGTGCCATCGGTGCCGATCAGCGTGAGTGCGTGCTCCGGCGGTCGTTGCAGGTAATCCAGATGCACGCTGCCCGGCACGTCGTCAGCAAACAGCAAACCGATCTCGGCGCAATCCTCCACGCCGTCCAGTTCCAACACGCCAGATTGCGTCACCAGCGCGGTCACAGCCTGCACCTCCCCCACCAGCCAGCGCAGATAGTCCAGCGGGTGACACAGGGTGAGGATCACGCCGCCACCCAGGTCGGCGCGCGCGCTGTAACTGCGGCGGTAATCTTCCCAGGGATGCCACGCGGGGAGATACTCCCCCCAGTGCGCCCGCGCCCCCACCAGCCGACCGAGCGCCCCCTGCGCTATCAGCTCAGCGATGTGGATCAGCGTCGGGTGGAATCGAAACTGAAAGCCTACCAGTACCTGTACGCCGCGCTGCGCCACCGCCCGCTCCAGAGCGTCCAGGCCGTCCAGCGAATGGGAAACCGGCTTTTCCAGCAGCAAATGGCACCCGGCCTCCGCCGCCGGAACGGCGACCTGCAAATGCAGCGCCGTGGGGTTGGACACAATCACCGCATCCGGCCCTTCGGCCAGCGCAGCTTCCAGATCGGTGAAGGTGGGAAAATCCGCCAGTTCGTCATCCGGCAACGTGCTGCGATGGGTGCGGTAGAGCAAAATGTCGCGCTCGCCCAACGCCAGCAGGTTGCGAAGATGACGACGTCCGATGGAACCCAAACCTGCAATGAGGATTTTCATGAGACCTCGTAACCCCATTCCCGCAACGTATCCGCTGCGATTTCATGGAACAGCGCCCGATCACGCTCGGTGAACAGTTCCCGCCACGATCCGGCCTTCCCTTTTTTCAGATTGGCAACCAGATCGCCCTCTTTGTACCGTTGCCAGTCAGCGTCCGGGTTGCGTTGCATCTCAGCATCCACAGCATCTCCCAGGCCCGCCACGTCGGTCGGCGCGCCCAGGAACACCCACAGACGCTGCATCTCCTCCCACGGACGGGCCAGCAAATCCTCGTAGCGCAGCACGTGATACCGATCACCGTACAATTCCTGACCCAGGCGATGCGTCTCGGTCACGTTTTGCACCCAGTTCTCCGCCGCGCGGCGCAGCCCTTTTTCGGTGAACACCGAGCGCTCGCCCCGGAAGAAGACCTCGGAGTGTTTCGCAAAGTCCTCCCGAATGCGCAGGTCTTCCGGCGTGAGATGCTGCACAGCATCAATGAAACTCTGGAAACGCTGCGAAAGCACCGCGTCGCGGCCATCCCGCACAATGAAGATCAGACGGGCATCCGGGTAAACGGCGTGCAGATGGCGCACAGCCTGCCCGTTCAGTAGACTGTTCGGGCTTTTATCGCCCACGATGCGCTTGCCTTCGCGCCGCGCATCCCGCTCCAGGATGAAATCCGCCACTGCGCGCAGTACTACCGGCGAGAGGTCGCGTCCCCGGCTCCAGCGATTGCTGGGGCGTTGCAGCCAGGCCGCTACGTCTGGGTCGGCGACCAGCGCCTGCAACAGCGGCGGGCGGGTGAAAAAGTGCGCCTGATAATTACAATGCACCTCCGGGTGCACCCGGATCAGGCGCGCCAGCAGCGTGGTTCCCGACCGCGCGTGCCCGAAGACAAAGAACTTGTCCATCGGGAAGAACGCCTGCGCTTCGGCCACCTCTTCTGGCGAAATCGCGGGGATGTCCCGTTGGGTCATCAGGGCGCGCGGCCCGTGCCGGAACACCTGCCAGGCGAGTTTCGCCCGTACCTGGATTTGTCGTAAACGGCTCATAGACTGTTCACTCGCGAAAGGATGTAGGCCGCCGTGCGCTTTCCGGCGGACCCGTCGGTATAGGTGCACTCGCGCTCCACAAACGCCCGTCGCGCTTCACAGTCAGCGTCGGGGTCTTCCAGGTAGTGATTCAACGCATCGCGCACCTGATCCACGTCAAAGGCCACTCGCCCCGCACCGGATTCGCGGAAGCGAGAATGGGTCGGCCAGCCGCCGATCTGCGAGAGCGGCAGGGTAAACTCGCCCGGCCAGCCGGTCGGCGAATCGATACACACGCTCACCACCGGCGTTCCGTGGGTAGACGCCTCGACCAGCATGGTGGAATACACCGTGGTGAACACATCCGAATGGGCCATCATCGAAGATTTCTCCGGCATATCCTCACCGGAATAATGCCCCAGCGAACCACCCAGCGGCACCGGCTCAACCACATGGACGTGAGGCATCTCGCGCGCCAGTTGCCGGATTTGCTCCCTTTCGCGCGCAAAGCGCGGCACGTCCAGGAAGTGATTGGGGTGCAGGCGGATCAGCAACTGCGACGGGGCAGCCAGTTCGTCCGATTCCACCAGGCGCGCCAGAGCTTCGATGTTCTGAATATTCGGTGAGAAGGTGACGAAACTGCACGCGTAGGAGATCAACTTCCTGTCTGGATCCAGCCCGTGCAGGCGGAAGTACTCCTCACGCGGCATCACCCATTCGCGGCGAAAATAGCCATCATAGGCTGGGATGCCGCCGATGTTCACACGCGCCGGGTCCCAGTCCGAACCGAGCACCAGTTCCTGTTTCTGGATCTCCGACCAGCAGGTAGCCCAATTCACCGGCGCACCCGACAGGCTGTAACTGCTTGGGTTATCCCAGCCCACAATCACGGTCATGGACGGCACGCCGTAAACCGCCGCCTCGCGCAGCAGATAGCGGTCGAGCCGCCAGCCCGGCGTGCTTGCGATCACCAGGTCCGGTTGATAGCGCTCAAACAGGTCGCGGTAGATGGAAGGGGTGTAGCGCTGCTGCACCCGGACCAGCGCACGCCGTGCCGCTTTGGAGCGATGTAGCACCTCCAGCCCGGCCCACACCAGCGGGAAAACCTTTCGCCGCCGACCACGGGCGTTGCCCTCGATCAGGCGGATGTTGCTCTCCACCGCTTCCAGATTGATCCGGTTCGACGCACCGCCGCGACGAAACACGTCCAGCCAGTACTGAACGGACGGCGATTCCTGCTGGAAGTACGCTCGCGCCTGATCCAGACGCAGGTCTTCAAAGATCAGACCCGGGCGGGCGAAGTTCGCCCGCAACCGATCAAGCAACGCTCCATCGGTCAGGAGCACCACCTCCACCCCGGCATCAAGCAAGGTGGGAACCACGTCGCTTTGCAAAAAGTACACGATCGCCAGACCATGATCGGCGCTGATAAATACACGTTTGGAACTCATACCCGTCGTTTTGCTCCTGTTTCCCGTTCTGCTACACGCGAAACAAATTATTCACTTGCCCGCCGATAATACAGGCGGAAAATCTTGTTATACACGAACAAGAGCGGCTTTCTCACTGGTGGAGAATCCAGCAAGCGATACAGCGTACGTTGCACCGGAGTCATCTTCTGAGGCACCGGCACAGTGTCCTTTTCCTCGTGCGCCACCACGATCTCCGGCGGCGGGACGTTCCCCATGTGCTGAACGAACTTCTGCGGCAGGCACAGGCGAAGATAGCCCTGGTCGTTGATGCGCCGATCCAGCAGCCGCTCATCACCCATTGCGCGTTTCATCGGCAACGGCAGTACCTCAGCCAACACCGCTTTGGGAGCCACAAACTGAAAATGCCCCGCTCCGACGAAAACCTCCATCCCACGATACATCAGACGAATATCCAGACCTTCCGCGTAAGTGCGGCGAGCCTTGTCCTCCGAGAACCCCAGGCTGCGGACGTGCGTCCAGTACGTCTCCCATTCCTGGAACACGCCGCGGGTGATCTCGGCCTCCGGCTCCTGCGTCGCCCAGGCCAGCGTGCTGGTGGAGAACTCCTCCGGCGGGCGCACCGGAATGCCGGTGACCATACCCACGTTGGGGAAAGTCTCCAACACCTTTAAATGGGCATCCAGCCAACCCGGATGAAAGTAGATGTCGTAATCGGCGAAGGCCACCACCTCGCCCGGCGCAGCCTGAAAGGCGAAATTCCACGCACCGGGGATGCCCACATTTTTGTCTGAGAGCACCAGGTACTGAATGCGCCGTGCCTCCCGCTGCTGCAGCAGGTACTCGCGCACCTCCGGGCAACTGGCATTGTCGAACACCAGCAGGTTGAAAGGTCGGTCGGTGTGCCGCCACAAGCTCTCCAGAGACAGCCGAAGTACATCCAGACTGTGCTCAAAATAGCCGCTCAGGTAAGGGATGAAGGTCACCACCACCACGGTGACCGGTGCAGGCGGCTTGAGCGGCGGACGCTCGATCTTGACCGGATTTTGTCCCACACGCATCAGTTTTGCTCCCGCGCATCCATGCGCTTCCACAGACGCCGAACCCGACGCGCCGCCTTCCAGCGATAGCCGTGCGAGCCGTCCGCCGGCGTCAGCGCACGCTCCAGCCACCGCAGCAGGCGAGGCAGGCTCCACCGCGCAGGCACCACCCGGCCATCGCGCAACTCGTAGTCTGCATCCAGCAGTAGATACAGCGCCCGTTCGCCGCCCGCCAGGCGCACGTTGTAGTCGGTCTCCACGTGGCTGTGGTGCGATTTCCCACCCGGCAAATGCCGGTAATCGTGGCTCTGGTGGATCACGGTCACCGAGGGCGTGACGTCCACCACCGGCCAGCCCTGGCGGCGGGCGTGATAGACCATCCAATTGTCCCAACCGGCACGCCCCACGGCGAACTCCGGTATATCCTGGTAGAGGGGGCGCGGGAAGACGAAGTAATCCATCGCGGTGGGCGGTCGCACCCGCCCTTCGCGCCGCGCGCGCGCCCGCAGCGCCGCATCCCAGCCTTCAGCAAAATCCAGCGGCTCGGTGATGGACACATCCCAGCAGCGCCCCACAAGAAGGAACTTCCGGCGCTCACGGCTCACGGCGCGCACCGCCTGCAAGAAGTCAGGGAGCAGGATGATGTCCCCATTCAGATAAGCCAGCAATTCGCCACGCGCGTGTTCCCGCGCCAGAGCGAACAGCGACCGAATCAACGGCGTGCCCAACGCGCTGCGCGCCACCTGGGGGACATGTCGCACGCCGAGCGCCGCTGCTGTCTCCGCCAGGCCGTCTTCCTCGCCCAGCAGCAGCACCTCCACCGCATCGCCCAACCGAAGCCAGGATTGAATGGCGTTGCGCTGAATGGTGGCAATGTGCGGATCGGTGAACGGTTTGGGCGCCGAGAACACGGTAATTTGCGGTGTCATGCGCGCGCTCGCCTCCAGGTCACCCCTTCACGAACCACTCTGGCCGGGTTGCCGGCCACGATACACCGAGGCGGACAGGAGCGGGTCACCACCGCGCCGGCAGCCACGATGGAATCCCTCCCCAGGGTGCAACCCTTCAGAATCATCGCCCGCGCCCCGACCCACACGTGGTCTTCCAGCACCACATCCTGCGCCGGGTTGATGCGCTCACCGGTGCGGGCGTCCAGGATGGCGTGCGAATCGCCCGTGCGGATTTCCACCTCCGTCGCCAGCATACAATCCTCACCGATGATCAGACGGGAACCCGGTTCGGTCACCGCCAGTTGACCGCTCACCAGCGTGGTGCCGCGCCCGATACGCAGTTCGCCGTCCCGATCCTCCATCCAGATTTGCCCACGCACGCTGATGCGCACGCGCTCGCCGATGTACACCCGGTGTCCCGACCCGCGAATGTGGAAGCGCACACCGCGCAGAAAAGCGCCCGGCGCAATGACAATCTCGTTCCGGTCGCCGCGCACGTCGAACGTCACATTCAGCAGCGTGGCGCCCGCGTAGCGAATCACGTTGCCCGCACCCCGAACGTCGCGCACGGGGACGCGGTGCAGAAACGGCAAAGTGCGGCGCACCGCGCGTTCCATCCAGGAAGGCATCTGGCCTCATCCTCCAAGCACGCGGTCATACGCGTGCAACAGTTGCTGAAAGTTCTTCCGCCAGTCGGCGCGATCTTCGGCCAGCGCGCGGGCGGCCTGGCCCATTGTCTTCCGCCGCGCGCGGTCGGCAGCGGCGGCCTCCAGGATGACCTCTGCCAGCGCATCCGCGTCGCCGTCAGGAAACCACCAGCCGGTCTCGCCGGGGGTAATCCATTCACGGTTGCCAGGGATGTCCGACACCGCTGCCGGGACGCCGCAGGCCAGCGCTTCGAGCAGGGAAATCGAACTGCCGTCACTGTGCGAGGCGCTGACGTACAGGTTGGCGGCGCGATAGTAGCGCGGCAAATCCCGCTGCGAAACGTAGCCCACGAACTCCACGCGATCGCTCACGCCACCCTGCAGGAGAATACGCCGCAACTGCGCCGCCTGCGATCCACCGCCCAGAAGCAACAAGCGCAAACGCGGCTCCTGGCGAGCAGCCTGCACGAAGGCGCGCGCCACCACGTCCACGCCGTAAATCGGCTCCCAGGCGCGGTTGGAGAGCACCACGAAGGTCTCGGCATCCCAGCCCTTGCGCGCGCGCAGACCGCCATCCGCGCCGGGGGAAAAGTGCACCAGGTCGATGCCCCAGGGGAAGTACACCACCCGCTCGGCGGGCATGCCGTAGGCCACCGCGCGGTCGCGGAGCGTGGCGCAGTCGGCGATCAGCAGGTCGCTGCGCCGCAGGGTAAAGCGGGTCGCCCAGCGCCAGGCTGCGTTCCGCTCCGCGTCGAAGAGCAGGTCGTAGCCCCAGGTCATGCTGACCAGCGGACGAAATCCGCTAAGCGCCGCCAGGAAGGCCGAGCGCTGCACCGGTCCAGCGTGAATCAAGTCGGGCTGCACCTCGCGGATCACGCGTCGCAGGTCGCGCAGCAGCCGCCACCCGTCCCGACCGCGCACCGGGCCGCGCCCGCCCGCCCAGCGCACCAGCGTGACCTCCGGCGGCAAGGGGCGGTCTTCCAGCGCGCGCGGACCGCGCTCCAGGCGCAGGTAGAACACTTCGTGGTCCGTCCGCGCCAGGGCGCTCAAAAAGCGGTGATCGTGCGGCGTGTAATCGCGCGAGAAATAGAGAACCCGAGCCACTAGGCGCCCACGTCCGTCCAGCGGATTTCCTTGCCGAAGGGAATATCGTGCAACGCTTTCGTGCCGATCAGCCGGTCCATCTCCCAGGATTGCACCGCTTCGGGGATGTTGGGGCGCAGCACTTCCAGCATTTCGCGCGTGATCGTCTCGCCGGCCTTGATGTCACGAGCGGCACGCACGCAGCGTCGCTGCACGATGTAGGTCTCCTTCTCGTTGCCGGCCACGAACTTATCGCTGGAACCCAACGCACGCTCCAGTTTGCGCGTCTCTTCCACCATCAGCGCCCAGTCGTCGGGATTGGTGGCGAATTTATGATCGGGGCCTTCGCGGTCGTTGTCATCAGTGAAGTGCCGCTCGATCACACGCGCGCCAAGAGCCACCGCGCCCAGCACAGTCGCCAGGCCGTGCGTATGATCCGACAGCCCCAGCACCGCGTTGGGGAACATCGCCGCATAGGTCTTCAGCACGTTCAGGTGAATGTGATCGAAGTTCTCCGGGCTGGCGGTGTAGTTAGTGTTGCACTGCATCAGCACGATCTGATCGTTCACTTCCTGCACCATGCGCATCGCACGCACCACGTCGCTGATGTCTGATGCACCAGTGGCGATCAGAATCGGCCTGTCCTTTTGCGCCATGTACACCAGCAACTCCGGCCAGGACATCAACCCCGAACCAGCCTTGTAGGCCGGGACGTACGGCTCCAGCATGTCTGTGGCCTCAAAGTCATAGGGCGAGGAGAAGTAATGGATACCGACCTTATCACATTCCTCTTTCAGGATGGGCGTCCACTCGAAGGGGATGGACGCCTCCTGATAGACCTGGAAGACGCTCTTCTTCCAGGACGCCTGGTGTGAGAGTTGACGCCCCAGCGATTTGAAGCCAAAATCCGATACGATCTTGGGCGCGCGGAAGTTCTGGAACTTGGCCGCGTCCGCACCGGCTTCCTTCGCCAGCCGGATGAGCATCTTGGCGCGTTCCAGATCGCCGTCGTGGTTGGCGGCGATATCGGCGATGAAGTAGGTAGGATGATTCAGGCCAACCTTGCGGTCGCCGATCTGGATTTCTGGTGCGGGCACGTGCATCTCAACCTCCGTTTCTCCTGTGGATAACTTTGCCAAAACTGTGGACAATCCGGGGATAACTCCCTGAAACCTACCGCCCGAAATAGTCTATCGTCCGGGCCAGCGCCTCGGCTTTGGCTTCCATGGTGGCGCGGTCAAAGTAATTAGTCTTCAATTGCATCACGTAGGGCTGCACGGACTCCGCCACCGGGCACAGCCCCTCATCGTACTCCTGGCTCTGCTCCGGGTGGAAGCGCTGACCCCGGAAGGCCGGTTCCAGATAGGTCAGGCGCCAGGCGCCGTAGAACGGATCGCCGCCGAACTCCAGATATTTAGCGCGGAAATCGTGCCAGGTTACGGTTTCGGGGTCGATCTTGATTACATACGTCCAGTAAGCGTGCTCATAGCCCTCCGGCACGGCCTGGGGTTGCAGCCAGGAGCAGCCCTCTACCGCCTGAGCGTAGTAATGTGCCGCCTGCTGACGCATGGATACCAGTTCTTTCAGACGTTCCAGTTGCTCCAACGCCACCGCTGCACACAGCTCGGGCATACGGTAATTGTAGCCCACTGAAACGTGGCGGATATAGGACGGATCCTGGATCTGATCCTTCGAGATCTTGCCCTCACCCGCGCCTACAGCAGCGTATCCCAGGCTATTGAAGCGACGGATCTTCGTCGCCAGGTCCAGGTCGTCGGTGAGAACCATGCCGCCTTCGCCGCTGGTCATGTGCTTGGAACTCTGGAAGCTGAACGAGGAAGCGTGCCCCAGCGTACCCACCATGCGACCTTTGTACTTACCGAGGAAGCACTGTGCATCATCTTCCAGCACCATCAGACCGTGCTCCTCCGCCAGTTGCATGATGGGATCCATATCGGGCGAAAGGCCGTAAATCGCCACCGGCATAATCGCTTTTGTGCGCGGAGTGATGCGTTCAGCGATGGACTGCGGCGAAATCGTCCACATCTCGGGGTCAATGTCGGCGAACACGGGCGTTGCGCCGGCATGCAGCACAGCGAACGAGGTGGAAGCCATGGTCAGCGGCGGGACGATCACCTCGTCGCCCGGCCCAACGCCCATTGCCGCAAGTGCTGCGTGCAACGTGGCCGTGCCATTGACAAACGAAATCGCATACCGTGCGCCGAACTTCTCAGCGAACAGCTGCTCAAGGCGGTTGATCATCCGCCCATAAGATGAAGCGCGGAACTGGCCGTCCAGCACCTCTTTGACGTACTCATAAGCGCGTTGTGATACTCGCTCCATGATAACTCCTTACTCGATTGGGCGATCCTGTTCCAGCGAACGCAGATACCCCGCGTTGCGCTGGAACCCCTGGTTGATGGCCTGCAACTCCGGCTCGGCTTCCAGCAGACCAAGGATCTCTTGCATGGTGAACACTCGCCCCGGTCGATACAGACGTTCGTACACCGCCTGGACGAAAGCCATGTCTTCCGGGTAGTCCACCGTCCAGCGCAGGTGCGAAAGATCCCGATCTAACACAAAGTTGTGCACGCGAAAGCGATCCGGATGCTTCCAGATATAAGGCGTGACGTGCTCGCGCTCCGAGGTCAGCCGGGCCTCTTTCCAGGCGCGCTCCATCGCCTGGAAGGAGAACACCTCGATGTCCAGCCCTTCGGGATAGGTGGGCTGCAAAGTGTTGCTCACGTAATCCAGGTCGGGATAGCGGTCGATGAAAATCCGCACCGCGCGGTCAACCACTTCGGGGTCTTTGAAGGCGTCATCCGCCGTGATGCGCACGATGGTCTGCGCGCCGGCGATGCGCGCCGCCTGATAGTAGCGGTCGAGCACATCGTCCACGCTGCCTGCATAGACCGGCAACCCCTCCCGTTGCGCCCACTCGACGAGCGCGCGGTCTTCGGGCGCGTCGGTGGTCGCCAGGAACAGCCCGTCCAGCAGCGTGCAGGCGCGCATCCGATCCACGATGTGCCCCAGCAACGGCTTTCCCAGAATGGGATGCAGCGTCTTACCCGGCAAACGGGTGGAGCCCATGCGCGCCTGGATAATCCCCACCACGGGGCGATACGGTTCAGTCATCAATCACCACCTGCGTTCCAGTTTGCGCCGACTGCAACACGGCCAGCGCCACGCGCAAAATCGCCCGTGCCTGTCGCACGTCCTTGTACGATGGCTCTTCGCCGGCCAGCAGCCGCAAAAAGTGTTTCGTCTGTTCCACGTACATGGCGTTGACATCGTAGCGCGGCCAATGCAGGCTACGCCAGACGCCATCTCCCGCCAGGTAGTAGTCCAGGCGGTGCTCCTGGAACGACCAGCGAATCGTGCCCTGGTCGCCGACGATTTCCGCCTGACAGGTGTAGGAGCGATTGATGTAATCCACGTGCACCGAGCCGATCACGCCAGAGCGAAAGCGCAGCACCGCCTCAGCCAGGTCTTCCGTCTCAATTTCCAGGCGGCTGAAGTGCCCGGCCACGCCGAAGACCGTCTCGACCTCGCCGAACAGCCAGTACAGGTAATCCACCTCATGGATGCGGTCGAGCACCACGCCGCCACCCAGGTCACGCCGAGCGCTGTACCCCCGGCGATAATCCTCCCAGGGGTGCCAGTCGGGAAGGTACTGGCCGAAGGATGCGCGCGCGCTGAGCACCTGGCCGATGGCGCCCGATTCCAGCAGTCGCTTTGTCTCCTGCAGGCCGGGGTGAAAGCGGAAGTTGCACCCCACCAGCGAGCGCAGGTCGCGCCGTTCGAGTTCCGCAATCAGTTCGTCCACGCCGTCCAGCGTGTTGGAGAGCGGCTTTTCCAGGAATAAGTGTACATCGTGGCGGGCGAGTTCCAGCGCCTGCGCCACGTGAAACCGCGGCGGCGAGCAAATGAAGGCTGCGTAGGGCCGCGCCTCCAGCGCCTCTTCCAGCGTAGAGAAGGTCGGAATCGGCCAACGTTGGCGGACTTCCTCGCGGCGCTCCGGTTGGGGGTCCATGGCGCACAGGTTGCGCACACCCAGCGACCACAGGTTTCCCAGATGCCGCTTGCCAATCGAGCCGCAGCCAAGCACCAGGATGGGACGGGTTTCATTCCACTCAGGTGGTTTCATGCACGTCCTCCGAGTTGCGCCAACCGCCGGGGGTAACCATCCAGAAACAGGCGATGAAAACGCGCAACGCCCTCCTCCACCGTCGGCGGCGTGACGCCCAGATCGCGGCGCAGTTTGTCCGTGCGCAGCGTCAAGCGCGGGGAGCGCGGCGCACGCAGGCCGCTCTCCGCGACCGAGGACGGCTGAATCAACCCCGCGTCCAGGTCAAAGACCTCCGCCAGCCGCACGCCAAAGGCGTACTTGCTCATCGCGTTCGCTGCGACCACGTGGTACAGGCCGTGCAGGTCGGCCGCCAGCATACGAAGCAGCCAGTCCGCCAGGTCGTTCACCAGCAGCGGCGCAAAGAACACATCGGTGAAGCCGCGCATCGTCTGTCCGGCGCGCAGGTTGTTCAGGAACCATTCCGCCAGGCTGCGCCTACCACTCACGCTCCAGCCAAAGATGTTGATGCGGACAATCAGCGCGTCGGGGAAGCACTCCGCCACGGCACGCTCGCCCGCCAGTTTGGTGCGTGCATAGACGCTCAGCGGGTTGGGCGCGTCCTCTTCGGTGTAATCGCCGCGTTGCCCATCGAACACGGCATCCGTGGAGATCTGCACCATACGCACCCCGTCGCGGGCGGCCAGCGCGGCCAGTTGACCGGGCAAGTCGGCGTTCACGCGCATCGCCAGGTCGGGGTGACGTTCGCACGCATCCAGGTTCGCCAGCGCCGCGCAATGAATCAGCACGTCCGGCTGCGCCCGCTCCCAGACCGCGTTCCGGGCGTCCTCGTCGAGCAAATCCGCCTGAATCACCACGAACGGCGGGTTCACCAGCGGATGCCGGTGCACCACCCCCACCACCGTATGGGACGCGCTGTACGTCAGCGCCAGGTTCGCGCCCAGCAGGCCACTGGCGCCTGTAATCAGAATCCGCATCAGCCCTGCGCGTTCAGATACGCCTGCTCGACGGGCGCGACCAGTTCGCGAATCTGCGCCACATCCAGCCACTCGGTGTTCGTGTTGCTGGCGTAGGCAAAGCCCTCCGGCAAAGGACGGCCTTTCGCGCTCCACTCCCGCCCAAACCAGGACGATTCGGGCGGCTGCACCACGAACATATCCTCCAGTTCGACCGCGCTGCGCGATTCGTCCGCCGAGATCAGCACCTCGTGCAGCTTCTCGCCGGGCCGGATGCCGATGACCTCGATCTCCGCCTCCGGCGCGATGGCCTTCGCCAGGTCCACCACCTTCATGCTGGGAATCTTGGGCACAAACACCTCGCCGCCGTGCATCTGCTCAATGCAGCGGATAACGAAGCGCACGCCCTGCTCCAGCGAGAGCCAGAAACGCGTCATGCGCGGGTCGGTGATCGTCAGTTTGCCGGTGGTGCGCTGCTTCAGGAAGACGGGCACCACGCTACCCCGGCTGCCGACCACGTTGCCGTAGCGCACGCAGGCGTAGCGGGTGGCTTTGCCGGCGGCGTAGGCGTTGGACTGCACCACGAGTTTCTCCGCCGCCAGTTTGGTCGCACCGTACAGGTTAACCGGGTTGACCGCCTTGTCCGTGCTCAGGGCCATCACCTTCTTCACCCCGGCGTCCAACGCGGCTTCAATCACGTTGCTGGTGCCCAGAATGTTCGTCTTGATGGCCTCCATCGGGTTGTACTCGCAGGCAGGCACCTGCTTGAGCGCCGCCGCGTGCACCACCACGTCCACGCCATGCAACGCCCGCTCCAGGCGAGCCCGGTCGCGCACGTCGCCGATGAAATAGCGCATCGAAGGATGATCGAACGGCGGCTGATGTTGCATCTCGTACTGCTTCAACTCATCCCGGCTGTACACAATCAGTTTACGCGGATGATACTCGCGCAGCATCACCTCGATGAACTTCTTACCAAACGAACCGGTTCCGCCGGTGACCAAAACGTTCAATTGACTCCAATCCATGCGGTTGTACTCCTTCTATGCCGCCGTGTCCCATTGGATGGGTTCTCCGGCAAAGTAATCAAAGGTGCGGTCGAACGCCCGCCCTTCGGTCAGCACGCGCCGCACCGGCCAGGTTTCCAGGTCTTCTTCCAGATGCCCGATGTGCCAGGGGAAAGGTTGTGGATAATCGAAGAAAAAGTGGTAGGCGTACTTCCAGGCGCGATCCACCTGCTCTTCGGAAAGCGGCTGCGGACGCCGCAACTGCTCCTCCAGGATGCGCCAGTACGCCTCCCAACTGTCTGGGTCGAGGGTGAAGCCCCGGTTACGGTAATGCGTCTTGCCGCACACCACAACGGGTAAGCCGCTCATCGCCATCTCCATGCCGATGGTGGACGTGTACACAATCCCCAGCGAGGCAATTTCGATCAGGTCGTAGGAGTTGACGTCCGCATCGTGGGGAACCACGCACACGTTCTCCGGCAACTGGGGAAAGGCCTCTTCAATGACCGTCTGCATAGACATGCCGCCCGGCTGCAGCAGGGATTCGCCCGGATGGATACGCACCACAAGTTGTACCTCCGGGTGGCGGGCGAACCAGTCCACCGTGCGCTGCACCCAATCGCGCATCCCCTGAGTGAACACCTGACGGTCGAAGACCACCGAATCGCCGAACACATTCGGCGCGAGCAGCACCAGCGGGCGGTCGTCCAGGCGCAGTTTGCGCCGCACAGCCTCGCCGCTCTCCGGGCGCGCCTTCTGCCAGCGGCGGGAGAAGTTCTCCCACAACTCGCCCTGCTTGCGCGCGGTCAGCATGGCGCGGATGCGCTCCCGCTGAGTGGGCAGGAAGGGGCGGTCCTGCACCGAGCGCCAGAGGCTATCCGTCTCTTGCAGCATAACCGGCGCGTTCTGGTCGATCCACAGCCGCCCGCGCTGCTCCTCGAATTCGTAGGTCACGGTGGTAATGCCCAGATGTCGCGCCACGTGGTAGGCCACCGCAAACTCGATAATCATCCCGTTGGGCACAACCAGCACATCAGGCTGCACCCGCTTCAGCGTTTGCCATAACGTCTTCGCCGCGCGCAGGTTACGCTCCCAGCGCAGCCGGTACAGGTCGCCGCCGGTGTCCACCTGTTCACTCTGCGCAGTGTACTGCACGTCGAAATCCGTGACCTTCGCCAGCGTGTGCATCAAATCCTCTGGCAAGGTCACGTCCGGCTCGTGGGGCGTCCACAGGCTGAGCACGTCTATCGCCGGCGCCAGGCGCTTCCAGTAATGCCGGTTGTAGCGATCCTGTCGCGCCAGCACAACCGCCGAGGCTGGGGTGAACCAGTCCTTGTATGGCAAATGTCCCAGCCAGACCTGATGCCCCTTCCCGCGCAGCACCAGACCGATCAGCGCCTCGTGGAACGTCCAGTAGCGTAGCACACCGAAGAAGAACACCCGCTTCGGGCGCGCCGGTTTCGCCTGAGACGCAAACGCCAGCGCATCCCGCACCCAGGACGGCTCCAGGGGGTAGTTGCGGAAGCCCTCTCGCGGCGGTTCGGGTCGCAGCCGCTGATAAAGCCGCTTCAACGCGTTCACCAGTTGCTCACTCCTGCTCCAGCGGTTCGATCATCCAGTCCAGCGCCGGGCGAATCACGCCGGCGCGCGGTTCCGCCCATTGGGAGCCGGGGGCACCGGTCGCGTCCACCGTGAAGGACAGGGCGTTCTCCGCCAGGAAGTACCGCCGCAGCCCGTACACGCTGGCGTTCACCGAAATCAGATAGCGTCCTTCGTTGAGTAGATTCGCCGGTATGGTACAGCGGCTGAGGTAATGCCCCGCCGGGCGCACGCTCCAGCGCTCGAACTGCGCCGGGGCGTCCGTGTCGAACGAGACGAACACGTACTCGCCGCGCATGGTGGTCAGGTAAATTCCCAACCGCAGCCCCTGAATGGGGCGCGCCAGGCGGTATTCCATTTCCAGGGTGACCGGCTCGGTCGAACGCACCGTGCTGACCACGCGTCCCTTCCCATCGCGCACGCGCAACGCCAGCGGCTGGAAATCCGCGCCATCCCGCGGCGGCCAGGTGCGCTCGCCCGTATAGTCCAGGCCGGCGCTCAGATACAGGTCAACCGCCTCCGCCGTCGGGCCGTCGAAGCGAATGCGGCCCCGCTCCAGCACAATGGCGCGCTGGGTCAGGTTCAGGATCGCCGACATATTGTGGCTGACGAAGAGCACCGTGCGCCCTTCGTGCGCCACGTCGCTCATCCGTCCCAGGCACTTGCGCTGGAACGCCGCGTCGCCCACGGAGAGCACCTCGTCCACCACCAGGATTTCCGGCTCGAGATGCGCGGCCACGGCAAACGCCAGCCGCACGTACATGCCGCTGGAATAACGCTTGACCGGCGTGTCAATGAACTTCTCCACCTCGGCGAAGGCCACAATCTCATCGAACTTGCGGTCAATTTCCACGCGTTTCATGCCCAGGATAGCACCGTTCAGGTAGATGTTCTCCCGCCCGGTCAGTTCCGGGTGGAATCCGGTGCCCACTTCGAGCAACGACCCCACCCGACCGCGCATCTCCACACGCCCAGCGGTCGGCTCAGTGACGCGGGAGAGGATTTTGAGCAGCGTACTCTTCCCCGCGCCGTTGTGCCCGATGATGCCCAGCACCTCACCCTGACGCACCTCAAAATCCACATCGCGCAGCGCCCAGATGCTCTCTTCCGCCCCCGGCAACGCACCGCGCAGCGCGCGCAACGGCCGTTTGACCACGTCCACCAGCGTATCGCGCAGGGTGCGGTAGGTCTCCCGCTGTGCTCCAATGCGATACTGCTTGCTCAGATGAACCGCTCGGATCGCCAGATCACTCATACGCGCTCACACCATGTCCGCGAACATGCGTTCCATGCGGCGGAAGTAGAACATCCCGCTGATGAACAGGGTCAGCGAAATGGCACACGAAAGCCCCACCAGCGTGCTCAACGGCAAGCCGTTCGTCGGCGTGATGCCCAACACCGCCCAGCGGAAGCTCTCAATCACCCCGGTCATCGGGTTCAGGGCGTAAACCCATTGCCAGCGAGCGCTCACTGCGCCGGACGAATACCCCACGGGCGAGAGGAACAGCCACATCTGGGTGAGCACGGGCAACACGTAGCCCACGTCGCGGTACAGCACGTTCAGCGCCGAGAGCCACAGTCCCACGCCCAACGCCGTCACCAGCGTGAGCAGCAGGATGAGCGGCAACAGCAGCAACTGCACCGGCGGCACGATGTGCCAGTACAGCATCATCCCCAGCAACACAATGAACGAGATGCTGAAATCTACCAACCCGCTGAGCACCGAAGCCAGGGGGATGGACAACCGGGGGAAGTACACTTTGGTAATCAGGCTGCGGTTGGAGAGCATGGAGCGCCCGGAAGCGTTCAGCGCTTTGGAGAACAATCCCCAGGGCAACAAAGCCGCAAAACGGAAAATCGGCCCCGGAAGCCCCTCCGAACCCATGCTCGCCAGGCGGCCAAACACGAACTCCAGCACAACCATGTTAATCAGCGGGTTAATCACCGCCCAGGCCGCGCCGAGCACCGTCTGCTTGTAGCGCACCTTGATGTCGCGCCAGGTGAGGAAGTAGAGCAACTCCCGATATTGCCACAGTTCGCGCAGGTTAAGTGTCTTCCACCCACGCGTGGGCTCCAGCACGATCAGGTCGGCGTCATTCGTGGAGGTCATTTCAGGCGATTTCATGCCGATGTTCGCGGAACCAGTCGATCGTGCGGCGCAGCCCCTCTTCAAAGGACATTTGCGCGCGGAAGCCAAAGAATTTCTCCGCGCGGCTGACGTCCAGCGCCCGGCGCGGCTGGCCATTTGGTTTGCTCGTATCCCACACCAGACGGCCTTCAAAGCCGGTCAGGCGCGCGATGGTCTCCGCCAGGTCTTTGATGGAAATCTCCATCCCCGCCCCCAGGTTGACCGGCTCTGGGCCATTGTAGCGCTCGGTCGCCAGCAGGATGCCCTCCGCCGCATCCTCCACGTACAGGAACTCGCGCGTGGGCGAGCCGTCGCCCCAGAGCACAATCTGCTCGTCGCCGCGCTCCTGCGCCTCGATGCACTTGCGGATGATCGCCGGGATCACGTGACTGGTCTCCAGGTCGAAGTTATCGCGCGGGCCGTACAGATTGACCGGCAAGAGGTAAATCGCGTTGAAGCCGTACTGCTGGCGGTAGGCCTGCGCCTGCACGAGCAACATCTTCTTCGCCAGGCCGTAGGGCGCGTTGGTCTCTTCAGGATAACCGTCCCACAAATGCTCTTCCTTGAACGGGATAGGCGTGAACTTGGGGTAAGCGCAAATCGTGCCAATGGCGACGAACTTCTCCACGCCGCGCTTCCAGGCCTCGTGCATCAACTGCACGCCCATCATCAGGTTGTCGTAGAAGAACTCCGCCGGATGTAGCCGGTTGGCGCCGATGCCGCCCACGTTCGCCGCCAGATGAATGATGACATCTGGCTGCGCATCGTCCAGCAGGCGCAGCACGTCCGCGTGCTGCACCAGGTCGTAGTCACGCTTGCGTGGGACGAACACCTCCGTCGCGCCGCGCGCGCGCAGCCTTTCCACCACAAAAGAACCGAGGAAACCACCGCCCCCGGTCACACAAAATCGACGCGAACTCCAGAAATTTTCCATTCTCATCTCCTTACCCCTCTTCCAGCCCTCCCCCCTGTGGGGGGAGGGCTGAGAGGGGGGACAAAGGGAATCACTGTACAATGAACCGCGCGTTGCGGTAGCGCGAATCCATCGGGTCGCGGATGATGCCCTGCTTCAGCGCGTGCAACACCTCGCGCACGCCGTCATCCACCGTGTACTCCGTCTGGAAACCCAGTTCCCGGCGGATTTTCTCGAACGAGACGGTGATGTCGCGCATGTCGCCGCCGAAGGTCATGTCCTTGTAGGTCACGCGGGTCTCCGGCAATCGTTTCAAAATCAGGCGTACGATGTCGTCCTTCGAGTAATTGCCCTCGTCCGTACCCAGGTTGTACACCTGGCCGCGCACCTTCTCCTCCGGTGCTTCCAGCCCCAGCAGGATGCCACGCACGGTATCGCGGATGTGGACGAACGAACGCGAGTAGCCGCGCTGATAAATCAGCAGTTCGCGTTTGGTGTAGGCCTCCAGCACGAACTGGTTGACGATCAGATCGAAGCGCGTGCGCGGCGAGAGGCCAAACAGTGTGGCAAAGCGGAAGATCAACGGCGCAGTGACCTCATCCGCGTGCGCCAGCAGAAAGCGCTCTGCAGCGATCTTAGTCTCCGCGTACAGCGATTGCGGATTGAGCGGCGACTCCTCGGTCACCGGCTTGCCATCCGGCGAGAGGCCGTAGATGCTGTACGTGGACGCGAAGATAAAGCGTTCTGCGCCAAGTTCCACTGCCTGCTCAAACATGCGCTCGGTGGCTTCCACGTTATAGCGCCAGGCCACCTGACGACCCACCGCCTGACAGGCAGGGAAGCCCACAATGGCCGCCAGATGCACCACCGCCCACGGCTTCGGCCAGTCCCTGCGCACGGCCACCTTCAGCGTGCGCGGCTCCCACACATTGCCCTTAACGAAGTGAAAGCGTGGGTGCGGGAAGTAGGCCATCAACGACTCGCCACCGAACAGCAGGTCGTCGATCACGGTCACCTGGTATCCCTGACGCAACAACTCACCAGTCAGCATGGAGCCGATGTACCCCGCTCCACCAGTCACCACCACGTGTCTCTCAGCCATGTACCTGCTCCTTTGGGAATTCCAGTTCGACCGACAGGCCGTGCACCGTCAGCACCGGCGCCCGCGGGTCGTCCGTCACGGCCATCTGTTGTTCCAGACAGGTCAGGCGGCAAATTTCTGCAATGTCACCCTCACCCTGGATGCGCACCTGTCCATAACCCTGGGCGCGCACCTCGGCGAGCAGCGCCTTCACCCGCCGTCGCGTCTTACGGTACAGGCGGAACGACTGCTCCACATAGTTGCGCGTCAGGCGGGCACGCAGCGCGATCCCTTCCGGCGTGATGATGTAACGCAACTTGCGGCGTTCCGCCCGCTGGATCTTCACATACCCTTTGGCGATCAGCCGCTTGAGGTGCCAGTTCACCGTCCCCACCGCCACGCCCAACTGCGCCGCCAGCGAGGCCTGGGTGATATCGGGATTGTGCTCAATTGTCTCCAGCAACGCCAGCTCGCGCGCTGTATCTGTATCCATGTCCATTATCCTGTCTAAAATTCAGCCGCTGAATTATAACCCCGAACGGGGACAAGTCAAGGATCAAACTCAACACCAGGGTTGCTTTTCCAAATCTCGTCCTGGCGTCAAGGGGTGGTGGGCAAGACTTCCTGACAATTGGGCATTTTTTGTCGAGGCACGAGGATTTGTAACCGTACAGCTCTGAAAGTTTCAACAGGGGAATAATAACATCGTGTGGGAATAGCAACCCATCTGACCCAAACGTTGTTCTCCAAAGCATCTGCACTCTCATCCTCATAACGGACATCAAGCGGTTCCGTAATAATCAAGCCAAAGCGATGGTCGGCCAGATCCCGATAGTACCTGGAAAAATACACCGTATTCCCAGCCATTGCCTGATCCATCATGTATTTTTTCTCGTATTCCGGAATCAAAGGTACAGCGTCTACGGAGCCAAAGGTCAACAGCAGACGATGATCCATGAACAACACAGGTTCCCCTCGTTGGTTCGCCTGCCGTACATATGCCTGAACACTCATCAGGGCTCGCTTCCATTTTCTTTCCAGGGGGATGTTGCGTGCAGGAGCGGGTAGCGCAAAGGCCACGGGAACGATGAGCAGCAAAATCAACGCCAGACGTTCGATCACATCCCAATTGGATTGAAGAAGCCTGGTGACGACTCCTTGTCGCCAGAGGGTCACACTAAAGACGATCACGCCCACCAGAAACATGTCCAAGTTGTGCAGGTTATCCCCACCACCAATTTTTATACTGGCCACCATACCGATCACAAAAAACATGGCCAGAATCCCCAAATTGACCACGAGCGCCCAGGAATACATCCGCCAAAGGCTTCGCCGCCGCCACAATAGCCACAACAACATCACCGGGCCCACGGCTAACAAGGCACCAAGTAATATCCCAGGGGGAAAAGCAGGGTTTGGCCAGAGACGAGACCAGATGAGAGGTTGCCCGGTGGTCAAGTTAGTCGGAGCACTGGCACCGGAAACAGAGGCTGCCAGGCCAAGATTTTTCTTCGCTACGTCCAGTGCAGTTGCCCAGAAACCAGCCATCTGGCCGCTGAGATACGCCCCCAACAACCCGCCGCTGGCGAGCCATATTGCTCGACGCAAAGCAGGTTGCCAATCCTGTGATGTGCGTGCCATTCCCAACGTCAAGATGACCGCCCACAGCGCCGGAGCGAACACCCAGGTGAAACGGGTAATGGCAGCATAATAACCCGCCACAACCACCAAAAGGAAACGAACCCACCAAAGCGCACTCATCTCTGCCACAATCACCAACAGCGCACTCAGCAAAAGCGAAGTGTAAATCGGCCCCTGCCTGAGAAACAAAAACCCCCACAGTCCGGCCCACAACGCCAGCCTTCTCCCTTCTTTCGGTTGACTGAACGCCACCCAGACAAACACAAAATAGGGCACGGTGAATAAAAGCGTACTCCAAAAACGCACCCAGAAGACATTGACGCCAGGGACAAGATAGATTAGTCCCCACAGCCACTGCCGCCCCGGATCAATATGGGCAAAAATGGGTTGATCAGGTGGGTAGTTGTAGTGGTCCCCTAGAACTGGACACTTTTTAGGCGATTTTTAGGGGGATGTCAAGGGCTCTGGTTGTTGATTCTGGTGGTAGGCCCGTTCGAACTCTGCTGGTGTGACATACCCCAGCGAGGAGTGAATGCGTTTGGTCATATACACTTCCTCGATGAAGTGCCCGATCTGCCGCACGGCATCGGCGAAGTCGACGTATTCGGACAGGTACACCTCCTCTTCTTTGATGGTGCGAATGACGCGTTCTGCGTAACCGTTCTCTTCGGCGCGCCCCACCGCCGCCATGCTGATTTGCACCCCATGGGCCTGCAGCAGGGTCACATAGGCCGTGGCCGCATACTGAACCCCCTGATCGCTGTGGTGGATTTCCGGCACGTGCGTCGCCAGCGCCTTGCGCAGCGCCATCAGGGTGAGCTCCTGATCCAACGACCGGCTGAGCGCCCAGCCGCGCAAGGCGCGCGTGAACACGTCCATCAGGATCGCCAGGTAGACAACATCATCCCGCAGGCGGATGTAGGTGAGGTCACTGACCCAGACCTGGTCTGGACGGGTGATGTCCAGCCCCTGAACCAGGTTCGGATAGCGGGGATAAGGATGCTGGCTGTGGGTGGTGCGCCGTTGGCGCCGTTTGACGGGCCGTAGCAGGCCCCTGGTGGCCATGATGCGCCGGACGCGCTTGCGGTTGACCCGCAGCTCATACGGCGGACGACGCAGTTGCTGAGCGACCCGACGGGTGCCGTAGGTCGGAAACTGTCCGGCGATGTCTTCAATGGCCGCTTCGAGCTCCGCTTCATCCACCGCCTTCGCCCGGTAGTAGTAGCTGCTTCGAGACAAGCCCACCACGGCGCAGCTGACCTGCACGCTGTAACCCTCAGCTTGCATCTGCTTCACCAACGCCCGTTTCTGGGCTACCGAGAGCCCAAGATGCTGGAGAGTTTTTTTGCCACCTCCAGCTCCATGGTCAACCGCCCCACCATGCGCTCCAGCTCGGCGATCCGTTGATCCCGCTCATCCTGCTCTGGTCGGCGTTGGAACACTTGAGGAGCGCGCGCGATGAATTCCTGCTTCCAGCGCGAAATCACCGAATCGCGCACCCCATATTCCCGGCTGGCCTGCGCCAGGCTCTTTTGCTGGCTGAGGACTTCCAGCACGACCTGGGCTTTGAACTCTGGTGTGTAGGTCCGTTTTTTGCTCATGAGTGTACCCTTTCCTGGAGTCTAACTTTCTCTTTCACTACTGTCCAGTTTTTGGGGTCCACTACAAGTTATACCGATTTCGTGCAAAACGCAAGGAGTAATCCCACAATCGGTTGCCTTCCGACCAAGTAAGGCCGAAAGGCACAGACGAGACGTTCACATAGGCACTCAGGAAAGCAAACGTAACACCAGCCAGCAACACTCCACCCAACACGTCACGGAAAGTCAAATCATCAGCATCGTCCGGCGCACAGAAAAACGCAGAGGCCGTCCCCGCGTTGAGCAGCAACAACCACCGCACGCTCAACCAGGTGAATTTATCTGTGAATGTGCTGTATAGCACGGCATAGGGTACCAGCCCTGCTGAGATTGCCAGACCAATCCAGCGCAAGAGAGGGTATCGCTGTCGTATGTGAAAGGCCAACCCAACAATCCGTTTCCACTTCGCAGGCCACCAACCCCAAAGCAAGATCAGGAACAAATCAGTCAGCACCAAAGCGGCTTTGATCACGGAAAAAGGGCTGCGTCCGGCCAACCCTTGCGGGATATGCCAGACAAAGATCATGTAAACCACACCTCCTACCAGCAAGAGGGCAAGCGTCCTACGGGTACGCTTCATAAGCGCTGACTGTTCGCGCAACATGGAACCTATCCAGAGGTCATTTTTAGGAAAGCAGCAACCGCTGTATTTCTTCCGTTCAGGGAACAGAGATTATGTCCTGACAATCCAACGGCTCTTCCCTGGGAGCCAGCAATTGGACGTCATCCAGCCTAAATGTGGCTATAGGCTCATAGTAACATAATGTGGGAGCTGCCACCCATTTGACCCAGGCGTTGTTCTCCGCGGCAAAGACCGATTCATTCTCGTCTTGAAGGAACGTATAAAGCGGTTCGGTAACGATCAACCCGAACCGACGCTCGGCCAGGTCTCGATAGTAGCTGGCAAAGTACACTGCGTCCCCGGCCATCGCATGTTCCATCATCATTTGCTTTTCATACTCAGGCACAAGCGGGACGGAGTCCACAAAACCAAAGGTCAACAACTGACGATGATCGATAAAAAGGATCGCTTCCCCCAACTGATTTGCCTGTTGGACATACTCTTGAACGGCTGACAACGTTCGCCTCCACTTTCGCTCGACCGGAATGCTCCGGGGCGGGAGAGGCAAAGCAAAAGCCATCGGTATCAATACGGCCAGCGCCAGCAACACTCGCCCCCCCACATCCCAACGAGGCTGACGAAGCCAGGTCACGCCACCTTGCCGCCAAAGCACGACCGTGAAAAACACCACTCCTACCAGGAAAGTGTCCAGATGATGCAGGTTGTCCCCGGCGCCGATCTTCAAACTGGCCACCACCCCCGTCGCCAGGAATACTGCCAGGATAAACAGGTTGACCCCCAACGCCCCTGACCACATCTTCCAAATACCCTGCCTTCGCCATAACCACCACAGCAACACCACCGGGCCAGCCGCCAGCACAATTCCCAGCAGGATACCGGGGCCGAAGGTCGGATTCGGCCACAAACGTGACCATACAAGAGGATGGGTCGCGTAAAGAGGTTGCGTAGCCACTGACAGCGGCTCGGAAGCAAACACATACCTTCTCACCAGACCAAGTGCCGTCTCCCAAAAAACACGCCATTGGCCAGTTGCCAGTGCTCCCAGCAGACCGGCGGCGCCTAACCATGCAGCTCGACGCACAGCGGATGCCCATTCTTTCCCTTCTCGCACCCTCCCCAGCGTCAATATGACTGCCCACAAGGCCGGTGCAAACAACCAGGTGTAACGAGTGAGCGCAGCGTAGTAGCCAGCCACAGCCATCAAGCTCACCCCTACCCATAACAACGCCACCATATCTGCGAGCGCCACGAGCAAAGCGCTCAATAGCAACGGGGTATAAATAGGCCCTTGGCGCAGAAACAAAAATCCCCACAGTCCAGCCCAAAACGCCAGCCTTCTCCCTTCTTTCGGTTGACTGAACGCCACCCAGGCAAACACCAGGTAGGGGACAGTAAACAAAAAAGCATTCCAGAAACGTGCCCAGAAGATACTCGCGTCAGGAATGAGAAAAATCAATCCCCATAGAAATTGCCGCCCTGGATCCATCACTATCTCAATCCTCCCGGCTGGGTAGTTGTACCGGTTCCGGGCAAAACGTAGCGAGTACTCCCAAAAGCGATTCCCCTCAGACCAATCAAGGCGAAAAGGATAGGAGGATACATTGACATACGCACTCAGGAAAGCGAAAACAGAACCCGTCAGTAACAGACCAGCCAATACATCACGAAAAGTCAGCTCTCTGGCATCGTCTGGCGCGTAGAAGAACGCAGCCAGAAACGCCACCCCCAGAAAGAGCAGCCACCGCACACTAAGCAAAGTGAATTTGGTACGATAGCGGCTATAAAGCACCACATAAGGGAAAGCCACCACCGTCATCGCCAGTAACACCCATCGAAACTGTCGTATCCACCGCCTCACGCACATCCCCCAACGAATCAAACGTTGCCACCCTGCCGGGAACCAGATCCACATCGTGATCAGGCCAAATAACACAGCCAGGGCAACACTGCCCCTGGAAGCCACCGGTGGTGAGAATTGCCCTTCCAGCTGGCCAAGCAGCCAGCCTCGAATCACCCACATCATCGCCAGGCCTCCGCCCAGCCGCAGAACGGATGACCAGGAAGCCTGCCAACGCATCACGACGTGTTCTGTCCGATCGCTTGCGGTCTGTCGGCGATCACTCATGCTGCCCTTCCTCGTAGTTGTCGCGCAAACACCCGAATCAAAGTCACTGCATCCTGACTGACATCCCCGCTCAGAAAACGCGGACGAATGCGTGAACGCACGCGCTGAAACGCCTCTTCGTCTCGCTCTAACACCTGAATATCCACCTCGCCGAAATGCTGTTCAAACACCTGTTGGTAGTGCCAGATACGATAGCGATTGAGATTGCTGGTTGGATTCAACCCACATTCCGCACCTAAGAGGCGAGGAGGTAGCATTTTTCGACAGGGGGGCC
>CAYSXA010000010.1:0-38296 GCA_964435005.1 uncultured Anaerolineaceae bacterium | reverse complement strand
ACACGATGGCCTTTTTTTCAAGTCCGAATTTACACCACGTTATGAGACATTATCCAGAAAACGTGTTCCCTGCAGCCCGAACAGCTCCATGCCGTCACCAAACAAGGCATATCCCAGTCGGAAACGGAGGTGGCGCGGGGTGCAATACGCGCGCGAGTCGCCGAAGGCGGTGTACCCTTCCGCCGCCACTTCCCAGACCGCCTGGTGCGCCTGCAGGCCAACCACCAGACGCAGCCAGCGAGAGCTGCACGAACGATCACGGCGGACGCTCCAGTTGACCACACCCGGGTGAGGAAGGCCCACGCCGGGCACGGAGACGCGGTGGAAATCCTTGCTGGAAACCTCGATCTCCACAGGCAGCCCGTACCAGGTCTTCGTGCTCAACTGGTAAGTTCGAGGCGTTTAATGGGCTGGTCGCTCATCCTCATCCCCCCATGCCGCGCATCGCACCGCCCATGTTCCCGCACAGCATGGTCTTCTCGGTAGATTGTAGCCGGGCAATCAACACCGGGCCGGTCAGATCCGGGTTCATATCACGGGTCATGCGGCACTGAAACACGATGTTGTCACCGGGCTCGAAGGTGTAGGTCCGCCCACCAACCTGCAACGCACCGGCGCGACGTGCCCGATACACCGTGGGATGCGGGCTGGCGTACCAGTACGTCCCCTTGTCCTCGATCACACCTTCGCGCAGCAGACGGCGGATCTCGCGCTTGTATTCCAGTTCCTCCGGCAACCAGGGTTCGCCGCGCATCACTTCGAAGCGGATGTCGTGCTCCAGTTCGCGCAGTTTGCCTTGCCGCTCATAAGTGTCACGCGCGTCCGGGTCGGTGAACAGCCAGATGTCGTTGGGGTCCGGGTCGGGGCTGTCTGGGCGCGTGTCGGCTCGGGAGACGTACTGTGGGGTGCCGAACAAAGCTTTGAGAATGTTCATGAGGGACTCTCCTTCCTGAAATTTTGTTGCGTGGGGAATCCGTTTCGCCCGCTCAGGTGGATTGCATGCGGCCCTGCATGGCATTCGCCATTTCGCCGCACAACCGTTGCACGCGGGCGTCTTGCAGGTCAGCAATCAAGACCGGATAATCGAGTTCGAAGCGATCACGGGTCATCGGACAGGCCCAGACAATTTCCTGTCCTTTCTTGAAAGGGATCGCGTGCCCTCCCAGGACGATCTCGCCATCCTGTAGCGCGCGGTATACCGGGGGATGCGGGCTGACCGCCCAGAACGAGGCCAGCCGCCGGACAACTCCTTCGGCTTCCAACCGGGCGATCTCGCGCAGATACTCGCGATCCAGCGGGCTCCAGTCCTGGCCGCGCATCACTTCGTAGCGGATGTCATGCTCCAGCTTGTCCAGTGTGCCGTTGAACTCGTACCGGGCGCGGGCCACCGGATCGGTCATCAGCCAGACGTCGTCCATCTCCGACGACGCCGGGACAAAGGTGGTGCCGCAATAGGAACAGGTGACCGGTTTGCCAAACGTACCATCCCATTCCAGCGGCGCACCGCAGTTTTCGCAATTCAGCTTCTGCAAATGAACGCCTGTCATCATTCCATGGCTCCCAGGGAATGGATAATCGTGTGCCGCAACAGCAAACCATACAGCCAGACCACCGGCAGGAAGGCCACGTTGATGAACAGATACGCGCCCAGCGCGGGCGACCGCCAGGCGCCTGCGGCATACGTGCCGTAGTTGAACACCAGCGCCGCGTAGATCGACACCGTCAGCGTGACCAGCCCCAGCGCCAGTGCCCAGCGCCGCCCGCGGTAAAAGCCCCAGGCGAAGACCAGCGTGAACACGGCGTTGATCAGGTCAAGCGAAGCCATGCCGACGAAGAACCCGATCACCTGCGGGCTCCAGCCGCCCGGCGGCGGCGGGGCCGGGAAATCGATAGCCGCCTGGGCCTTCAACATCGCCAGGCCGCGCAGGTTGACCGGGATGTGGATCGCCTGATACAGGGCGTACCAGCCCACCAGGAACGAGGTCAGTTTATTGCGGAACGTCATCAGTCAACTCCCCATCCTCCAGCCAGAGCACACGGTCAGCGATCTCCTTCAGGCGGTGATCATGGGTGACGATGACAATGGCACGCCCTTGATCGCGTCCCAGGCCGCAGCACAGCAGTTCCATCACCTCGCGCCCGGTTTTGCTGTCCAGGTTGCCAGTGGGTTCATCGGCCAGGATGAGGGGAGCTTCGTTCGCCAGGGCACGGGCGATGGCCACGCGCTGTTTCTCGCCGCCGGAGAGGTCGGCTGGTAGGTGATTGAGCCGATCCCCCAAGCCCAGCATGGTGAGCAGTTCCTCCGCACGTTCGCGCGCATCCTTACCGCGCACCCCGGCCAGGTTCATCACGATTTCCACGTTCTCGCGGGCGGTCAAGGCGCTGAGCAGGTTGTACGCCTGGAAGACAAACCCCAGCTTCCGCAAGCGCAAGGCAGCGATCTCCCGCTGGCTCAGGCCATTGACTTTCTGGCCCGCGACGAAAACCTCACCCTCGGTGGGACGCAGCAACAACCCGGCCATGCTCAGCAAGGTGGTTTTGCCACTGCCCGAAGGCCCCATGATCAGCACGATCTCCCCAGGACGCACCTGCAGGCTGACGCTCTTCACGGCACGCACAGCGGTGTGCCCGCTGCCGTAGACTTTAGAAACGTTCTTGAGTTCCAGGATGTATTCCATGCCTATCACCCTTCCTTGAAGACCACCATGGGGTCGAGACGGGCGATCCGTCCCAGGGGAAACAATCCGGCCAGCAGCGTGATCGTCGCTAACACAGGAATCTGCCTCAGGACATCCGTCGGACGAATGAGCACCAGCATCTCTGGCAACAGATGGACGACCAGAGCGGCAATGCCATACGAGAGCACCACACCAGCCACAAAGCCCAACGCGCTGCTGAAGAACGCCTGCGCCAGTGCCACCTGCACCAACCGTCCATATCCTGCACCGATGGCCTTCAGCACACCGTATTCACGGGCGTGTTCCAGCGTGGCGGTGTAGATGGTCAGCGCGATTACGAGCAACCCCACCACGTACGAGACAGTGTTCATGGCCTTGATAATGTCCGCGCCCATCTGGCGGATCATCTCCTGATCACTGGCAGCAAATTCCTGTTGCGTCATCACTCGATTGCCCGGCACCAGGGCGCACAGATTGCCCACCAAAATATCGGGATTCAGGCCAGGCTCCGGCTGGATGAGAATGTAACTATCCGTGCCGGGAGGAACACCCAACACCCCAGTCAGCCAGTCTTTGTTGACGAAGGTGATGCTGGTAGCGATGCCGAACGTCTCCTGGCTCAAACCGGCAATGACCAGATCGCTGCCCAACACATTGACGGTGTCTCCCAACCCGACACCGTAGCGGGCCGCCAGTTCACGGTCTATGATGACCTCGTTAGGAGCGAGATCGGTCTTGCCGGCAGCCATCTTCCAGGGGCCGCCAAAAGGCGCGCCGTTCTCTACGGCGAAAATGTAACTGTATATCAGGTTGCCGTTCACATTCACGCCAGCGTTGGCGTATAACAAGCCGACCGCGGCCTGCACCCCAGGCACTTCCTGTACGCGTTCCAGTGTTCCAGGGGGAAGGATAGACGAGGACATGTGCATATTGGACACACCGGCCTGCATCATCCACAGGGGCGCGGGCTGGTTTTTAATATAGGCGACAGCGTGCTCTTCCGATCCGGCGAACACGCCCGCCATGACCAGGATGAGCACCACGGCCAGCGCCACCCCTCCAGCGCTGATGAACAGACGGGTACGGTCGTGAATCAAATTACGCCAGGCCAGTTTGAGCATGTTTCCTTCCGTAGATCAGGCTTTGAAAACCTGCACCGGGTCGATCCGGTCAATTCGGCGAACGGGGAGCAAGGCAGATAGCAAACTCATCCCCAAAGCCAGAAAACCGGTCTGGACGACAGCGCGCGGTTCGATGAGGACGTTGAATTGCGGCCAGCGGGCCATGATGAACGCCGCAGCCAAATAAGACACCCCAACCCCCAGCAGGAAACCCAAACCAGCGCGAAAGAGCGTCTCCAAGGTGACCACCCAGGCCAGTTGCCGCCCACTGGCGCCGATCGCCTTGAGCACACCGTATTCCCGCATGCGGTCCGCGACAGCGGTGTAGGCGGTTAAAGACATCACAGCCACACCGATCACCACGCCGATGATCAGCATGACGTTGATGGGCGAGTCCATCACGTTCGCAAGCACGCGGCGGTCGGCGTCAGCGATCTCGTCGGGTGTCATCGCCTGGATGCCGGGAAGCGCTTCTTCCAGTCGCCGTGCCGTGGCCTGCAAGTCTGCCCCATCAGGTAGACGCAACAGATGGTAACTGACGATGCCCGACAGCCCCAGGGCCTGTTCGGCGGCGTCCAGGGAAATAAAAACATAGGGGCTCATCCAGGAAGAGGTCTCGCGCGTCAGCCCCACCACGGTGAAATCGCGCCCCAGCAAACTGATGGTCTCACCGAGAGTAATTCCCGCCCGCTGTGCCAGCCAGACATCCAGGGCGATCTCGTCATCACGCTGCACATTGCGTCCGGAATCCAGTTTCCAGGGACTGCCGAAGGTGGTTTGTGGGTCATAGCCCACCAACAACACCGGCGTTTTGGTCTCATTCCAGGTGAAGATAATGTCAGCGATCAGGATGTGTCCCGCTTCGACGGCATCGGCAACCTCAACCGCTCGTTGATGGAGGTCTATCGGCAAGGCAGAATTGGAGGAAAACATCCCCTGCACGCCGCTTTGAGCCACGATCAGATCTGCTCCAATGTGCTCCACGTAAGCGGTCAGCGTGGCGTACAGACCCGCGCGGAAACCCAACAGCAGCAGGATCAACGCCAGAGAGACAGCGATGCCGGCCACGCTGAGCATTAACTGGCCTTTCTTATGCCACAAATTGCGGCGGCTGAGAGGGACGCTCATGGTTCCTTTCCTGAAGTCGCCTTGTCAGGTAGCGCCCAGGCCGCCGCCGGGCGGCGGCCTGGGCGGAGAACGGTCATGGATGATATTCCTCTGCCAGCAAGGCTTCAATCTTCTCGTCTAACTGGGGCGGCACCAGGGGCCCGATGTGCATGCCACGCAACGTGCCGTCTTTTGCGACGAAGAAGGTCTCCGGCACTCCCTGGATGTTGTAGGCCTGTGCGATCCGGGTGCCGATGTCCGGCCCGTTGGGGTAGGTGATGTCGAACTCGGCGATGTAGGCCAGCGCTTCCGGCTCGGTGTCCACGTAGTCCACGCCGATGAACACCACCCCCTGGTCCCGGTATTTGCGCCATGTGCGTTCCAGGTAGGGCGCCTCCTCCCGACAGGGTGGGCACCAGGAAGCCCAAAAGTTGATGATCACCACCTGACCGCGCAGGTCGCTCAGGGTGATGGTCTCTCCCTGGAAGGTTTTCAGAGTGAAATCCGGTGCCAGTCCGCGGTCTACCGGGCCTTGTTGCACCTTGCGCAGCCGCCAGCCGACCAGCACCAACAGGAAGAGCACCAGGCCATAGGCCAGGACTTGTGTCAGAGTGCCGCGCTTGCCGGTGGAGGCAGTGCTTTCGGGAGAAGAGGTCACCGCAGGGGTTTGTTCTGTCACTGAAGCCTCCAGAGATTCCGGGCGTTGTGGCGTTCTTGAGAAAGCGTCGTGCTGTCTGGTTTATCGTCGTACGGCGGCCTGGATCCAGACTTCCATCTGCGGGTGTTTGGGATCATTGTTCTCGATGATCACGCCGCGACGCACGGTCTGGCCGCGCACATCGTGAAATCCGGCGTCAAAGACCACTGTGACGACCGCAGCCTTGCCCGGTGGGATGACCGTGGCGGAGAAGTCGGCGGTTGTGCAGCCGCAGGTGGTGTAGGCCCGGCTGATCGTCAGCGGCGCGTCGCCGGTGTTCACGATGTAGAAATCGTGCTTCACCACGTCCGTCGGCCCGACCACGCCGAAGTTATAGAAGTCTTCAGGAATGGTGATTTCGGGTTGCGGGCCGTCCTTCGGCAGGAACGGAATCTGATCCAGCGTCGCACCGGTCATCTCATGCACCGCGTGCAGCGGCTCGCCGTACACGATGTCCTCCGGATGTACCTCCACGTTGGCCTGAGCGCCTCGCCGGTCAAGCATGAGAAAAGCGCCGATCACCAGTAACAGCCCGCCGGCAGCCAGCAGGCCGATCTGGATCCGTTTCTGGCGTTGCTTGCGCCGCCGGGCGCGTTCACGTCGGGATTGTAGAGTGCTTTTTTTGCTCATAGGATCACCTCGTTCAAAATTAGTTCGGATGTCCACACCGCGATGAGTTTCACGGTGCCGATCACTGAGTTAGTTGCAAGTCCATAACAAACGTCCACAGGTAGTCCACCATCGCCCAGGTCTGTTCTTCGCTGAAGATCAGCCCCCAGGAAGGCATACCGGTTCCCATGCCACCACGCAGGATTTTGCCCTGCAAGAGCGCCGGACTGGCACCCAGCATGGTGGCTGGATCGCGGAAATCCGGCGGTGGGATGATCTCGTGCCCAAAACCATCCTGGCCTGTGGAGTCTTCTGCCGCCGCGAAGACGCCATCACCGCGGCCAAGCTCACCATGGCAGGCGGCGCAGTTGCGGTTGTACAGCGTCTGCCCCTCAGCCAGCCGAGTCGGCGTGGTCTGACGCTGCCAGAGTAGAGCGACCAGGTCCCACACGGCCTGATCGTCCAGCTCAGCGGTCTCCGGGGCGGTGCGCAGGGTCTGCCACACCCCGGCAGGCGAGTGCGCACGGATGTAATCCGGATCGCCTATCGCGTCCGGCAGGCGGACACCCAGTGCAGCACCACGCGCTGCAGAAGGGCGGACATCCGGCACGACCTCTGCCGGATGCGGGGCGTCGAGGTCCAGTTCCAGGGTGAAGTACAGCGGCTCAACCGGATTTCCAGGATCGGCGGTCTGGTCGGTCCCTTCCACAGTGATCGTGCCGCGCATGCGCCAGTGGTTCGGCCCACACCAGCGTGTGCAGTAAAAGATGTAGGTGCCAGGCTGGTCGAAGGTCAGCGTCACGTCAACCGGCTTGCCGGGGTAAAGTTCGACTTCAGGTTGATCGCTCTGACCGATGGCAAAACCGTGTAGCACGTCATCCGAGATCAGACGCAGACGCAGCGGTTCGCCTACCCGGGTAGTCAGATTGTCAGGCAAGAAACCGCCCTGCTCTGGCATGCGGGCGTGCACTTCCGTCACCTGAGCGCGGGCGCGGCTTTGCGCCGTGAAGACGGCCAACGGCAGGCCAAGCACCAGCCCCCACAGCAACAGGTGCGCCAGGCGCTCTCTGGTGCTCATCCCACCAGCAGCCATAGCATCCCTCCAGCGCTCAAAAGAATGAAACTGGTGACTGGCGCGAGCACGCGCGGCATACCCTGCTCCCGGGCGATACGAGCGGCGGTATGAACGCTCCATCCCACGCCCACCGTCAGCGCGATAATCTGCCCTGCCGGAACAATCCCGGTCAGATAAGGCGTCCAGGCTGCGTTGGCCGTGCCGAACAGGTTCCATCCCCAGCCAAACGGGTCTGAGAGTACCGGCCAAAGGTAGGAAATGTTCGCGGCCACGAAGGACAGGCTGAACGCAATCCAGGCCATCAACCCTAACGGGACGAGGGCATACGTCTGGGCGGTGAAGGCCTGCCGCAAACGCTGGCGTGGATGTCCAAGCCACACAAGCAGAGCAAAAACTCCCGGCAACACGATCCAGGTCAGAGCGATCAGCGCCGTGGCGTAGCCCAGCCAGGCCCGCGAGCCGACCTGGTAAGCGGCGTCTTTGAGCGCTCCCCACGGGCCGAGGAACACGGCGGCGTAGACCAGGGCGCTACCCAGCAAGATAAAAGACTTGAACGCTTCATCCAGTTTCCGTCCACGCGACCGGGTCAGATCGTCACCAAAGGGGCGTAGATTGAGTGCCAGATTGTCGTACTCGCAGGTGCGCAGACACTCAAAGCACAATCCGCAGACGTTGTTGCGCACCATCCCCGCCGGGAAGACACCCCACGGGCAGCCATAGCCGTCTTCATTGCCCACGTAACAAGCCTTTTCCGTGTGCGCGGCGCACACGGCGGTGTCCTTGACACGCAACTCGATCGGCGCGGCCTGGGCGTACAAGCCGATGAACCCGCCCACCGGGCAGATGTATCGACAGAAGGCGCGTCGCTCATAGATCAGACTCACCGCCACGGCCAGCAGGAGCAGTAACGCCAGCACGACGGCGGTCACGCCAGGTTGGGTCAGGATAATGGTGCTGAACAGCGCCAGGCCTGTGAAGGCGACGTTTTGCAACCAGATGTTGCGCATACGTCGGGGCCAGCGGCGATTCAAGCCATATCCTGCGCGCCGACCTGGCCCCAGCAGCGCGCCGTTTTGTAGCCACTCTCCTGGCATGGGGATGGGACATACGCTGCACCAGGCCCGCCCGAACAGGGGAACCGCCACCAGGATGAGCAACGCCCACCAGGCGATCCACACCGCCACGATGCTGAAATTGCGGTTGCCGACCGGCGTTCCCAGTAAGCCGCTCAGGATCGCCAGCAGAAAACCGGCCAGCAGCACCACACGCAGGACGAATTGCGGCCAGCGGCTGGTGAGGGCCGCTTTCAAACCCGGCAAGCGGAGCAGGTCAAGGCGGGTCATCCAAATTCCTTTGTGGTGAGACGTACCCCGGCCAGAACGGCGAGCAACGTCAACCCCAGACCGCGCCACAGCCAGAGGTTGGTGCCCACCCGCATTTTGCCGACCATGAAGGGATGCAGCCCGCCACAGGTCACCGAGCAGCGCAGGCGGAAAGTGCCAGAGCGGTCGGCGATGAATTGAAGGCGAGCGGTCTGACCGGGTTCGGCCCGCACATCCAATCCATAGCCATCAATGTACAGCCCGTGAGCCACGTCGGTGGCGACCAGTTCAATGGTCACCCGGTCACCTGGGTTTACCGTAATCACGCCCGGTGAGAAGGCAAACTGAGCGGCCTCCACGCGAAACGTGCGCTCTACGGGTGCGATCGCCGGCTGCGGCAGCGGGAGTAACAACACCGCCAGTGCGCTCAGCAACACCGGGCTCCAGCGTTTCCAGGATTCCATCGATCACTACTGTCCAGTGGTCGGCGGGCCAAAGCGGCTGTAGGTCTGATCCACGTAAGCCTGGATCTCCGGGATGGACTTGCCCTGATCCAGCATGCGCATCACATCTTGCGTGATGTCCACACAGATCGAGCAGCCCAGCGCGTGTGTTTCAAAGACCAGCGTGCCGTCATCCTTCTCATCAGCCACATAGCAGGAGTAATTCGACGTGTGCCCCATGCCCACACAGCCGCAGTAGCAGGGGAACTGCTTGATCACCTCCGGGTTGGCGACGGCGAACTGGTAGGCCTCACGCACGCTCTCCGGCGCGGATTGCACCTCATCAGGCAGGGAATCAACCGGCGCCAGCGTGTAGCTGTGCTGTGGCGCGCTCGCGCAGGCCGAGACCAACAAGGGTAGCAGCAAAACCAGGCTCAGGATCACCGTTCGGGGCATGGTTTTCATCATCAACCTCTTTCAGGGTAGGGTTTGCAAAAACGCGAACAGATCGGCCAGGTCTTCATCGCTCAGTTGCCATCGCGGCATGTCGGTATCCAACGGGTCGCCGTTGGGGTGTTTCCCTTCCACCACCGCGCGGCGGAAGTCGTCCAGGCTGTAGTCGGCGTGAGCCTCCGCGTGCTCGTCTTCGCCTTCTTCAGCTTCCTCAGCGGCCATGGCAGCGATGCGGATGTCCGGCGCATCCATGACCTGCATGTGCATCACGTGCCGCCCGCCGCGACCGTCCGGGCCGTGGCAGGAAGCGCAGGTGAGCGAAGCGCCCATCATGCCGCCGAAAGCCGGCCCACCCCGGTACGGGATGCGTTCGCCACGCTCGTTCGTGGCGGTGAAGTAGATACGTTCGCCGTTGCTGCGCCATCGCCCGCCGAATCCGCGCGGCGCGTTCAGCAAAGGCGCGCAACCAGCGAGCACCACCAGCAACAGCAGAGGAATGGCTTTTCGCATGGCTTACCGCTCCCAGACAAACGTGCGCTCCGGCACGTCCAGATTTTGAATGGTAATAGTGATACGGTGGGTGTCCGGCTGGATCACAGGCAAGCCGTCCACAGCAGCGGGAAAGTGCAGGGTACCACGCACGTGGTGCCCACCGCGAGGGGCATCCCAGCGCGTAGCCTGCACCTGAGCGCCGGTATCGGTGGTCAGAACAGCCATCTGACTCAGATCCATGGAAAGGTCCACCGAATGCGTGTTGAGTGCGACAGCGAAATCCAGTGTGGCCCCTGGATTGTTCAGGTTGAGGGGACGAATTTCCACGCTGACAGCACCCTGATTGTCCAGCCGCGGCTGTTCTTCAACCCAATAAGCAGTCTGCGAGAAAGTGATCCCCTGATGCGGCGCCGTGTTGACCGGCGATGGCGTAGGGAGTTCCTCGGTCACATCGGTGCGGGCAGTGCAGGCCGCGAGCAGCCAGATGCCAAGCAGAAGGATCAGCATTCGAGTTGTTTTCATCACAGTACCTCGCTGGTCTGCAACCACTGGAGCGCCCGGCGGCGTTCTCGCACCAGGATCCACAGCATATACAACGTGCCAAGCAGGGTGACGCCCAACCCAAAAATCATGAACAGCGTCTGGTATTCTGCCAGGAAGGTGGCTGCGGCGGTCAGGCCCAGGATGGGCAGCACGTCGGTCACGTGATGCGCGCAGCAGGCCACCATCGCCAGCGTGGACGTGGCCCCGCTGGCACCGGTCACCGCACCCGAGGGCGGGACAACGCTTGTCGGCACGAACAACCGCTTTTTGAGGATGGTGTAGAGAGCAGTTTGCACCCCAAAACCTAGAATGAGTGGCAGGATGATCCACCGCTCTTCCCAAAAGAGATCCAGGGCATGTTGGGGGCTTTCGGCCCAGGATACCAACCCAAAGTACAGCGCGGTAAGGAACCCTGCGCCAGCTACACCGGCCCCTAGTGGCCATAGTACCCGTGATGAACGCATCAATGCAGCCTCCAGTGATCAGGATCACTTTCATGATAAAGGGCATCCCATGCACAGACAATGCGCTCTTTTGCCCATGACATTTGTCCCATGCAAATCCGGGTCCAAGGGACAAAAGACCCGTAGATGCTACCGCTTGCTGCCGGAGGCCACGTAAATTACACCAGGGAACAGGCGTTGTCGCTGGAAATCCTGGCAGCGTGCTTCCAACGGCTCCCACCAGCGGCGATGAATATCGCTGGCAGCGATCGCGTTCACAATCGCAGACCACCAGGAGCGTCGGGGGATGTACCAGTCCATAATGACCAGCCGACCGCCAGGGCGGAGCATGGCCCAGGCTCGTTCGAACGCCGCCTGCCAGTCGGGGATGACCGTCATCCCCAGCGTGATCACCACTCGGTCAAAGGATTGTGCCAGCAAGCCGGTAGCGGCGCTGATCTCCGCCAGGGTGAGGATTTGGGCGTCGACGTGCAATAGATGCACGTTGGCCCAGCCAGCGCGGTCGACCTTGCGCCGGGCCTGGGCCAACATTCCCTGGGAGTAATCTGCGGCGACCAGGATGCCCTCTGGACCGATCTTCGGCAACAGGTAGCGGAAGTTCTCACCCGTACCACAGGCCAGATCGAGAACACGGTGCCCGGGCTGCAAATCCAGGTGCGCCACGACTACACGGCGTGCATGATTGTAGACTCCGATTACAGAGAGATCGTAAAGGAAGGCAATGCGGTCGTACCAGCGAGCAGGATTGGTTTGAGGCATAGCCTTAACGCCGTAACGCGTCACGCGCTGGCAACACGCGGATCACTTCAGCGGCGTAGTGATGGCGTCCGTCGTTGCCTGCCTGAGCCACCGCTGCAACCAGATCTTCAGGCTTGACTTTCTCAGGCTGGTAGGCCACAGCAGCCACTTGCATCTCCAGTTGCACTTCAGCCAGCAGCACGCCGTCCAGTTGTACCAGACTGTTATGGACGCGTGCCGCACAGTTGGGGCACCCCATCCCCGAAACGGCGAGGTAAGCAGCCTGCGCGGTCTCCAGCGCTGCTTCATCCACCGGTTTCTCCACCAGTTCCACGTGACAGTTGTGATCGGTCATGATTCACCTCGTATATATGGGTTCAGTGGGCCTTCCGGAAACACACTGCCCTGAAAGCGCCACCTTCCTTCCTATCATAACCTGCGAAGACACAATCCGCATGCGCCAGGTGGCGGGTGCGCGCATAGGCAAAATGGCCTGTTCGGGAATGCGCCAAACAACGGCTGGAAATCCGGTGGTGGGCAGCGTATACTCAAGACGACGATGGAGCTGAAAAATGAGCCAAACGATTCCTCTGTACGATCTTCCGGCAGATTGCGAGCGCGTGGTGGAGCGCCTGTGCGCCTTTTTTGAGCGCAAGGGGTATGCAGTCGTGCGCTCATTCGACCTTCAGGTCGCGCGCGCAGCGCATCCAAATTGCACCTGCCCACACCATGGGACAGCGCAATGCACCTGTCAGATGGTCGTGCTGCTGGTATATACCGGGAAACCGTACCCCACAGCCGTTCTGGTAGTGCATGGGCACGACGGACGCACCCATATCGGTCAGGTGGTAGATGGAAACCAGCCGGAGGAGACCGCCAGGGTGGAAGCCTGGATACGCCAGGCCTTTGCGCCATCGTCAGTGCCGTGAGGATGGATATATGCCACACCCGAAAAAAACGGCCCTATTACAGCGCCTGCGCACAGCTTCAGGACACCTGAAAGCTGTGATCCGCATGGTGGAAGAGGATGCCCCCTGTGAACATGTGTTGCAACAGATACATGCCGTACAGGCCGCACTCCAGTCTGCAGGTTGTGTGCTCATTGAAGAGCAAATGGCCTTCAGCCAGACAGTGATTGAGCAAGACCCATCCCCCGAAGTGCGCCTGCAGGCGTTGGAGCGACTGATTCATTTATACCAGCTTCTGGTCCGATAACCGCAGCGATGCTGTGGAAACGCGAGGTGATTCGATGAGTGAAAATCGAAGTGAACTGACCCTGCCAGTGGCAGGGATGACTTGTGCGTCTTGCGCGGCGCACATTGAAAAAGCGCTCAACCATGTCCCTGGCGTGGCTGAGGCACGGGTGAACCTGGCAACCGAGCGCGCCACAGTCCAACTGGCCAACAGCGAGGTGCGCGTAGATTTGCTGGTGCAGGCCGTGCGTGAGGCGGGTTACAACGTACCAACCGAGACCATCACCCTGCCCATTGGCGGGATGACCTGCGCCTCCTGCGCCACGCATGTGGAAAGCGGCCTTTCCAAAACCCCCGGCGTGGTGCAGGCCACGGTGAACCTGGCAACTGAGCGCGCTACTGTGACCTTTATCCCTGGCCTGGTGACTCTGAATGACCTGAAAAAAGCTGTCGAAGAAACCGGCTATCAGGTGCTGGAGGTAGAGGAACAAAGCGGCGAGACCGCAGAAGACCAGGAAGAGCGCAAGATGGCCGACGCCCGCTTCCGGATGCGCGTGGCCTGGGGCTTTACTGTTCCCATCATCGTGTGGATGTTTGCCGAGATGTTCTTCGGCATTCTGTGGCCGAATGAATTGGTCTACAACCTGGGGATGATCGTGCTGGCGCTGCCGGTGCTCTTCTGGGTCGGACGTCCCACCTATCGCGGCGCGTGGGCAGCGGTGACGCACGGCCACGCGAACATGGACACGTTGATCGCCCTGGGCACCGGCGTTTCGCTGCTCACCGGGCCCGCTTCCTTCTTCTTCCCGGTGGCGAACTACGCCGGCGTGGCCGCCATGATCATGGCCTTCCACCTGACCGGACGCTACGTCGAGGAAACGGCCAAAGGCCGCGCCAGTCAGGCTATCCGCAAACTGCTGGAGCTGGGCGCAAAAACCGCGCGCGTGATCCGGGACGGCCAGGAAGTGGAAATACCCATTGAAGAAGTACAGGTGGGCGACATAATGGTGGTGCGCCCCGGCGAAAAGATCCCCACCGATGGCGTAGTGCTGGAAGGCGAGAGCGCGGTGGATGAATCCATGGCGACCGGCGAATCCATGCCGGTGAACAAGCGCCCTGGCGACGAGGTGATCGGCGCGACCGTCAACCAGGAAGGGCTGCTCAAGGTGAAAGCCACCAAGGTCGGTAAGGACACCTTCCTTTCGCAGGTGATCAAACTGGTGGAAGAGTGTCAGGGGTCGAAAGTGCCCATCCAGGAGTTCGCCGATAAAGTGACCGGCATCTTTGTACCGGTGGTGATGGGCATCGCCGTGCTCACCGTGCTGGCCTGGGTATTCGCTCCCGGCCTGATGCGTCCGCTGGTGCAGGCCGGGACCTTCCTGCCCTGGGTGAACCCCAACCTGGGCGTGATCACGCTGGCGATCGTCTCCATGGTGGCCGTGCTGGTAATCGCCTGCCCGTGCGCCCTGGGGCTGGCGACGCCAACTGCGCTCATGGTCGGCAGCGGCATGGGCGCTGAGCACGGCATCCTGATCCGCTCCGGCGAAGCCATTCAAACGCTGAAAGACGTGCGCGTGGTGATCTTCGACAAGACGGGCACGATCACAAAGGGCAAGCCAGAGGTCACGGATGTGGTGCCGATCAACGGCTTCAACGTGGAGACCGTGCTGCGCGCGGCCGCTTCGGTCGAGCGCGGCAGCGAACACCCACTGGGGCGCGCCATCGTGGACCAGGCCGAATCGGCAGGGCTGGCGTTGGACGACCCGCAGGAGTTCCAGGCGGTGCGCGGCAAAGGCGTGATCGCCCACCTGAACGGCACGCGCGTGCTGGTTGGTTCGCGCCGTCTGATGAGCGAGCACGGTCTGGACCCGGCTCCGCTGGAAGATACGTTGACACGACTGGAAGAAGAAGCCAAGACCGCCATGCTGGTCGCGGTAGATGGTCAACTAGCCGGCGTGATCGCCGTGGCGGACACGCTCAAAGAGGATTCGGCGGCGGCCATTCAGGAACTCCACCGCCTGGGCATCCAGACGGCCATGATCACCGGCGACAACCGGCGCACCGCACAGGCCATCGCCCGCCGGGTCGGGATCGACCACGTGCTGGCGGAAGTGCTGCCAGATGGCAAGGTTGCCGAGGTGCAGAAATTGCAGCAGGAATACGGCCTGGTGGCATTCGTAGGCGACGGCATCAACGACGCGCCGGCGCTCACCCAGGCGAACGTGGGCATCGCCATCGGCACCGGAACAGACATTGCTATCGAGGCAAGCGATGTCACGCTGGTACGCGGCGAACTGACTGGCGTGGTGGAAGCCATCACGCTCAGCCGCGAGACCTTCAAGAAGATCCGACAAAACCTGTTCTGGGCCTTCTTCTACAATGTTATCATGATCCCACTGGCCATTGTTGGTTGGATGCACCCCGTGCTGGCCGAGGTAGCCATGGCAACTTCGTCAATCACAGTCGTCAGCAACGCCAATCGGCTACGCAAAGTGGATATCCGCCCGTCGTACTTACGGTAAGTTAGGTTGGGAGGTGATATGATGAGTATAGGCACGGTGCTTCTAATCGTGGTCCTGGTGCTGCTAGGCGTGGCGTTGCTGCTGCTGTTAGGCGGCGGCGCGATGATGGGCGGTATGGCGATGATGGCCGGGATGATGGCCACTCCGCTCGGCGCGGTGGTGTTGATCATCCTGATCATCCTGCTGGTGCTGGTCGCCTACCTGATGGTATCTGGCGGCGCATGAATCTGGAGATCCCCGGCACAGGCCGGTATCTCACAATCCAATTCCATATCTAGGAGGTTTCTGATGGCGATCGATCCTGTATGCGGCATGACCGTGGACGAAAAGTCGGCTGCGGCGACCTACGAGTACCAGGGCAAGACGTACTACTTCTGCGCCCCTGGTTGCAAAGCGGCCTTTGAAAAAGACCCGGAGAAGTTCCTGGGCGAACACAAAGGCCACGAAGGCCACGGCCACCACGGTCACCACTAAACATGCTGTTGGGGCAGCCATCTGGCCGCCCCAACAGAACTCATTATGGAGCATTTCATGGACGACCATCCGCAAACCACCTTGCTCCCACCTCAAAAAAACCGCAACCCCCTGGCCTGGAAAGCCCTGGGGTTGCTGGTTGTCTTCACCCTGGGCGTGATTTCTGGTTTTTTCCTGCGCGATTACGTGGTTCAACTTCAGGCACAACGGGCTGAGGAGGCAGCCAATCAGGCGCTGGCCGAACTGATCCGTGAGGTCAACCCGCCAGAAGGGTACACCCTGCCTGTGCAGTACAATGACCTTGGCCCGCAACTGGTCGCCGCCGGGGTGATCAACCCCAAAACCTTTGCGCGAGCTCTCCAGCAAGGAGGGCATCCGCTATCTCCCGAACAGGAAACCATCCTGCGTAAGGGAAGCACGACTCAAATCGTCTTAAACAAGGAGAACGCGCACTTCTTGCTGGACTTCTTCTGGGCACTGGGGTTGGCAAACCGCAACGCACTGCTGACCGAAGGCCCTATGATGCAGGCTGGCGAAGGCCAGATTGGGCGCTTTGCCTCCACCGGCGGCTGGACAATCGGCGACCGACCAGCGACCGAGGTGTACTCTCGCCTCGACCTGGTGCCGCTAACCCCAGAACAGCAAGCCCGGCTGGAAGAAGTCGCATTTGCAGTGTTTCGCCCGTGCTGCAACAACCCCACCGCTTTCCCGGACTGCAACCACGGGATGGCCATGCTGGGCATGCTGGAATTGCTGGCTGCGCAAGACGCCACGGTGGATGAGATGTTCGAAGCTGCTCGCTACGCGAATGCATTTTGGTTCCCGAACCAATCGCTGGAACTGGCGTTGCTGTTCCAGGAAGCGAAGGAAATGAGCTTCTCCGAGGTGGACGCCCGCGTGGTGGTCGGCCCCAACCTGTCCTCCGCCAGTGGTTATCAACAAGTGCATCAGTACCTCGTGTCCAAAGGTGTGTTCCCTCAGGCGCCTGGCTCCAGCAGTAGTTGCGGCGCGTAATCGGATGATCATTAAGGAACCATGACTCAAATCCAATACTCTGAACTTACCCTGTCCAACCGATGGCGCCTGATGGCGCACGCCCTGGCCTTTGTGTTGGGATTTTCGCTGATTTTCGTGGTCGGTTGGGGCGGTGCAGCCACGGCGCTGGGACAGTTGTTCGGCACGTACAAGACGGCAATCGGTCAGATCGGCGGGGTGGTGGTGATCGTGTTCGGCCTGCATACGCTGGGCTGGCTGAAGATCCCTTTCCTGTCCTACGACACCCGCCCCACTTTGCAGGGGAAACCCCGCCGGGGACTGTTAGGTTCTGGTCTGATCGGGATCTTCTTCGCCGCCGGCTGGACTCCGTGCATTGGCACCACCCTGGGCGCTATCCTCACGCTGGGCGTCAGCCAGGAGACCTCTTCACAGGCCATGGTGCTCGCCGGGGCGTATGCGCTTGGCCTGGGGATACCCTTCCTGCTGCTTGGCCTGGGGCTGGAGCGGGCCACGGCGTTCGTTCACCGATTCAGAAAGTACCTGCGCCATGTGCAGATCGTCAGCGGTCTGTTCCTCATCCTGATCGGCGTGATGATCTTGACCAACCAGATCACGCTGATCGCGATCTGGGCACAACGCAACGGTCTGTTCCTGGACCTACCCCTGGGCGCGGCCGCCACGCCGAGCCTGCTGGTCGCTGCCGTCGCCGGGTTGCTCTCTTTCCTGTCCCCCTGCGTTCTGCCGCTGGTGCCGGCTTATCTGGGCTACCTGAGCGGACAGGCCTTCGGTTCTCCGCAGACAGCGGCAGCTGAACAGACCACGGTTTGAGTGACACCAATTTTTTTAGGAGGCCCCAATCTGATGCGTTCTGTCTCATCCGATTCGCGGTGGCGGACGATCTTCGCCCTGCTCCTGTTGTTTGGCGCAGGCTGGACATGGCTTTCGCGCGTGCCGGAACAAACCACCACCGGCGGCGCGCCGCCGCCCAGCCCACGAGAAGGTTTCTCAGCCCCCGATTTCACCCTGGATCAGCTCGGTGGTGGCTCGATCACGCTCGCCGACCTGCGTGGACAGGTGGTGTTGATCAATCTGTGGGCCACCTGGTGCCCGCCCTGCCGCGCGGAAATGCCCGCCATCGAAAAAGTGTACCAGGACTTCCGTGACCAGGGGTTCGTGGTGCTCGCGGTGAACACCACCTTCCAGGACCGTGAGGCCGACGCTGCCGCCTTCGTGGCACAGTACGGCCTGACGTTCCCCGTGCTGCTCGACCGGGATGGCGCAGTGAGCAACCGCTACCAGTTACGCGGTCTGCCGACCTCGTTCTTCGTGGACCGGCGGGGAGTGATCCAGTCCGTGGTCGTGGGTGGCCCGATGAGCGAGACGCTGATCCGCTCCAAAGTAGAAGACCTGCTGAAGGAGGGGCCCTGATGTTGCCCTTTTTACGGTTAGGCCCATTCCTGCTTCAGCTCCCCGGCCTGGCGCTGCTGGCTGGCCTGTGGACGGTGATCGTCCTGGCGGAAAAAGACGCCAACCGACTGAAGCTGGATGAGACCGCGCTGGCGAACGTCGTGTTCTACGGCCTGATCGGCGGGCTGGTCGGCGCCCGGCTGGCCTACGCCGCCCGCTACCTGAGTACCTACCTGGAGAACCCCCTGGGGCTGTTTTCACTCAACCCACAAACCCTCGCCCCGACTGAAGGAGCGGTGATCGGCCTGCTGGTGGCAGTGATCTATGGACAGCACAAAGGGCTGCCGCTCCGACCGGCGCTGGACGGCCTGGCACGTGGCCTGGCGGCCTTTCTGGTCGCCGTTGGGGTGGCCCACATCCTGAGCGGGGACGCCTTCGGCACACCGACCGATCTACCCTGG
This sequence comes from uncultured Anaerolineaceae bacterium, assembly GCA_964435005.1. Taxonomy (GTDB): domain Bacteria; phylum Chloroflexota; class Anaerolineae; order Anaerolineales; family DRMV01; genus CAYSXA01. The sequence goes on along the minus strand of CAYSXA010000010.1, from coordinate 19,501 downwards.
GCGATTTACCTGTGGGATGCCTACCGCCACCCAACCCAGATCTATGAAACCTTGCTCGCGCTGGGCGTGCTGGCAGCGGTATGGCGCCGCCCATTGAACGGAGACGGCACAGCGTTCTGGTGGGTGGTGCTGCTCTCCGCCGCCGCGCGCGTGTTCGTGGAAGGCTTTCGCGGCGATAGCGTGATCTGGCCCGGCGGCTTCCGCGCAGCCCAGGTGATCGGGCTGGGGGTGATCCTCGCCGCCGGGATTTTCTTGAACAAGTGGTACACGCCAACTCATTCCACAACGGAGGATGTATGAACCGGAAGAAAAAGAGCAAACGCGAACAACTACGCGCCCAGAGAAAACGCAAACAATGGATCAAGCGCCTGGGCTGGGGGGCGGCGATCCTGCTGGTCGTGGGTGGGATCGGGATGCTGCTGACCAACGGAGGGCGCTCCCCGCTCGGCGACGCCGTGCCCGTGCAGGCGGCGGTCCACGTACCGCCGGATCAACAGCCCAGCTCTTACAACACTGACCCGCCCACTTCCGGCCCGCACTACGCCTCGGAGATGAACGCGGGCTTCTACCCGCCAGAGGCACTGGAGAGCGGACCGCCGTACCCCGAAGGGTATCTGGTGCACAACCTGGAGCATGGCTACGTGATCTTCTGGTATAACTGTGATGAACTGGAAGGCCAGTCCTGCGATGAGCTAACCGCAGCCATCCAGGGTGTGATGGAAAAGGTCAACAACTTCAAGGTGATCGCCTATCCGCGTGCCACGCTGGAAGTACCCGTGGTGATGACTTCCTGGGGGCGGATCATGCGCATGCCGACCTTCGACACCGATCAGGCGCTGGCCTTCGTCAAGGCCAACCGCAATCGCGCGCCAGAGCCAAACGCACCCTAGGAGAGACACATGGCCTCGACTCTCAGCCCACGCGCGCGCTCAGCGGTGATCACCGTGGATCGCTGGATCTACCGCCTGAGCCGACACTGGATGCTGGCGTTCACCCTGGGATACGGCCTGTACGTCGGCCTGCCGTTCCTGGCACCCGTCTTCATGCGCCTGGGATGGGAAGGGCCAGCCCGCACGGTGTACCTGATCTACTCGTTCCTGTGTCACCAGCTCCCGGAGCGTTCCTTCTTCCTCTTCGGGCCGAAGGTGATGTACACACTGCCGGAAATCCAGGCCGCCTGGCAACCCACGAACGACCCGCTCGTGCTGCGACAGTTCATCGGTAATCCGGCGATGGGCTGGAAGGTGGCCTGGTCGGATCGCATGGTGTGGATGTACACCAGCGTGCTGGTCTTCGCCTGGCTGTGGTGGCCGCTGCGCCGGCGGGTAAAACCGCTGCCCTGGTGGGGGTTCGTGCTGCTGCTCGTCCCGATGGGTGCGGACGGGTTCACCCACATGATCAGCGACTTCGCCGGAATCGGACAGGGATTCCGCTACACGAACGCCTGGCTGGCCGCCCTGACGGGAAACGCCTTTCCCACCGGCTTCTACGTGGGCGACGCAGTCGGTTCGTTCAACTTCTGGATGCGCCTGATCACCGGCCTGTTGTTCGGTCTGGGCGTGGTCTGGTGGGGATTCCCGTACCTGGAGGAGGCCTTCACAGCCAACGTCCGCCTGCTGGAACGCAAATTCGCCCGCGCGGGATTGGAACTATAAGGGTGACCGAATCAGTCGCCCCTAAAGAACAACCGGGATATGATGAGGAAAGAAGCATGGCGGAAACCGAGCACATTCGGGTAGTCCTGGCAGACGATCACGCGGTCGTCCGTGCCGGGATCCGTCAGTTCCTGGAACAGGATCCTGTCATCCAGGTTGTCGCCGAAGCGGGGGATGGGCTGGAAGCTCAGGAGCAGATCGCGCAACATCGCCCTGACGTGGTGGTGCTGGATATCCAGATGCCGAAAGCCAGCGGGATCGAGGTCACACGGTGGGTGCGGGCCAATCACCGCAACGTGGGGGTGCTTATCCTGACCGCCTACGACGACGACCCTTATGTGATGGCTGTACTGCAGGCTGGGGCAAACGGGTATGTCCTAAAGACCGCCGAGCCAGAAGCGATCATCCGGGCGGTGCACGACGTTTATGAGGGGAAATCGGCGCTAGACCCGCTCATCGCGCGAAAGTTGATGGATCGCATCACCGCCGACGCCCGGCGCCCCGAAGTCCAACCATTGACCAAACGGGAGATGGAGGTGTTGCGGTTGGTGGCCAAAGGGTACACCAACAAAGCGATCGCAGTGCAATTACACATCAGCGACCGCACCGTGCAGGGGCACCTGGCCCACATCTACAACAAACTGCAGGCTGGTAGCCGCACCGAAGCGGTGATGCGCGCCGTTTCTCTGGGATGGCTGGAACCGGAGATATGAAGCAGACCCCATTGCCGCTCCCCGGCCTGCGTTGGCGCGGGCTGACGCTGCAAATGTTCCTCACGGTGGTGTTACCGCTCAGTGCCCTGCTGCTGGCTGTGGCGCTGGGCGGTTTGCATTTTCATCAACAGGCCATGCGCTCGCTGGTAGGAGAACGCGACCAGCGCGCCACGCGCACCGCCGCGCAGGCGCTGCAAGAACAATTGAAGCATCGCGCCGCCGCCATCCAGGGAATCGCCTGGCGCCTGGAGAGCGCCAAACCGCAGCATGTGCTGGACACCTCGGCCTTCCTGTCCGGCGACTTCGACGCTGGCCTGGCCGTGTTCACCGCCGACGGGGAACTGCTCGCTGCGCTCGGCGATGCGGCGTGGTGGCGGGCGATGCAATCCGCTTACCCGGAGGTGTTCTCCAGCGGACAGACCTTCTCACCGCCGCTGGATTCGCCCGACGGTATCAGGGCGGTCATCCTGACCATGGCGACCTCGCCGCAGGGATTGCTGGCCGTGGGGGGCTTCCAGCCGGACACCATGGCCCAGCACGTGCTCGCCGGGGCGTTTGCGCCCGCCGACCAGGTGCAGATATCCCTGTTCGACTCGTCGGGGCGCGTGCTATACCAGAGCGGGAGCCAGAGCACGCAACCGCCAGATCATCCCGGCCTGGCCGAAGCGTTACGCGGAGAGAGCGGGGTGACCTACGTGAACACGGAAGAGGGAGAGCATGTAGTGGCCTTCAGTCCGGTGCCGCCTGTTGGTTGGGCGCTGGTCATCGAAGAGCCGTGGGAGGTGGTCTCCAGCCCATGGCTGCGCACCACCCAGTTCGCGCCGCTCGTGCTCGTGCCGCTGCTCTTGCTTGCGTTGGTCGCGCTGTGGTTCGGCGCACGACAGATCGTGGGGCCGCTCCAGGAACTGGAATCTCGCGCTGCCGCGCTGGCCTGGGGGGACTACGAAGCCGTCGAAGTGCCGGTGGGCGGCATCGAAGAAATTCAGCGCCTGCAGCGCACGCTGATGCTCATGGCCCAAAAGGTGCGCAGCGCGCAGGAGAGTTTGCGCGGCTACATCGGCGCAATTACCGCCGGTCAGGAAGAGGAACGGCGTCGGCTGGCGCGCGAACTGCATGACGATACCCTGCAGGCGTTGATCGCTTTGCAGCAACGTATCCAGTTGGCACGGCTGAAACTGGCCGACGATCCGCGCGCTGCCGGGCCGCTGGCAGAACTGCAATCGTTGACCGAGGCCACCATCCAGGACCTGCGCCGCCTGACGCGCGCCCTGCGCCCGATCTATCTGGAAGACCTGGGGCTGGTGCCCGCGCTGGAGATGCTGGTGGCGGAGATGCAGCGCCCGGGGCTCACGATCGAGTTCATCCACAAGGGACCCGAGCGCCGTCTGAAACCCGAAGTGGAACTGGCACTGTATCGCATGGCACAAGAAGCACTGAACAACGTGATCCGGCACGCCCAGGCGCGGCATGCACAGGTGGTGATCACGTTCACGCCGGACTCGGTGCACCTGGAGGTGCGGGACGACGGGCGCGGCTTTCAGGTGCCCGACAGCCCGGCGGAGTTCGCGCCGCAGGGACATTTCGGCCTGTTGGGGCTGTACGAGCGGGCCGACCTGATCGGCGCCCGGCTCTCGCTACAATCCGCACCCGGTCAGGGCACGCATTTGCAAATCGTCCTGCACGACCGCCGAACACCGGTCTCTACGTGACAGGAAAAAACGTTTCCGCCTTCGCACGGCGCGTTGTTGTTTGTCACCTGGAATTCTCCCCATTCCCCCTATTCGCAAAACGGCGCATATCCGGAATAGGCCATTTGGCGCTTACCCGATATGCGCTTATGTGGCACAATGACCACCATCGGGATGGAAAGGAGGCCGGCATGGCAAAGTCGAAGAAACGAAAACAAGCGTCCCAGGACGGCATCGCGCTGGTGACGTTGATGTCCACGCTGGGCGGGTTCCTGCTGGGCTATCTGGGAGGGGAGATCGGACTGGCAGTACGCCCGCATCCGGTGCACTGGGCCAGCGGCTTGCTGGTGGCCCTCGCGGGTTATGGAATTGGTGAAGTCATCTATCGCCGGTATGGCGATGTTGTGTAATCTGTAGGAGGTACAGATATGTCACAGACATTAAGTTTTCAGGTAACGCTGTCCGAACCGTATGAGCAGGCAATAGAGAAAGTCATCGCGGCGCTAAAGGCTGAAGGGTTCGGAATTTTGACCCGCATTGACGTGCAGGCGACGCTCAAGGAGAAACTGGACGTCGAGTTTCGGCCCTACATCATCCTGGGAGCCTGCAATCCGCCGCTGGCGCACCGTGCCCTGCAAGCCGATCCCACCGTGGGATTGTTGTTGCCCTGCAACGTGACGGTGGAAGACACCGGCGACGGCTCGCTGGTTTCTATCGTCAATCCAGAGGCCATGCTGGGCGTGGGCCCACTGGCGGAGAACGCCGAAGTCCGCACTGTAGCCACAGAAGCCCGCCAGCGCCTGGAGCGCGTGGCACAGTCGTTGAGATAGACAAGTCAGGAAAGGTGTATCGATGAAAAGAACCGCAGTGCTGTTTGTGTTGGCTGGTGCTCTGTTGTTGAGCGCCTGTAGCAGCGCGGCGACCCCCACGCCCGCGCAAGAAGTGGTCGGTCAACCGGTCGCGGTGGACGGCGGTGTGTATATGGACATCAGCGTGCCTGAACTTCAAGCCATGCTGGAGAACAAGGACTTCGTGTTCATCAACGTGCACATCCCCTTCGCCGGGAACATCCCCGGCACCGACCTGTCCATCCCCTTCGACCAGATCGAGCAGTACGTCGATCAGTTGCCTGCGGACAAGGACGCGAAGATCGTCCTCTATTGCCGCAGCGGATCGATGAGCAGCGTGGCGGCCAAGACGCTGGTGCGCATGGGATACACCAACGTGTGGAACCTGTCGGGTGGCTTCAACGCCTGGCAGCGCGCCGGCCTGCCTCTGGAGATGAACCCGTAACCACTTGGTGAGGAAGTCCGATGAACGAATCGGCACTACTGGAACTGCACGCACGTGTGTGCCATACACTGGCAAACCCGCGTCGCCTGCAATTGCTGAGCGCACTCCGCGAAGGGGAGCACACCGTCGGTGAACTGACGGAGATCACCGCTCTGCCACAAAGCACGGTATCCCGTCACCTGGCGATCATGCGCGCGGTGGGTGTGGTCACCGCCCGTCGGGACGGTCAACAGGTGTACTACCGCATCTCCAGCCCGCATGTACTCCAGGCCTACGACCACATGCACACCTTTGCGTTGGAGTACCTGTCCACCCACGCCTCGCTCCTACAATCGGTACAGGATGGGTAATGCTGCGCACTCGCAGCAGGACTCGCCCGTTGCCTCTGGTAGCGGGCGAGTTTTTTGTTTGCACATCTTTACACAATCTTTAATCGCTGTTTACGGTTACTTCAACCTGACCGGCTACACTGATGACCGATGGTGCAAATCATACCCTTCAGGAGGTTCGAGATGAATAACACGACTAAGATCGTTCTGCTCGTTGTGGGTGCAATTGTGTTGTTGACCGGCGCTTTTGCCACTGGCGTCTGGGCAGTGCGCGCTGCGGTCGCCACGGCGGCACCCATCCCCCAGGCCACCCCGCCTACGCCAGGCTACGGCTACGATATGACGGAGAACGGCGGCTACGGCTATGACATGATGGACGAAGGCTACGGCTACGACATGATGAGCGGTTACGGGATGATGGGCGGCAACTACGGCCCCGGCATGATGGGCGGCTACGCCTACAACCCTGATGTGGAACCGCTCACGCTGGACGAAGCCCGTCAGGCGGTGAAAGCCTATCTGGACGCCTGGAACAACCCTGACCTGGAAATCGCCGAGATCATGGTCTTCGACAACCAGGCCTACGCGGAAATCGTGGAGAAGAGCACTGGCATCGGCGCGATGGAACTTCTGGTCGATCCGGTCACCCACACGGTGTACCCCGAACACGGCCCAAACATGATGTGGAACCTGAAGTACAGCCCGATGGGCACCGGTTACGGCATGATGGGGATGATGGGCGGCTATCGCGGCGGGATGATGGGCTACGCGCCCACGCCTGAAGTGCCCACTGAGATGTCGGTCACGCCCGAGGAGGCACGCCAGATCGCCCAGCAGTTCCTGGATACGTACTACCCTGGCCTGCAGGCAGCCGATGAAGCGGATCCCTTCTACGGCTACTACACCATCCACACCGTGAAGGACGGCGAGGTGGTCGGGATGCTCAGCGTGAACGGCTACAGCCGCCAGGTCTTCCCCCACACCTGGCACGGCGAGTTCATCGAAATGAGCGGCGAAGAAGAATAAACCAGGGATAACAACCAGAACCACTACCGGGTAGCGGCACAGTGTCCTGTGCCGCTACCCGTCATCGTCAACCTCTGACGATGTTATACTACCCTGGAGGGTTCCATCTCTTCACGGGCATCGGAGGGAGCACATGTCGCCAGCGAAAATCCTGGTCGTGGACGATGAGCCAAACATCACCCACCTGGTGAAAGCCTATCTGGAGAAGGAAGGCTATCAGGTGTACACTGCGTCGGATGGGCCGGGCGGCCTGAAGGCGGCGCGCGCTTTCAAGCCCGACATCCTGATCCTGGACATCATGCTCCCCGGCATGGACGGCCTGGAACTGCTCACCGCACTGCGCCGCGAGTCGGACGCCTACGTGATCCTGCTGACGGCCAAAACCGAGGAAACCGACCGCATCGTGGGGCTTTCGCTGGGTGCAGACGACTACGTGACCAAACCGTTCAGCCCGCGCGAACTGGTGGCGCGCGTCAAAGCGGCGCTGCGCCGCCTCTCGCCGGGGTCCACACCCAGGGCAGGTACAGTGATCTCCTTCCGCGGCTTGCGAATCGATACTGCTGCCCGTCGAGTGTGGGTGGACGACCGCGAGGTGACACTCACACCGCGCGAATACGACCTGCTACGTGTGCTGGCTGAGCACCGCGGCATGGTGCTCAGCCGCGAGCAGTTGCTGGAGCAAGTCTGGGGCGGCGATTACTATGGCGAGGTCCGCGTGGTGGACGTGCACATCGGCCACCTGCGCCAGAAACTGGCCCCCCATGAGTGGATTGTCACCGTGCGTGGTGTGGGCTATCGGTTTGAAGCGGAGGTGGAGGAATGAGGCGCCTGTTGCGGCGGCATCTGGCGGCCAAACTGTTCCTCTCGTACCTCACCGTGATCCTGGTCGGCATCGTGATTCTGGCGAGCGCCGCCGAGTTCGTGGTGCCCAGCGCCTTCGAGCGCCATCTGGCGGCGATGGGAAGCATGATGCAACAGATGATGGGTGGGGGGATGATGACGGAGATGATGGGCTTGCCTGCCGACGTTGACCTGAACGCCGACCTGTACCGCAATTTCCGCGCGGCGGTCACCGAGGCGCTGGCGCTGGCCTCGGTGGCGGCGGGCGCCTCGGCCATCGTGGTCAGCCTGTTCGTCAGCCGCCAGGTGGTGCGCCCAATCCAGGCGATGAGCCGCGCCGCAGAACGCATCGCCGAAGGGGACTACGAGGAACGAGTGCAGGTACCGGGGGATCCCGCCAGCGGCGACCTGGACGAACTAGGGCAACTGGCACTGCGCTTCAACCGTATGGCGGCCAGGCTCGCGCAGACGGAAGCCATGCGCCGCCAGTTGATCGGCGACGTATCCCACGAACTGCGCACCCCCCTCACGGTGATCAAAGGCATGCTGGAAGGGTTGATGGACGGCGTGCTTCCGCCCACCGAGGAGACCTACCAGCAAATCCACCGCGAGGCCAGCCGGTTACAGCGCCTGGTGGACGACCTGCAGGAACTCAGCCGCGTGGAGGCACAGGCGTACGAACTGCAACGCCGCCTGATCCCGCCCAGAGACCTGATCGCGCGCGCGGAGCACCTGTTCCGCCCGCAGTTCGAGGACAAGGGAATTACCTTCGAGATTCAGATAGCCGACGACCTGCCGCCGGTGCTCGCCGACGAAGACCGCATCCACCAGGTGCTGACCAACCTGTTGGGCAACGCGCTGCAATACACGCCGTCCGGCGGTCGCGTCACGCTGACCGTGGAGCGAACGGCGAAGGGCGTGCGCTTCCAGGTGCAAGACACCGGCAAAGGCATCCCGCCGGAGCACCTGCCCCACATCTTCGATCGTTTCTACCGCGTGGATAAATCGCGCTCCCGTGCGCATGGCGGTAGCGGCATCGGCCTGACCATCGCCAGACACCTGATCGAAGCCCACGGCGGGCGCATCTGGGCGGAGAGCGCCGGACGCGATCAGGGAAGCACCTTCGCCTTCACCCTCCCTTCAGCCTGAACCCCTTCCCCTCACCCCGCATTCCTCATCCCTCATCCCCCATCCCGTTCTTTACCAAATCTTTAAACTCCCTTCAAGCCCTCTTCAACATCCCCCAGTATGATCTAAACGGTTCAACGGACAACCAATGAACCAACAAACCATTGAACTAATGAACCAAACAAACCGGAGGTGAAACATGATGGGTTTTGGTGGATGCTGTGGACTGGGTGGCTTTGGCGGATATAGCTCGCTTGGCTGGATCGGCCTGATCATCAACCTGGTACTCACGCTGCTCGTATTCGGCGGCTTTATCTGGCTGATCGTGTGGGTGGTGCGCAAGGCCACGGGACAGGGCTCGCCCTTCACCGCATCATCAGAAGCGCTGCCATCGCCAAAAGAGGTGCTGCAAATCCGCTACGCACGCGGCGAAATCAGCCGTGAAGAGTATCAACAAATGCTGAATGATTTGAACGAACGGTAAACGGAGGTGTAACTATGATGGGTCTCGGTATGGGATTTGGCGTGTTCGGGCTGTTCTTCATGCTCTTGTTCTGGGGCGGGCTGATCGCCGCGGCGGTCTGGGTAGGGCGCGCGCTGTTTGCTGGCGGCGGGACGCAGACGAATAGCACGACTCGCACGCCCACCGCGCGGGAGGTCCTCGATCAGCGCTACGCACGCGGCGAGATCAGCCGTGAGGAGTACGAACGCATCAAGCGCGACCTGGCAGAATAAGTAGCGCAGCCGAAACTCGGGCCGCCGTTGGGGTTTCCCAACGGCGGCCTTTCTCTTTACCATAGGCCATTTGGCTTATAGTTTTCCCGCAAAAAAGCGGCTGTCAAGAAGTTGCCAGGGGGGTGTACAATGAGGATGACGGTTTACGACCCAAAGTTTGGAGGGCTAACAATGAAAGACAAACACCAACACCATGAGGAAGAAGCGGTCACACACGACGCGCATTCGATGCAAGATACATCGTCACATGGTGGCCACGAGGCCATGAGCCACGCCGCGCACGGCGAACACGCACAACACGGCGGCATGGCGGGGCACGAATCGCATGGCGGCCACGGTGAGCACGGAGATCATGGCGCGCACACCGATCACAGCGGCCACGAGCAGATGTTCCGCACACGCTTTTGGGGTAGTTTGCTGCTCTCTATCCCCGTGCTGGTCTACACGCCGCTGGTACAGCGTTTCCTGGGCTTCACCCCGCCGCAGTTCACCGGCAGCGAGTGGGTACCCTTCCTGGTCTCGCTGATCATCTTTGCCTACGGCGGCGTGCCATTCCTGCAGATGGCCGTGCCCGAAGTGCGCAACCGTAAGCCGGGCATGATGACGCTGATCTCCCTGGCGATCACCGTCGCGCTGGTTTACAGCGTGCTGGCGCAACTGGCGAACCTGGGCGAAGGTTTCTTCTGGGAACTGGTCACGCTGATTGACGTGATGCTGCTCGGCCACTGGATGGAGATGCGCAGCATCCGCCAGGCTTCCGGCGCACTGAACGAACTGGCAAAACTGATGCCGGATACAGCGGAGAAAATCCTGCCCGATGGCTCGACCGAAACGGTACCCAGCAGCAAGCTGATTGTTGGCGATCTGGTACTGGTTCGCCCTGGCGCTAGCATACCCGCCGACGGAGAAATCATCACCGGGGAGTCCAGCGTCAACGAGGCGATGGTCACCGGCGAATCGCGCCCGGTGAAGAAGAAGCCAGGGGATAAAGTCATCGCCGGCACGATCAACGGCGATGGTAGCCTGCGCGTGCGCGTGACCGCGACCGGCGACCAGACCGCACTGGCGGGGATCATGCGCCTAGTGGAGCAGGCCCAGCAATCCAAATCGCAGACCCAGGTGCTGGCCGACAAAGCCGCTGGATGGCTGTTCTACGTGGCGGTGGCAGTGGCAACGCTCACCCTCGTCCTCTGGACGGTGGCCGTGGGCTTCGACGTAGAAGTACTGAAGCGCGTGGTCACTGTGCTGGTGATCGCCTGCCCGCATGCGCTGGGGCTGGCCGTGCCACTGGTGGTCGCCATCACTACGGCGTTAGGCGCACGCAACGGCATCCTGGTGCGCGACCGTCTGGCGCTGGAAGCTGCCCGCGAGATCGACGTGGTGGTCTTCGACAAGACCGGCACGCTGACCAAAGGCGAGTTCGGCGTGGTGGGGATCGCGGTAACCGAAGGCGTGGACGAAGCCACCGCGCTGGCGCAGGCCGCAGCTATCGAAGGCGACTCGGAGCACCTGATCGCCCAGGCCATCCGCCGGGCGGCCCAGGAACGCAAGCTGTCGCTGCCGCCAGTGAACAGCTTTGAGGCCATCAAAGGGCGCGGCGTGCGCGCTGTAGTGGACGGTCGGACGCTGTATGTCGGCGGGCCGCGCCTGCTGGAGATGCTGAACCTGCCCCTGCCCGAGACCCTGGCAGCCTTCACCGAGCAGGCAGGCGCGAAAGCCCAGTCGGTGGTTTACCTGGTCGATGGCGAGCGCGTGCTGGCCGCCTTCGCCGTGGCCGATGTGGTGCGCCCGGAAAGCAAACAGGCTATTCAACGGCTACACGAAATGGGTGTGGAAGTCGCCATGCTGACCGGCGACAGCCGCGCGGTGGCGCAGGCCGTGGCCGCCGAACTGGGTATCGACCACGTCTTCGCCGAGGTGTTGCCGGAACACAAAGACCAGAAAATCGCCGAGTTGCAGGCCCAGGGCAAGCGCGTCGCCATGGTCGGCGACGGGGTGAACGACGCCCCTGCCCTCACCCGCGCGGATGTGGGCATCGCCATCGGCGGCGGCACGGATGTCGCCATCGAGTCGGCGGGCATTATTCTGGTGCAGAGCAACCCGCTCGATGTAGTCAAGATCATTGCTTTGAGCCGCGCCAGTTACCGCAAGATGGTCCAGAACCTGTGGTGGGCAGCGGGGTACAACATCATCGCGCTGCCGCTGGCGGCGGGCGTCCTGGCCCCGTGGGGCGTCAACATCTCGCCAGCCTTCGGAGCGCTGCTGATGTCGCTCTCCACGGTGATCGTGGCGATCAACGCGCAGTTCCTGCGTAACACACGCTTCGACACCACAGCGGCCTGACCCAGGCTGATAGGAAAAACCGGCGCACGGTCGACCGTGCGCCGGTTTGCTTTTCACCGCAAAGCCGTTCAGGGGGAAACGATCACCATGGTGCCCCGCATCCCGTCGTCGTAATGGGCACCGTTGTCTTGAAAACAACCGATTTCCCACACGCCGACCATGTCTTCTGTGACCGTGAAGGTAATGGTGGCTTCAGGCACACCTGCGGTTTGCGGTAGCATGATCATGAACCCGTGGTGGTCATCGCCACCGCCGTCCATGCCATGTTCGTCGCCGCCAGCAGACATACCATGTTCATCGCCGCTGGCACTCATGCCGCCCTGGCCACCACTCATATCCATACCCTGATTGCCTCCCATGTCCGTCCCATGCTCGCCAACGGCACCCATGTCCTGGTTGCCGCTCATGTCCATGCCGTGCTCATCAGCACCCATGCCCTGGCTTCCGCTGTCCATGGCCATCCCCTGATCGCCGCCCATGTCCATGCCGCCCATGTCCATACCCATATCCATACTGATTCCTGCACCCATAAACATCGCGCCGTTGGCCGCCGACATTTCCATGGTCAGCCCTTCAAAGAAGTCCGTCTCGAAGCCATTGGGCAAGCCTTCTGGCGTGTAGGCCACGTGACGACCGACCATGAACTCATGGTTCTTCTCACCCACGTTCACCAGATGAATGGTCACCGTCTGGCCGACCTGAAAGACCAGCGTCTCCGGCGTGAATTTGAAGTCATCCACCTCAATGGTGACCTCGGAAGGGGAAATTTGCGACGGCGTCTTTGCGCTACAAGCGGCTAGCAAGAGAGCCAACACCAGGAACAGAGGAAAACGTTTGATGCTCATCCCATCCTCCTTCAATTGCCGCCCTGGGCGGCGATCCAGGCCTCGAACTCGGACGGTTCAACCACCTGGACTTCGGTGCGCATGAGCGCGTGCCCGGTGCCGCACAGTTCAGCACATTGCACCCGGAACGCAGGATCTTCGCCAAATGTGCCCACCCGCACCGGTGTCACGTACATCACGGTGGTCTGTCCGGGCACGGCGTCGATCTTCATCCGAAAAGCAGGCACCCAGAAGGAATGCACCACATCCATCGAGGTCACCTCAAAACGGACACGCCGATCCACCGGCAACACGAGTTGTTGAGCGCCTTTAATCGTCACGCCGTACTGTGGATAGGTATAATCCCAGTTCCACTGCTCCGCCGTGACCTGAACCACGAGGTCAGCGGTGGGGTTCGCTCGCAACTCGGCGATCCCGGTCACGCCGGGGTGTATCAGAATGGCAATCGCCAGCAGCGTGGTGATGGCCAGCCAGGCCAGGTACACGGTAGCGCTCCCGCGCACGGGCGTAGCGTCGCCGGCGTCATCTTCGCGCACGCGGAAGCGCAGCACTGCATACACCAGCACACTGACCACAAACGCAAACACCGGGATCCCCATGATCATCAAGGTGCGGTAAGCCCCGTCGATCAGCATCCCCTCCTCGGAAGCAGGGGAACTGGTCGTGATCGGCAAATTCGGTAAGAACCATTCGCCGAGAAAGGTCAACACAAACCAGAGCGACAGCGCCTGAATGGTTTCGCGTTTCATGTCCTCCTCCTTACGGGCCTACCAGATACAGGGCGGCATACACAAAGACCCACACCACATCCACGAAGTGCCAGTAGGTCACCCCGCCTTTCATCCCCCAGTAATCCTGCGGGGAATAGCGCCCCTGCCTGCTCTGGATGAACACAATCAGCAAGATGGTCAGGCCGGTGAGCACGTGGAAAGCGTGCATGCCGGTCAGGATGAAGAAGATCGTGCCGAAACCGGTGGAAATGGGCGCGAAATGCGCTGCCTCCGGCCATTCGACGAGCACCACAATGCCCAGGAAGACCAGCCCTAACAGCAGCGTGATCGCCAGATTGCGCGACGCCTCCCGCGTTTTACCCAGAGCCGTCCACACTTCCGCCCGGTTAGCGGTGAAGCTGCTGGCCAGCAGGATCAGCGTGATTCCCAGCCCCAGCGGCTGGTTGAGTTCTTCCGGACGCGAAGCTCCCGTCATGTAAAAGCGGGTGAACAGCAACGCCACGAACACCATGCTCTCGGACAGGATAAACAGCCACAATCCCAGCCGGCGCGTGGCGATCTGATATTTCAAATCATGGCTCAAGGTGGACATCAGAGTCTCCTTATTCTTCCGTAAAGAGTTCCCGGTAGTGCATGTAATACTCCAGGATGAGTAACGTCTTGACGATAGCAACCAACGCCAGCAAGGGGATCATGGATCCGCCTGCGCTGGTGGCCACCCAAAACTCCAGCAGCGAAAGCACCAGCAGCGCAGCAAAGACTTTCACGCCGCGGTTCAACAGGTTTTCGTTGGTGTGGTTCTCCATCTTCCAAAGCCTCCTTCAAAGCGATGCCAGCGCCGGGAGCCTCCCGCACCCACGCCGGCCAGTTCCCTAATCTGCTGCTGCCGGCACGTGCTCCGGCGCTTTCGCATGAACCGAACCCGGCACGCCGTAATCGTACGGATGCCCGACCACCTGCGGAATCGCGTGGAAGTTGTGCTCCGGTGGCGGCGAAGTGGTCTGCCATTCCAGCGTCCGCGCCTCCCAGGGGTTGTCACCCGCTGCGGGGCCTTTCGCCCAGGAGACCACCATGTTGTACACAAAGACCAGGAAACTGGCGCCCAGGGCAAAGGCGGAAAGGCTCACCCACATGTTGACCCCGCCCAGCGAAGGGATGTAATCGGCAATCCGGCGGTTCATGCCGTTGTACCCCAGCCAGAACATGGGCAGGAAGGTGGCGTTGAATCCCAGGAACATCCACCAGAAGTGCAGTTTCCCCAAACGCTCGTTGTACATCCGGCCCGTGATCTTGGGGAACCAATAGTAGATTCCGGCGAACAGGGCGAAAATCTCTCCGCCTACGATGGTGTAATGGAAGTGCGCCACAACCCAATAGGTGTCGTGCAACTGGAGATCGGTAGGCACGTCCGCGTTGAAGATGCCGGTGATCCCACCGATCAGGAAGTTGAACACCACGGCCAGCGCGAACAGCATAGGCGTTTTCAGCCGCAGTTTGCCTTCCCAGATCGTCCCCAGGGCGGTGAGAAACACCAGACCGGTGGGAATGGAGATCAGCTCCGTGGACGCCATGAAAGGCACGGTCAACCAGTCGGGCATGCCGCTGGTGAACATGTGATGCGCCCAGACCGCCGCGCTGAAGATCACAATCCCAAAGAATCCGCCGACCGCCCACTTGTAGCCGAACAACGGCTTACGCGCAAAGTGGGGCAAGATCTCCAGCATGATCGCCAGGCCAGGGATGATCATCACATACACGGCGGGATGGGAGTAAATCCAGAAGATGTGTTCATACAACAACGCGCCGCCGCCCTCGCCAGCGGAGAAAAAGACACTACCAAATGCACGGTCAAAGGCAAGCATCAACGTGGCGGTGGCGATGAACTGAGTGAAAATCAGGCTGAGGAACGAGGTACTGAAGATACCCCAGGTGGTGATCGGCAAACGATCCCAGGTCATGCCGGGCGCGCGCAGGCGGATCACCGTGACCAGGATGTTCAGCGCACCCAGGATGGATGAGAACCCCAGGGTAAAGAAGGCCAGCACCATCAGCAGCCGCCCCAGGCCTTCCGTCGTGCTCAGGGGTGGGTACGCCGTCCAGCCGAAGTCAAAGCCGTAGTCATGGCCCTGAAGCAAATTCGCCGCCAGGATCAGGAAGACCACCGGCGGCGTGCTCCAATAACTCAGCGCATTGATGCGCGGAAAGGCCATGTCCTCCGCGCCAATTTGCAGCGGGACGATGTAGTTGCCAAACGCGCCGATGATCGCGGTCACCGCCACAGCGATCATGAAAATGCCGTGCGTGCTCATCACGGTGTTATACTGACGCGGGTTGAGCAGGTCGCGCCCAGGCCGCATGAGTTCATAGCGGAACACCATGGCAAAAGCGCCTGCCAGCAGGAACAGAATCACAAAGGTCACCAGGTACTGCACCCCGATGACCTTATGATCCGTCGAAAACAGGAAGTAGCGCTTCCAACCATGGCTCTCCTGGGTGGGCGTGGGTTTGTTCTCCAGGCCAAACCAGCCCCGAACCCAATGATCCCAGACGCCAACGCCAAGCAACCAGCCGAGATACCCCACCAGGTAGCCGACAAACACCGCCGTGTCGGAACCCGCTGGGCGACCAGTCAGCCAGACGATGAGAGCGTCGCCAACCACGAACCCGATTGCCCCAAATACGAGGCCTTTGATCCAGGACATATTTTCCTCCTCCAGAAGTGATGAAACTAGCAGGAATACGTCATGGGGGACTGCGCTTTACTATAACGGAAATCCCCTGCCGAAACCATCCTCCAGGAGAATGGTTCGAAGGGGATTTTCACCCTACCTTTTCAAGGCCAAGTGAGATCAACGGCAAGATGAGCAGGGAGCTCACCTGCCGGGTTAACCCGCCATCGTACGACGCTGTTTCATAAGGAAAACGCGGATCAGTCTGGGGAGAGGATGCCCAAAGAGGTTGCTCTGGCTACCGCTTCTGCCCGGCTGCTGGCCCCCAGTTTTTTGAGCAGGTTGCGGATATGGGTCTTCACCGTGTTCGGCGAAATCACCAGTTGTTGAGCGATTTCAAAAGTGCTCGCCCCTTGCGCCAGCGCACGCAACACCTCAAGCTCCCGATCGCTTAGATGAACACCCCCATGATCCAGATCGGCATGGCTGGCCGCCCGCATCACTTTCTTGAGGACTTCCGGCGACAGAGCCGCCTGCCCCTGCTGGATCTGTTGGATCGCAGCCACCAACGCTTCGGGCTGCACATTCTTCAGCAGATAGCCGTCTGCGCCGGCCTTCAGCGCCTTGAACAGGTCGGCATCCTTATCAGACACCGTGAGCATGATCACCGGGATGTCGAAACGCTTTTTAATCGCGCTCAGCGCTTCGATCCCGCTCCTGCCCGGCATATGGATGTCCATCAAGACCAGGTCTGGACGGGTCTTGCTGCACAACCGTTCGGCCTCGATGCCGTTGCTGGCCTCCCCCACGACGGTTAGCCCGGGGACCTCGCTCAACAACTCTACAAGGCCACGGCGAAAGATGGCGTGGTCATCCGCGATCAGCACGCGCATAAGCAGTCTTCCTTATCGCATCGGGCAACATCCCACGCAGTGGGATGCGCAACACAAGGTGGGTTCCCATGCCTGGCTGGCTCTGAATATCCAACTGGCCACCGAGCAACTCGGCACGCTCTTTCATAATGCGCAAGCCATGCCGGGCAATCGGTGGGACGTCGTCCAGGTCGAACCCCCGACCGTTGTCCGAGATGTGCAACTCCAGGTGGTCAGTGGTCTCCGTCCATCGGATTTTCACCCGCGTGGCGTCGGCGTGTTTGCGGATATTGCTGAGGGCTTCCTGAACAATGCGCTGGAGCTGTACGTGAACCTCAGGTGGCAATTCGACATCCGGCACCGGGGAAGAGTCAACGCGTACCGGGCAGAGGTGGGTGAATTCATCCAACACCTGCTGGAACCAGTCTTGCAGGCTGTACGCTTCCGGTTGCAAGCGCAGGCTATCGATCGCCTCACGCGCATCCACGTAAGCGCTGAAGAGCAGATCCCGGGCGTCTGCCAGCGCGCTTTTCGCCCGCTCCACCTCGCCTTTTTCCAGCCAGGTGAGAATCTGGGCTACCCGAAGGTTAAGGTAGCCCAGCGTCTGTGCCAGGCCATCGTGAATTTCACGCGCCAGCCGACCGCGTTCGGCCATCGCAGCGTGGAACGCGGCCTCCAGGTACAGTTCGTGGTTCTCGATCAACAACGCCATCAGGCCGGCCACAGTGGCCACGAGCTGCACCTGACGACTGGTGAACTTCCGCGTCTTGGAATCCCACAACGCCATTCCCCCAAGCACCCGCTCCTTCAGCAAAAGAGGGACGGCCAGGACAGCGCGAACCTCGGTCTGGCCAGCCCCACTCGGCTCCAGGCTATGCACGTTCACCGGCACCTGACTGGCGCACCCCCCCTGCACCATGGCCTGCACGATACTTAACTGGTCTTCAGAAATCGACCCCTCCAGCACTTTGCAGGTCAACGTCCCACGCTCTTCATCGTGCAGGAACAACACCCCGCCCTGCGTGTTCAAGGCCTTGACCGTGTGCTTCAGCACCTGCTCAAGGTTTTCCTGCAAGGATTGCTCCGGACGCACCTGCTCCAGCCGATACAGCATGTCCAGCTCCCGGGAGCGCAGGTGCATCATCTCGAAGGCCAGAGAGATCTCACTGGCCAGCGCTTCCAACAGCGCAGCCTCTCTCGCTGTAGGACGGCTGGCATCCGCCAGGAAAATGTTCAGGATGCCGAAAGTGCGCCCGGCTCGCTCCAGCGCCAGACAGTACACCTTTTTCACCAAATGATCAAATTGGGGGACGAGCAAAGGGCAAGATTCGGCGTCAGTCGCCCACTTCAACTGACAATGCGCACAATGGCCGGGGGTATCCACCGAAGAGACATGCTGAGCCCAGGCTTCGAACAAGTCCGGTGGAAGGTCTCCCTGGTGGATGGCCGGTAACGGCTGCTCCCGCTCGTCCATGCGGATCAGCGAAACGCCTAACGTCGGGACGATCTCCTGTGGCAAGGCCAGCACTGCCTGGATCAGGCCTTCTTCATCCACCTGATTGGCCAGGCGATGATTGACTCGCATCAGGAATTCCAACCGCTGGCTGGTCTCCTGGAGTTCCAGATTGGTTTGCTGCAGCGTAGCCAGCGCCTGCTCAGTCTCCCCCATAGCTTCTTGAATCCGCTTCAGCGCCCACCATGCCAGCGCCGGCCCCATAATGCCGTAAAACACCAGCTGAGTCACGAAATGTTCCCAGGGCGCCAGATGCAGGAGCACCGTGTGCTCCAGCGTCTGCTGCACCAAAACGACCAGGAACGCCAGGCCGGGGATCAACCTGGAAGAATGAATTAGGAAGCGCTTCATGGGGAAAAGCGAGGCAGAACTCGGACGCCGTTCATGTTGATGAAATTATACTACAAAGTAGACTAATCCGATAAACATCAGCGTCCTCCCACATCGCAGCCAGCCCGCGTTTCCGCCCAATTCGGCTGTGAGGCACTTTCAGCCAGCAGCAATGCCCGCTTTGCCACAATGGCACTATTACGGGCGGCATTCTCACAATTCCCAGGCTCTAAACCGTATCCCTGGTGACGGTTTTACGTTAGAAGAATACCTTATGGAAGATGCGACGCTGATCCAGCGCGCGCAGGACGGCGACGAGCAGGCTGTGACTGCCCTGTACGATCGCTACTATCGCGCGGTGTACACCTATCTGGCGCTCAGGCTGAACGATGACGACCTGGCCGCCGACCTGACCGGCGCAGTTTTTGTGCGGATGGTAGCCCACCTGCCCCGATTCCGGTCGCGTGGTCGGCCATTGCTGGCCTGGCTGTATACCATTGCGCGCAATCTACTCACCGACCACTATCGCCAGCAAGGACGCATACGCATCGTCGCCCTGAACGACCGGATGCCGTCCGGGGGACAATCCCCCGATCGACTGGTGAAGCAATCCACGGCCTCCGAATGCCTGCGGCGCGCGCTGAGTACGTTGAAGCCCGCACATCAGGAAGTCATTATTCTGCGGCTCGTGGAAGGCCGCCCGCTCAACGAAGTGGCTGAGCTACTGCACAAAAACAGATAATGTCTCATAACGTGGTGTAAATTCGGACTTGAAAAAAAGGCCATCGTGT
>CAYSXA010000009.1:0-39936 GCA_964435005.1 uncultured Anaerolineaceae bacterium | reverse complement strand
CTGCCTTTCCCTGGCGTGCTCTCTACCCAAATCCGGCCGCCATGCAGTTCTACCCTGGCCCAGGACCGCTCCGGGAATCCGAACGAAAAACCGACGTTCTTGAAACCACAGGCAAAGCCAATGCCGCGTTTGATATGCCCTTCTTCCGGTTGCGGCACGGACGGTTTGCGCCATCCGTTCGCGGCGTGTTGCCAGCCGGCAGCCTCGGCGCACTTCTCCACCACCTGCGGAATGCTCACGCCCGGCGGCAACGGCGTACCCACAGAAAGCAGCGCCCCTTCACGCAGCACGTTGCGCATACGGATCTCCACCGGATCCAGCCCCAGCGCATCGGCCAGTTTGTTCATCTGACTTTCGGCGGCGAACAGCCCTTGTGGCCCGCCAAAGCCCCGGAACGCCCCGCCAGGGATGTTGTTCGTGTACACGGCCACCGAATCCACCCAGACGTTCGGAATCTCGTAGGGGCCCGTGCACATCAACGTGGCGTTGCCCAACACTTTAGTTGACGTGTAGGCATACGCCCCACCATCGGCGATCACTTCCACTTTGGCCGCCACAATCTTGCCCTCGCGCGTGGCCCCCCACTTCGCCCGGATCACATACGGATGCCGCTTGTGGTGGCCGATGATGGATTCCTCGCGACTCCAGACGATCTTCACCGGACGGTCGATGCCGCGCTGGTGCAGTCGCCAGGCAGCCAGAGCAAGCACGATCTGGACGGACATATCCTCGCGTCCGCCAAAGGCCCCGCCGATGGCCGGATAAATCACGCGCACCTGTTCCTTCGGCAGCCCCAGCGCGTGCGCGATCTGCTCCTGGTCTTCGTGCGTCCACTGGCCGGCGACCTCCACCGTCACGCGGCCTTCTTCGTCAATGTAGGCCAGACCGGCTTCCGGCTGCAGGAAGGCGTGCTCCTGCGCCGGGGTGCGGTACTCACCCTCCACGATCACATCCGCCTTGGCGAACGCTGCATCCACATCGCCCTTGCGGATACGGTAGCGCACGAAAGCGTTGGAACCCTTATCCGGATGCAGCAGCGGCGCGTCGGGCCGCAAGGCTTCCAGCGGGTCGTCCACCACGGGCAGGTCCTCGTACTCCACCTCGATCAGGTCCAACGCGCGCGCGGCAATTTCCTCAGTCTCCGCCACCACCAGCGCCACCTGGTCGCCCACGAAGCGCACGCGGTCAGCGTAGGGCTTGGACGACCCTGGCCCGCACAACACCGGCTGGTCGGGCATAATCAGGCCGTACTCGTTGACCGGCACGTCCTTCGCGGTGAAGACCGCAATCACACCATCCAGCGCCTCCGCGCGCGAGGTGTCGATGCGGCGAATGATCGCGTGCGGGCGCCGCGCGAACAGAATCTTCATGTACGCCTGATTCGGGCGGTTCACATCGCCCGGAAAGCGCGTCTGACCGAGCACCTTGCCCACCGCGTCCAGGCGCTGGACCGATTGTCCTACGTAGGCCATACGTCCTCCGTGTTCCTTAAAGTAATGCTCTACAAAACCGTCACACCGTCGCCGCAGGTTCGCCGATGAACGCCAGTTCTCGCTGAAAGATGCGGCGCAGTATGGCAATGCTGGTTGCGTAGGTAGGGTCCACACCAAAATATGACAGGCTCCCCGCCCCCAGGTTCTTGCCTTTGCTTAACGGGGTATCCGAGGCGTAGTGCAGGAAGCCCAGGTCGAAGGGCACGCCGTACAGGTTGACGATCTCGTTCACCGGATGCCGCTTGGGGCGTGCCATCTCATAAACCGCCGAGAGGTATGGGCCGGCTTCCATCTCGATGTCCGTGTATCCCTCGCGGTAGAACACGTCCATGTAGCGGGCGGTTTGCAAAAACGTGCCGCGTACGGTGACCGCCTTCTGGTTATCCAGCACCGTGCCGTACACCAGATACGGGCTGACATCCGCCGCGCGGAAACAATTGGGAAATAGATACGTGTTCCGCGAGTGCTCGTCGTGCACCACGCTGGGGATCATCACATCGCCGATCACGCCGTTCAGGGTGGCCGCCTTGCCCATCACATACACGCCGCGCACTTCAGCTACCCGTTCCGCCACTACCGACAAAATGTGATACGCACCCATCCCCAGCGGGTAGTCGATGTTCAGGATGTAAGCGTCACTGTCCGCCAGGCGATTCAGGCCGTTCGCGTGCAGGCGTGGGTCCATCCAATCCGGACGCAGCCGCGCCATCTCAATCACCTGAGCTTCCACATCAAAACTGTGTTCCGAGGGAATACGTTGAATCCCCACCTCCGCCTCGTGCTCCACGCGGTGTTCCAGCAAATCCGCCCCTTCGGGCGTGCTGAGGCACTTCTTTAGCAAGTAATAGAAGAAGTTTTCGCGGTTCGAGGGCACCTGACGCATCTGAATATCGTACCATTCGCGCTGCAACATCTCGTCGCCAGAGCGATGCAGGTAATCCAGCAAACGATCGTGATACCGCAGCGCCACTCCGGAAAGCAGATTGACCAGACTGTGCGGATTGCTGGAGACAAAATACACCGGATGCTCCAGCAACGTCGGGCAGGCGTCTTCAATACGTTGCCACCAGCGGTTGGTCGCACGGCGATACTCGCTCAATGAGCCGGTGAGCAACCGCACCCGCAGGTTCATCCGGTGATCGCGGATGTGCGCCAGGCGCATCCAGAAGCGATCGCCCCAGAGCAAGTGCAGCCGCTCTAAATCCTCTGGGCCCATTTGCAGCGCCCGCGCCAAGTCGCCATCAGGGGCGCCCTGTCCATCCAATACGTCAGCGGGCAATTCGTTCAGCAAGCGGCTCAGCTTGTTCCATTCGATCTGGAAGGCCGTCAGCATCGGAATCAGGTCGTCAATGTCCGATCGGCTGGCGATGTAACAGGCCAGCGTATCCTCGCCGTTATAGAAACATCGCCGCCGACGGGCGGGCGCGGACGCCGGTTCCCAGGCTTCCACGTCCAGATCGTAACGGGCGAACACCTCCGGCCCCTGTCCCAGCAGCACCAGCCGCACTTTACCGATGCAATCCGGCAGGCGAAGCACGCTATACACAAACGCCGACATATCCGGCGCTGCAGCGCGCGCGTCCGGGTGCAGCAGCGAGTTCATCGCAGCGTGGGTCTCTTCCAACGTGCGCACCCGAATTTCGTCCGACGTGCGCAACAGCGAGTAATACGTCCGCAGATAGAGTTCGACCTCTTCTGAGCCGGTGCGGGGGACGGTACGTTCCATGCTCACTTCCTTCGGAATCGGCGCTCGCGTAGCAATCGTGTTTCTTCGGTGCGTTTGCGGCGCTGCTGCGGGCCAAGCGTCAGGTCATACAGCGTCATCGCAACGGCCACCAGCAACAACACCACCAGCAACCCCAACAAC
Source organism: uncultured Anaerolineaceae bacterium (assembly GCA_964435005.1). Lineage (GTDB taxonomy): Bacteria > Chloroflexota > Anaerolineae > Anaerolineales > DRMV01 > CAYSXA01. The sequence continues at coordinate 36,576 of CAYSXA010000009.1, read as the reverse complement.
CCGCCACCGAAATAAACCACCAGTTCCGGGAAGGGGCCAGGGATAAGCCACTCGCGCGGTACGGTCACCCAGTGTGCCGTCTTGTTCTGGTACACAGCGTACATCCCCCCAAAGAAGCCCAGCAGCGTGACCAGGGTCGGGAGAACACCACCCAAATCCAGAGAGCGCGCCCGACGCGGCGGGGGAACGTCAAGCGGTGTGCGCCTCCGCGAGGGGTAGCCCAGCAAGTCATAGAGGATCAGGTAAAACCAGGCCAGCACCGCATACATCGCCAGCGAGCACACAATTGCCGCGATGATGTTCAGATACAGGTCTGGATTCTCCGCCGGGCCGATCAAGTTGGGCGGGATCGCCAGCCAGTGGCGCTCACGATTCGCCTGCACGAGCAATTTCCCCGCCTGATAGCCCAGGAAAGGGATCAACACCCCCAGGATAAACCCAATCCCCCGCCAGATCGGGTGGATCGTCCAGGGCCAGTCCTCACGCACGCCTTTGCGGTACACCTTGCCGTACTTACCCACGGGCGGTCTCCTGCGCCGCGCGTTCGAGCGCGCGCACGATCTTGTAATAGCCGGTGCAGCGACACAGGTTACCGGTGATTGCCTGGCGGATGCTGTCCGTATCCAGCTGCGGCACTTCCTCCAACAGTTTGGCCGCCGAGACCAGGAACCCCGGCGTGCAGTACCCGCACTGCACCGCCCCTTCCTCCACAAAAGCGCGCTGCACCGGATGCAGTTCCTCGCCCTGCGCCAGCCCTTCCACGGTAATGATCTCCGCGCCGTGTGCGCGCGGGGCGGGCACCAGACAACTCATCACCGCCGCGCCATCCAGAATCACCGTACAGGCGCCGCACTCTCCTTCAGCGCACCCCTCCTTGGAGCCAATCAATCCGGCGTGTTCGCGCAGCAAGTGCAACAGCGTGAGGTGATGCCCTTCCTCGAATACGTACTCCCGCCCGTTGATACGTGTCACAATCGGCGCGTTCGGCGCGCTGGGCGGCGCCGGGGGCAACGGGGCATCGCGCCCCAGCGTGACCGGGCGCTGCGGGAAGTCAGCGCGTTCCGTGCCGGCAGCCAGCGCACGCAGGGCGCGCAGCGTGAGCACGCGCACCATCTCCCGACGGTAAGCCGCCGAACCCCGGATATCGTCAATCGGGCGGGAATCCGCCATCGCCAGCCGCGCCGCCTCCGCAAAGACCTCCTCGTCCAGCGATTTGCCCGCCAGATACCGCTCCGCACTGGTCGCGTGAATAATCGTCGGCGCGACCGCGCCCAGTGTGACCGCCGCCTCGTAGATGCGCTCGCCGTCCAGCGTGAGCACCACAGCCACGTTGACCACGGAAATCGCCTGCGCGCGGCGCAACCCCAGTTTGATGAACGTGCCGCGCTGGTCGGGGCGCAGGGCCGGGAAGGCGATGTCCACCAGCATCTCGTCGGGTTCCATCACCGTCTGGCGCACACCGGTGTAGAACGCGTGTAACGGAACAACCCGCTCGCCGCGCAGGGAGCGCAGCGTGACTCGCGCGCCGAGCGCCATCAACGGGGTGATCGTGTCGTTGGCAGGCGAAGCGGTGATCAGATTGCCCGCCACCGTGCCCCGGTTGCGAATCTGCGGCGAGCCGACCTCCCAGGCCGCACGCGCCAGCGGGTACGCCCGCTCGCGAATCAACGGCGAGGCGGCGCAACGGTTGTGCGTCACCAACGGTCCCAGGTGGATCCAGTCATCCTCGTCCATTGAGATGCGATCCAGGCCAGGGATGCGGGTGACATCTATCAACACCTCGATCCCTTTGCGCACGCCGCGCTCGATCTCCAGGATCAGGTCCGTTGCCCCGGCTACAATACGGGCGCGTGGCCCATATTCTGCCAGCGCCCGAAGCACTTCATCCACCGAAGTTGCATTGATGTAAGTCTGCCACATAGTCCTCTCCGAAGTCATCCAAACCGGCCATTCAGCCGCTCACATCGCACGATGTTAGCTGAAAAGACCCGAAGCTCATCGACGGAAAGTGTGCCATACGGATGATTTTTCCAGGCCAAGCTGTAAATGCGCCATACCTCAAACCGACAGCGCGGCCAGACGTTTCTGCCGTTCGTGCACGGTATGATCTCCGTTTCCCATTATAGCAAAGTTCCCCCTTCGGTCCGCACACCGCCTTACTCGGCACGCTGACGACGCATCTGAACGATCTGCGCCATCACCGAAACGGCAATCTCTTCGGGCGTCTCTGCGCCGATGTCCAGCCCGATGGGCGAGACCACACGCGCCAGTTTCTCCTCCGGCACGCCGGCGGCCAGCAATTGCTTGCGGGTGGTCGCCCAGCGGCGACGCGACCCAATCACGCCGATGTACGCCGCCCCGGTATCCAGCAAGGGCGGCAGGCCGGGCACGTCGATCGGCACGCCGCGCGTGGTGAGCACCAGGTACGTCCACGGGGTGATGGTAATCCGCTGCGGCAACTCAGCCAGCGGACACACCACGTACTCATCCGCATCGGGGATATGGTCGGGCGTGCAGAACTCCGGGCGGTCGTCGCTGACCACCACGCGGTAGCCGAGGAACTTCGCCAGATGCGCCACGGCCTTGCCCACGTGTCCTGCGCCAATCACCACCATCACCGGCGGCGGCAAAATCGGCTCCACGAACACCTCCAGCTCTCCACCGCACACACCTGGGTCGCCGCGCGCCGGATCGACCATGTTGTAGCGCAGGGTGCGTGGTCGGCCATCGCGCAGCGCGTCCAGCGCCTCGGCAATCACGCGGCTCTCCAGTTGACCGCCGCCCACCGACCCTTCAATCCGGCCATCGGACAGCACGAGCATCTTGCTGCCTACGTGGCGCGGCGTGGAGCCCCGGCTGCGCACAATGGTGCACAGCGCCACCGGCTCCCCCTGCGCGATCCACTCCGCCAGGCGCGCGTACACGGCGTGCGTCATCTCATCCATCCTGCCATCCCTGTTCGTCTCATGCGCCAATTATACCGGTTTATGACTCTTTTCATGACGATTGGCACTACCGCATGTGACTTCAGGTGCAGATAATACCATCGCATCTTACCCCAGCCTGCCCCTCACAACCCTCCCCCAAAGAGGGGAAGGCCAGAGGAAAAAGGAAACGCTATGACCTCATCCAACCATCTGACCACACACGACCTGCATAAATCCTTTGGCAAGGTGCCTGCCGTGCGCGGCGTGAACCTGCACCTCGCGCGCGGCGAGATTTTCGGCCTGCTCGGTCCCAACGGCGCAGGAAAAACCACGCTGATCAACCTGCTCGCCGGCCTGATGACGCCCGACCGCGGCGAGGTGCGCCTGAACGGAAAACGCTTCACGCCCGACAGCCACGCGCTCAAAGCCGCCATCGGCCTGGTTCCACAGGAACTGGCGCTCTACCCCACGCTCTCCGCCTGGGATAATCTAACCTTCTTTGGGCGCATCTACGGGCTGCGCGGCAAGGCGCTGCGCCAGCGTGTGGAAGCGGTGCTGGACATGGTCAGCCTGCGCGACCGCGCCCGTGACCCCATTCAGACCTACTCCGGCGGGATGAAGCGGCGCATCAACATCGCCGCCGGGCTGCTGCACCGCCCCGAAATCCTGTTCCTGGACGAACCCACCGTGGGCGTTGACCCCCAGAGCCGCAACGCCATCTTCGAGGCCGTGAAAGCACTGAACCGCGAGGGGCTGACCATCCTGTACACCACGCACTACATGGAAGAGGCCGAACGGCTGTGCCACCGCGTCGCCATCATGGACGAAGGGCGCATCATCGCCCTGGACACGCCCCAGCGGCTGATTCAGCGCCTCGGCGGCGGTGTGATTCGCCTGGGCGTGCCGAACGAGCATCGGGACGCGCTGGCCGAACAGGTCGCCCACCTGAGCGGCGTGCGTGCCGTCTCCCGGCGTGACGGATTGCTGTTGATTGAAGCCGACCAGCCCCAACACACCCTGACCGCCATCCTGGAAGCCGCCACCTTCCTGCAAACCCGCATCACCTCGCTCCAAATCCTGGAACCCAACCTGGAAACCGTCTTCCTGCAACTGACAGGAAAGGCATTGCGAGAGTGACTGCGAATTGCGGTTGGCGGATCAATACAACCAGAACAAGCAGAGGAACCAATGAAACCAATTCACCAAATCATCGCACTCACCATCAAAGACCTGAACATCCTGTTCCGCGACCGCGCGGGGATGATCACGCTGTTTGCCATGCCCATCATGTTCATCCTGGTGATGAGCGTGGCCCTGCAGAGCGCGTTCGAGGTAGGGAGCGCCGACCGCCCCGTGGCGCTGCTGGCAGTCAACCTGGACCAGGGAGCAACCTACCTGGACGGTGGTCAAACCAACCTGGGCGAGCAGGCGCTCGCTGCGCTTGGTCAGTTCGACGGGCTGACGCTGGTCACCACGGCAGACGGCGCGCCGCTCACCCGCGAGCGCGCGGAAGCGCTGGTTGCCGACGGGGAATATCCCCTGGCACTGGTGATTCCATCCGATTTCTCTCACCGCGTGGTGGACGCCGTCCAGGGCGCGGACACTGCACCGCCAGCGGTGACCTTCGTCATCGACCCAACCGCCCAGGCACAGGTCACAGCGTCCGTGAAGGCGGCGGTGGCTGCCACGCTAAACCGCACGGCAGCCTATGCGCAGGCGCCGTACCGCATCCGCACCGCGCTGGAGGGCGTGGCCGCCGCACTGCCCCCCGAACAGCGCCCGCTCGTCGCCGAGGTCGGCCAGGCACTGACCGCCGAGCTGGTGCGCACCTACGACCTGGGCGAGGTCGGCGGGCGCGCCGAAATCCAGATTCAGGACGCCACGCCTCCGTCCTTCCACCTGGAGCGCTTCCCCACCTCGGTGGAGCAAAACGTGCCAGGGTATGCCATCTTCGGCGTGTTCTTCATCGTCGGCGTGCTCGCCAACAGCATCCTGAGCGAGAAAGAAGCAGGCACTTTCCGCCGGTTGATGGTCGCGCCGCTGCCCCGCGCCGTGCTGTTGCTGGGCAAGCTGCTGCCCTACTACCTGGTCAACCTGGTGCAGGTGACGCTGATGTTCGCCATCGGGCGGCTGGTATTCGGCATGAACCTGGGCCACAGCCCCGCTGCACTGGTCGTGGTCACACTGGCAACCGCCGCCGCCGCCACGGGGCTGGGGCTGCTGGTGGCCGCGCTGGGCAAAACCGAGAGCCAGATCAGCGGCATCGCCACGCTGCTGGCGCTCACACTGGCAGCCATCGGCGGGATGATGGTGCCCACCTTCGCCATGCCCGACTTCATGCAGCGACTGGCGAAAATCTCACCGCACTACTGGGCGTTACAGGGATACCAGGACGTGATCGTACGCGGACTGGGACTGCGCGCCGTGACTCAGGAGGTGAGCGTGCTGCTGGGGTTCGCCGCTGTGTTCTATCTTCTCGCTGTGTGGAAGTTCCGTTTCGACTGAAATCCTGTACAATACCTCCATGCATGTGCTCAAGTCTTTTCCTGCACATCTGGCTTACTACCTGGCAACCTTCGCCATTGGAGCCGCGGGGTGGGCGCTCGCCCTGCAAGAGGGGCATCCCCGCTGGGACGTGATCACCCTGATCGGCGCATACCTGGCGCTCAGCCTGATCAGTCAGCAGTCGTTCATCACCGCGTCCGTCCGACACATGCACGGTCTGCTGGCACTGCAAAGCGCTCTGGTGCTCGCGCTGCTGGTCCGCGCGCCGGCGATGAACTTCTTTCTGATCTGGTTCTACGTGCTCTCCGTGTACGCAGTGGTGGCGCTGCCGCAGGTCGCTGCCTACCGCTGGATCGCCCTGTTCGCCCTGAGCACCGTGGCTTCGCTGGTGATCACCTACGGCTGGGTGAGTGGGCTGCTCAACGCAGCCATCTACCTGAGCGGGTTCGCGTTCTTCGTCGCCTTTGCGCACCTCACCCGCCAGGCGAACGAAGCCCGTGCAGAGAGCGAACGACTGCTCCGCGAACTTCAGGAAGCCCACCACGCGCTGCAGGCATACGCCGCCCAGGTCGAGAAGCTGGCGGTAGCTGAGGAGCGCAACCGCCTGGCGCGCGAAATGCACGACACCATCGGCCACCGGCTGACCGTGGCCGCAGTGCAACTGGAAGCCGCGCAACGCCTGCTCCCCGAAGCGCCCGAACGCACCGCTGGCATGATTGCCACAGTGCGCGAACAGGTGCGCGCTGCGCTGAATGAACTGCGGCACACCGTGGCCGCGCTGCGCCAGCCGCTGGAGAGCGACCTGCCGCTGGAACGCGCCATCCCGCGCCTGGTAACCGACTTCGAGCAGGCGACCGGCTTGCAAGTCACGCTGGAATGGCCGCGTGCGCTGCCGCCGCTCACGCCGCCGCAACGCCTGACGTTGTTCCGCGCCATCCAGGAAGGGTTGACCAACGTCCACAAGCACGCGCAGGCGCGACGCGCCCGGGTGCGCCTGAACGTGCTGCCTGACGCGTTGACCCTGCAAATCGTTGACGACGGGCGCGGCCCTCAGCGGGGCAGAAGCGGCTTCGGCCTGCGCGGCCTGCAGGAACGCGCCGCTCAGCTCGGCGGCCAGGTCGCCTTCGGCCCCCACCCCGACGGCGGAGCGCAACTCACCATCACGTTACCGCTGCCCCCAACCAATGCAACCAACACAACCAATGCGACCAACGCAATCAATGAATCCGAGAACGAGTATGCGAAGGGATAAGTTGATGTGGCAATGGAACAACGAGAGACGAGGGATGAGGCAACGAGGTGATACGTGAAATCAGGACACCCGACAACCATCACCCTGCTCCTGGTGGACGACCAGCGCCTGATGCGCGACGGATTGCGCACGTTGCTGGAACTGGAAGCTGACCTGCAGGTAGTCGCCGAAGCGGAGAACGGCGTGCAGGCGATGGAAGCCTACGCCGCCCACGCGCCCGATGTGGTGCTGATGGACATCCGCATGCCCGTGATGGACGGCGTGCAGGCCACCCGCCACCTGCTGGCCGCGCACCCGGATGCGCGCATCATCATCCTGACCACCTTCGACGACGACGAATACGTGTTCGACGCCCTGCGGGCGGGCGCGTTGGGATATCTGCTGAAGGATGTTTCGGGCACCGAACTGGCCGAGGCCATCCGCACCGTGGCGGGCGGCGGCGCACTGATCGAGCCTTCCGTGGCGCGCAAGGTGCTGGCCGAGTTCTCCCGCCTGCCCGCCGCACCGCGCGCCGGGCCCGACCTCCCGCTGAGCGAGCGCGAACGACAGATTCTGGCACTGCTCGCCCAGGGCTTGAGCAACAAACAAATCGCCACCCGCCTCCACCTGGCGGAAGGCACGGTGAAGAACTACGTGAGCAGCATTTTAGGTAAATTGGGGGTCGAAGACCGCGTGCAGGCCGCCCTGCGCGCCCGTGAGTTGGGTCTGGGATAACTCAGCGTTCCAGCAAACCCAGCACCGTGGGCAGCAATTGCTTCTTACGTGAGACCACGCCTTCGGCGTGGCGGGTTCCGTCGGGCAGGGGCGGATACGGCAGTTCCAAGAGCACCGGCGGCGGATTGCTCATCAGCAACCGGCTGGAGCCGCGCACCACGTCCGTGACCATCAGCATGGCGAAGTCCAGGCTGCGCGACTGCCGCAGGTCATCCAGCGCCTTTTGCAACGCCTCGCGGTGCTCCGCCAGTTGCACCAGGTCAGTGACCTCCGCCTGTGCAATGGCGAACGTCAACCCACCTGCCTCGTAGGTCTTCAAATCCGTGCTGACCACCTCTTCCGGCGTGCGCGAGGACAAACCCGCGCCGGAGTGCAGCACCGCCTCGCCGTAGGATTGCAGCGTTTCGCCCGCCAGCGGCCCATTGCGCACAAATGCCCAGCGCCCCAACCGCTCGGCGGCCTGGCGGTCGCGCTCCGTGGTGGTCGGCGAGGTAAGCAACAGCGTGTCGGAGACCAAACCTGCGAGCAGCAGCCCCGCGATCTGCGGCGGCGCGCTCAGTCCTGCCTCGGCGATCCGTTCCGAAACCAGCGTGCTCGTGCTGCCCACCACATCCACCGTGAAGCGAATCGGCGTGCGTGTGGACGGGTTGCCCAGCCGGTGGTGATCCAGGATCTCCAGCAGTTCCGCCTCTTCGAGCGCACCGACAGCCTGTTCGGCCTCGTTGTGATCCACCATCACGATCTTCAGGCGCGGCGGGTTGAGCAGGTCGCGTTGACGGCACACGCCCACATACTGCCCCTCGCCATCCACCACCCAGAAGAAGTTGCGTTCCTCGCGCAGAATGCGGTTCAGCGCATCACGGATGCGTTCGCTCGCCTTGAACTTCGGCACGCCGGTATCGCAGGCCTCGTGACACGGCAATTCGAGCAGTTCGGAAATCGGCATGTTCTGGCGCGCCACGTTCGGCCCGACAAGTTCGCCCAGGAACTGGAACAGCGTCAGCCCGGTGATCAGGCCGTAAGGTATGCCCTCCTCATCGAGCACGGGTGCCACACCGCCCGTGCGGGCAGCGATCGCCCAGGCATCACGCAGCGGACTGTCGGGCAACACGGTGTCCAGACGGCGGGCGACGGACTCAAAGCGCGGAGAGGCATCCGTCAGCAGGCGAGGCGGCTCCAGCCCCAGCCGCTCCAGCACCCAGGTAGTTTGCGGATTGATTGCACCCGCGCGCGCCGGCACGGCGTCCATGCCGTCGCGCTCACGCAGCAACCAGGCGTACCCCATCGCGGCGGCGATGGAGTCCGTATCCGGGTTCACATGACCAATCACATACACCCGACTCATGCCGTCAATCCTCTCCCCAGCGGCGCATGGTCTCGCGGAATTCGCGCACGGCCTTCGGGCCGCTGCGCTCCAGCCCACGGAAGAACGCCTGCCGGTCGTGATTTCGAAAATCCAGCCGCTCCACATGGAACGGTGCCAGCCGCTCGCCCTGCTGGCGACGGTCGAACACCTCCAGGAAATACTCCACCGCGCGCTCCAGGCTGCGCGCGTCCGTCCAGTCCGCCTTGTAAAACACCACGCCGCGACGGTCGAAAATCCAACTCATGTTCGGCATCGAGCCATAAGCGCGATGACAGGCGCCGTCCAGCGCGTCCACGTAGATTGGACGGGTAACGCCCAGCACATCCCGCAGGTCGCGCGCGTGGCGGAACTTCTGCTCCATCGAGGTCAGGTGGGGATACCGCTCCCCAGGATGTGCCTCGTGTGTGTAGATGAAGATCGAGCCGACGCCCTGGTCGGCATAGCGCTCTGCAATCGCGTTCATGGATGGCGCCGCCATCCCACAATACGGTCAGGTGAAACTGCCGAACTCCACGACCAACAGTCGGTGCTGCGACCAGAGCGCACTCAGGCGGGTCTCTTCGCCGTCTAAATCCCAGAGTGGGAAGTCCGGCGCGACTTCCCCCAGCGACGGGCTGGCGTGGAAGTTCAGCCAGGGCTCCACCTTTTCGGGGGTGAATTCGTCGTAGTTGTAGGCGGCGACCAGATCGTCAGTCATAGCTTCCAGCCGTGCGTGCGCGGCGCAGGGATGTACTCCACCGACGGGCGTCGTTGCGCCGTCTGCGGGTACAGCGCCATGATCTGGTAGATTTCAGGCGGCACGTCAGTGCTCACAGGCAGCCCCAACGACCGCGCCTCGTCCACCGTGATCGGATAATCATGCGTCCACGTGCCGGTGGATAGCGTCTCCGCCAGCCGCTCGGCGTCTTCAGCGGACATCTTGTCCTTCAGCAATTCCGTCACCGTTCGTTTGACCTGCCCGATAGCCTTCTCAGCGATATCGGCCATGATCAACGTCTCGTCCGAGATCTCGGCAATGGGCTTGCGCTCCAGCACCTTGAGGATAGACGCCGCTGGATGCTGGCCGAGTTGCGGATCGACCGGACCGAGCACGGCGTTCTCGTCCATGATGATCTCGTCCGCTGCCAGAGCGATCAACGTGCCGCCCGACATGGCGTAATGCGGCACAAAGACGGTCACTTTGGCCGGATGGCGCCGCAAAGCATAGGCGATCTGCTCTGCTGCCAGCACCAGCCCGCCAGGGGTGTGCAGGATCATGTCAATAGGCACATCATTATCCGTCATCTTGATCGCGCGCAGCACCGCCTCGGAATCCTCGATGTTGATGTACCGCACCAGCGGGAAGCCAAGCAGGCTCATGGTCTCCTGGCGGTGGATCATGGCGATGACGCGGCTCTTGCGCTTACGCTCCATCTGCTGGATCAGGCGCTGACGCGCCATGTTCAGCATGTGCTGTCGCACCAGCGGTTGCAGCGACGAAATGATGAAGAACAACCAGAGCAAGGAAAAGAAATCCATGACTACCTCCTACCGCGCTTGCTGTGCCACCAGCGCCCGCCAGACCTTCTCTGGCGTGACCGGGTTGGCATCGATATCCACGCCCACGGCGTCGAACACAGCGTTCGCCACAGCCGGTGCCACGCCGTCCAGCGGAATCTCGGCCACCGCCTTGACTCCGAACGGGTGGCTGGGTTCAAAGGTCTCAACGAAGATCACATCCATTTGAGGCATCTCGTGCGCGCGGAAGATGTGGTAATCGCGGAAATCACGCACCAGCGGACGCCCACGGTCGTCGTAGCGCATTTCCTCGCTGACGGCGTAGCCCAGTGCCTGCGTCATGCCGCCCTCGATCTGCCCGCTGGCGGTAATCGGGTTGACGATCACACCGCTGTCCACTGCCATGACCAACCGATCCACCGTAACCATACCGGTCTCCGTGTCCACCGTCACCTCAGCGAACTGAGCAGCGAAGGGCGGCGGCGCGACAGGCGACATGTACGAGGCAACCGCCATGATCTGCTCCTGGTTCTCGTGATGCAGCGCATTCAACGCAACCTCGGCGAGCGACACGGCACGACCATCCGGCGCCACAGCCTTCCGGTCGCGAAGCTGGATCTTGTCCGCCGACACATCGCCCAGCATGGTCGCCGCGCGCTGGCGAATCTTCTCCGCAATCTGCTGCGCCGCTTTGACCACCGCCGCACCGGAGATGTAGGTGGTGGACGAAGCATACGCGCCTTTATCGAAGGGCGTGAAATCCGTGTCGCTGGAATAAACGATGATGTCCTCCAGCGGAACGCCGAGCACCTCGGCGGCCATCTGCGCCAGCACGGTGTCCGAGCCAGTGCCCAGGTCGGTCGCGCCGACCAGCAGGTTAAACGAACCGTCGTCGTTCATCTTGATCGACGCGCCGCCCATGTCCAGGTACGGGATCGCCGTGCCCTGCATGACCAGCGCCACGCCAATGCCACGCCGCAGGTGCGGCTTCCCCTCCACTTGATGCCAGGCAGCATTGCCGAACTTCTGATCCCATCCAATGGCCGCTTTGCCCTGGCGGACGCACTCCTCCAGGCCACAGGTTTCGATGACCTCCGGACGCGGCTCGCGGCCTTCACTCCAGGCCGTACTGAAGGGATGCAGTTCCCCGGCGCGCAGTGCGTTCTTCAGGCGGAACGCCAGCGGGTCGAGACCCAGCGCCCGGGCGATCTTCTCCATGTGGCGCTCCACCGCCCAGAAGCCCTGCGGCACGCCGTAGCCGCGATACGCTCCCGCGGGCGGATGGTTGGTGTACACAATGTCGGCGTAGAAGCGAATGTTGGGCTGCTGGCGATATTTTCCATCGCCGACGTAGAGCGCCATCGCCTTGTGACCGGTGTTGCCAGTGACGGTGAGCGCATGGCATCCATACGCGCCGGTATCGGTAAGCACGCGCATCTCATTGGCCGTAATCGTGCCGTCCTGCTTCACCCCGGTCTTGATCCAGATTTTCATCGGGTGGCGGGAGCGCGCCGCGATGAACTCCTCCTCGCGGGTGTACTCGTAGAGCACCGGACGACCGGTAGCGATGGTTAGATGAGCAGCCACGTCCTCAATGAGCACTTCCTGCTTGCCGCCAAAGCCGCCGCCGATGCGCGGCTTGATCACCCGGATGCGTTTGACCGGCAGTCCCAGCACCGGCGCGAGTTGCCGCCGCACGTGGAAGGGCACCTGCGTGGACGTACGGATCACCAGCCGGTCGTCCTCGTCCCACCAGGTGAGCACAACGTGCGGCTCAATGTGCGCCTGCTGCACCTTCGGCACCTCGTACACGCCTTCGAAGACCTGATCAGCCTCAGCGAAGCCCGCGTCCACGTCACCGATGTCGATGCGAATCTCGGCAGCCAGGTTACGGCCCGGATCGGATTCAGCGAAGTTCACGTACTCCGGCTCATCGTGGATGATCGGTGCGCCGGGTTTCATCGCTTCTTCTGGATCGAACAACGCGGGCAGTTCTTCGTATTCCACCTCGATCAGCGAAAGCGCCTTCTCCGCGATTTCGGGCGTCTCCGCGGCCACAAAAGCCACTCGGTCGCCCACAAAGCGCACCTTGTTATCCAACGAGAAGGAGTCCAGCGGGCCTGGAATAGGATCGGATTGACCGGCGGTGGAATACGGCACGCGTGGGATGTCCTTCCAGGTGAGCACGGCGGCCACGCCGGGAAGCGCCTTTGCCTTGCTCACGTCGATGCGTTTGATGCGCGCGTGCGCCACGGGGCTGTGCAGCACTTTGGCGTAAAGCAAGCCACGCATCTCCACATCGGCGGCGAAGGCCGGTTTGCCCTGCGCCAGTTTGACCGCGTCCACTTTCGGCTCCGGCTTGCCGACCGTCCGCCATTCATCCGTTTCGGGCGTCACCATCAGTTTAGGCATCACCCGCGTCTGGACGGCGGTCGGCGTATGATCATCATTGACAGGTAATGAGGGGTCGATGGGACGAGGCTCGTGAATGGTGGTAGACGGATGCTCCTCGCTCTGGCTTCCCTCGCGCCGCATCTCCTCCGCCGCCCGCAACACCGCCTGCACCGGCTTGACGTACCCCGTGCAGCGGCAAAGCACGCCGGAAATCGCCTCCCGCACCTCATCTTCTGTGGGGTTGGGGTTGCGGTCGAGCAGGGCTTTGGCCGCCAGGATTTGCGCCGGCGTGCAGTAACCGCACTGGATGGCGCCGGTCTCGATAAAGGCTTTTTGCAGCGGATGCAGCCCGCCGGTCTTCTTCCATCCCTGATCGGGGTGCTCACCAAGCGCCTCCAGCGTGGCGATTTGATGACCTTCAGCCTGCGCTGCGAGCATCATCGCTGCGTTGACTGGTTTGCCATCCAGCAGCACGGTGTCTGCTCCAGTCAGACCGTGCTCGTCGCCGAACTTCACCGAGTGGTAGCCAAGCCGCCGCAGCACGCTGAGCAGCGTCTCATGGGGCGCAAACGTCACTTCGTGGGCGATCCCATTCACAAGCAAGGTGTGGGTCATAGTTTCCTCATACCTCATACCATGTTCCCCGTACCGTCCTAAAGCACAGCACGAGTCTCCAGGCCCAGCGAGTCGCGGGCATCTCCCACCGCATCCACCGGGCCAAGCACCACGACCAGCCCGTCGCGGGCAACGGCCTCCAACACCTCAGCGAAGGTGCGGAAATCGCGGAGAGTGGTGCCCAGCACCTGATCGCGTAACTGCTGACGTACATCGTCCGTCATGCCGGTCAGTGTGCGCACCAGCGAAGTCCAGCCTTTCGCGTCGGGCAACAGATAGGCGTCCATCGATCCGATCGTGCCGATGATGGCTTTGACGATTTCCTCTTCGGGCACGTCCAGCGCGCGCAGGAAGTCCGTTGTGCGGTCGTAGTTCTCCAGCGTGGCGGTCAGGTTGGGGTCACGGTAGGAGAGAAACGTCCAGACGCCGGAGTGCGTGTCGAAGGTAGCGAAACCGCCGTATGCGCCACCCTGCACACGGATCTTCTCCCACAGATACGTGGTGCCCAGATAATTGTTGATCACAAAGATCGATCCGTGTAGTTGGTAACCAGCCGCGTACAGGTCAGCGCCCTTGCCGACGTAGTTCACCTGCGCGGGGATGGTCAGCCCTTCGTTGCCGCTGGAGAGCGGTTCAGGCAGCGGATGCACAGCGGGTTCCGCCTCCGGCAGCGCGCGGACGAACGCTTCCAGCGCGGCGGCGTTCTGGCGGTAGGATGCTGCATCCGTGGTCAGGTTCACGATCATGGCGCGGCGGTTAATCAGCGCTTCGCGAACGCGCTCCAGGTCAGCGCGGACGGAATCCCAGTCCTTGTCGATGCGCTCGACGAGTTCACGCAGGAAGAACAGATGCTCCACGCCGCCCATGAGCTCGCCCACGCGGTCGGTCGCGGTGAAGTGCGCCCGCAAACGGCTATTGACCACGCGATGCCCCGAAGGGACCAGAGCGGATTCCGCGCGCGCCTTGTCTTCCAGCACGATCTGCTTGAAGCGTTCGCGGTTGTCCAGGTTAGCCATGAGCAGCACATCACGCAGAATGTCCAGCATGGCAGGCGTCTTGTCGGCCAGCGCCTTGCCGCGCAGGAAGAACCAGGCCACGCCATCCGGGGCGCCCAGGTACTCAGAGACCACCGTCGCCGAGCCGATGCCGCCGGTCTCGCGCCCGATGCGCTGCGTGAGCCGCACGAAGTCTTCCTCTTCCGTGCCCATGTGCAGCAACACACGTCCGAACAGCCCCATGTACGGCAGCAGGTCGGGCGGCACAGCGCGCATATCGAAGCCCACATCCAGGTACACGATGCCGTTCGTCGGCAGATCGTGATACAGCAGGCGCGCAGCGTCAATGCGCCCTTCCTCGACCGGGATGGTGCGAATGTTCCTATCCAGGTCTTCCAGCCGCAGCGTTGGGATGGTCGCCAGCGCTTCGGGCGGATCGGGCGTCTCCTGGCGGCGCCTGAGTTCCTGCGCAGTTTCGATCGCCCGTTCGATCTCTTCGGGCGACATGCGCTCCCTGACCTCAGCCAGCCGCTTTTCCTCAGCCTGCGCGCGGCGTTTTCCTTCTTCGGGATCAGGCACCAAGAAGACCGTGGCGCGGTGCGTGTTCTCGTTCAGGAAACGGTCGATCAGGCGCTCGAAGAAGCCGCCTTCGGCCACCGCCCGTTTGACTGCCGCCAGCGGGGCCTCGAAGGCCAGCGCCTCCATCGGATCGCCATCGTACAGCCAGCTGGTCAGCGCGCGGAGCATGAGGAACAGGCCACGCGGGAAGCGTCCGGTGTTCTGCTCGCGCAGCAGAAACTCAATGGTGTTCAGCGAGGCTTCCACCGTACTCGGGTCAATGCCCTCACTCGCCAGATCGCGCAGCGTGTCCAGAATCAACGCCTCCACGCGCTCCAGGTTTTCAGGACGCACACCCTTCATGCCAGCGGTGAACATGCGCTGGCGCAGGTGGTCCTCAAAGCCGCCGATCACATCCTCTCCCAGGCCGGAATCGATCAGCACCTTGCGCAGCGGCGAGGCAGGCGTGCCCAGCAAGATGTGCGAGAGGATTTCCAACGCCAGGTTGGTCTCCTCATCCAGGCCATCGGGCAACAGCCAGTTCACAGTAACATAGGCTTTCGGATCTTCTGCGTCACCCGCGTCGTAGGGAATGGTCTCGCGACGCGGCGCGTCGAACGCAGGTTGCACCGGAATGGCAGAATCCACCTCGCGGCGGTCGAAGTCGCGCAGCCACTCGTCCAGATAACGCAGCCGCTCTTCCTCGCTGGGGCCGTCGCCATACATCCAGATGTAGGCGTTCGAGGGGTGATAATAGCGCCGGTGGAACTCCCGGAATTCCTCGTAAGTCAGATCGGGGATCACCAGCGGATCGCCGCCGGAGTCCAGCGCGTAGGGATGCCCTTCCCGGAACAGGACCGCGCGCGACTTGTCGCCCAGCAGGTCATCAGGGGACGAGTACGCGCCCTTCATCTCGTTGAAGACCACGCCCTTGAAGGTCAGCGGCTGGTCGGGGGCTTCGATTTCGTAGTGCCAGCCCTCCTGCATGAGCGTCTCCGGCGGGATGAGTGGGTAGAAGACCGCGTCCAGGTAGACGTCCATCAGGTTGTACAGGTCTTTCAGATTCTGGCTGGCGACGGGGTAACAGGTCTTATCGGGAAAGGTGAACGCGTTCAGGAAGGTGTTCAGCGAGCCTTTCGCCAGTTCGATAAACGGCTCTTTGACGGGATACTTGCGCGATCCGCACAGCACGGAGTGCTCCATGATATGGGCAATGCCGTTCGAAGTGCGCGGCGGCGTGTGGAAGGTGATGCCAAACACCTTGTTCTCGTCGTCGTTCTGGATGGAAAGCAGACGCGCGCCGCTTTTCTTGTGCTCGTAGAGCCGCGCCACGCCGTTGATTTCGGGGATCTTTCGTTCGGCGAGCAGGACGAAGGGTTCTTTCGTGGTCATGCTTCCTCGTGAGTTGGTTGTGTTTGTTTCACTGGCTGAGCTGGTTCATTGGTTGGGTCAGTTGCCAGGTTCACTCGGTTTCTACGCTGTGGGCTGAAGCCGCTTCAGGGCGCGGCGAGCGAGGGTAGATGCGACCTCTCGTCGGTACTCAGCGCTGGCCCAGGCGTCGCCGGCTTCAGCACAGGCGTTGCGAGCAGCGATGTCTACGCCAGCGGAGTCGGGGCCGTCCATCGCCAGGCGAGGCGCATCACCCCAGCCGCCTACTACCACACGCGTGCGCCCGGAAGGCCACTGCGCCACAGCCACCTGCACCAGCGGCAGGTCGGCAGGCGAGCGGGAGACATACTCCCATGCCAGATGCGCATTCAACGGCAATCGAACACCAGTGATCAGGCGGTGAGCCAGTTGTTCATAGCGCAGCGGCAACAGGTTGCCCAGCGTGATCTGCTCCGCGCCGGGTTCAAGGGTCAGCACAGCATCCAGCGCCATCATGGCGGCTGCAAACGGCGAGCGCCCGTCTGCGGCCACCAGTGCCCCGGCCACGGTCGCCATGTTGCGCAGGTTGAGTGGCGCTTCCAGCCGCAGCGCAAGGCGCAGCGCATCGGGCGTCTCCGGCGTTTCGAGCAGCGATTGCAGCGTCGCCGTCGCGCCGACTTCGAGCGTTTGTCCACGCGCATGGATGGCATCCAGCCCCAGCGCCTGCAAATCCACCACAGCGAAGTTGCGCGCCTTCTGCTGCATAAGCACCGTCCCACCGCCGAGCGGGAAGGTATCCGGCTGCGCAAGCAGCGCCAGGGCTTCTTCAAGGGTTTGAGGGCGGTGGTAATTCGTAATCATGAAGATTTCCTCAGGTACAGATTGCAAGATGCAAATGGCAGGTTAGAGAGGATAGACTTTCCAGCCCAGGGCGTCCACGTCGATGGATTGGAGCACTTCGGCAGGCACCTCCACCAGCAGCGCTTCGGCCTCGGCGAGCACCTTTTCATTCTGGTCGTAGATGAACGCCTGCGCCACAGCGGTGCGACGCTTGTTCTTCACCACCTTGCCCACCAGCCGAAGCGGTTCGCCTACAGGGACGTTCTGGCGATATTTAACCTCCAGGCGGGCAGTATACATGAACCGCGCGGTCTCCGGGTCGGTGCCCATCAGCGCCCGCCCGGAGGCCTCGTCCAGCATGGCAGCCACGATCCCACCGTGTACCACGCCGGGGTAACCCTGGTAGCGTTCGGGCACAATGTAGGTCGCTGTCACTTCGTCTTCGTCGGTCTGGAAGAAACGCAGCCCCAGCCCAAAGGGGTTCTCCAGGCCGCAGACGAAGCAGTGGCGGGAGTTGGGTTGGAGGGAAGATGAGGCGGTCGGATTGGTCTTAGTGGTCTGATTGGTCTGATTTGTCAGGTTGGTCTCGGCGGGATGATTGGGCTGTGGGGTCTGATAGAGGGCGAGGGCTTCGCGGAAGGATTTGCCCTCGCGGGAGGACTTCAGGTAGCCAATCAGGGCATTGATCTGACGGAAGACGGCTTCACTTTGGGCATACACAGCAGCAAATGCTTCCTCCGTCAGATAACGCTGGTCCAGACCAATATACAACTGCGATTGCACCTCCGCCAGGGAACGGCGCGCGTATCCCAGAAAACGCACAAACTCCGCATCGGAACCGGCGTGAAACCCTTCAGCGATGTTGCTCATCACAGAGACCGCCGCCCGGCGTATCTGGTCGCGCAGCCCGCTATCTTGACGAAAGGCATCCTCATCGGTCATGCGATACACTTCGCGAACCACCCCACGCGCGTTTTGCCAGACGCGCAACTCCTCAAACCGCTCAACCGTCGGCATCTAATCCACCTCCAACAGATCAATCCGACCAACCGACCAATCCGACTAATCCGACCAATCCGACTAATTGACCAACGGACTAAACGTATCAATCAACAACTTCACATTCCCGCCCACTGGATACAGGATCGGGCAGGTCGCGCCGTGATCGAGGTACTCCCGCACTTTAGCACGCGCCTCGTCAGGCGTGCCCGACGCGGTGATGCGATGCACCAGATCATCGGGCACCAGATGCTTGGCGCGCTCGATCTGCTCTTTGGTCGCCGGCCAGCCGAGGATGGACTGGATCTCGCGCACAACCTCCTCCGAAACGCCGGAAGCTTTAGCGATGTGCGGCTGTTGCGCCAGATACTGGCAAAGCAGCGACTTGGTGGTATCGATGGCGCGGTCGTGGTCGTGATCCACCGAACAGACAATCAGTTGCGGGCGGTCGAGGTCGTCCACCGTGCGGCCAGCTTTACGCGCGCCTTTTGCGAGCAGGTCCAGAGCCTGGTCGTTGTACTCCGGCGGCACACAGTAGTTCAGCACCACGCCATCCGCGATCTCGCCGGTGAGTTCCATCATTTTCGGGCCAGTCGCACCGATCATGATCGGCACGTTGCGCGGCTCACGGCGACCGTGCACCACGTCCAGTTCGATGCCGTTTACATGGATGAATTCACCGTGGAAGGTGACGCGCTCCAGATTGAGCAGGCGGCGCAGCACCTCAACGGTCTCACGCATCGCGGTGAGCGGCTTGCGACGGATGATGCCCACATTGCGCGCCAACGGATCCCACCACGCACCCAGGCCGCAAATCACGCGGTTCGGGGCCAGATCGTCCAGCGTGAGGAAGGTGGCCGCCAGCAGGCCAATGTTGCGCGTCCAGTTGTTGATCACGCCAGAACCGACCTTGATGCGATCGGTCACCGCCGCATAGGCCGCCATGGGGACAATCGCGTCGCGCACCAGGCGGCTCTCCGCCTGCCAGACGGCCTCGAAGCCGCGCTGCTCAGCGTAGCGCGCATAATCCAGACCATCGCGCAGGTCATGCGAATCTTGCAGGTACAGGGCTACACGTTTCATGAGGTTTCCTCCACCGGTCGGTAACGCATCAAGACTTCCTTCACCTGAGGCAGGTCAGCCTCCCACGCCCAGGCCAGGTCGTCCGGATAATCCACGTCGAACGCCAGGCCGCGCCGCTCCACGACCTCCAGCCGGGTACCGTTCTCGCTCGCCAGGGCACAGTGCCGGGCGAACGAACCCGGTCCGTAGGCATACGCAATCTGTCCTGGCGGACTGATGACCAGCGCGTTCGTGCCTTCTCGATGATGGTCAGGCGCGACTGCCACCACCGGCGGGTCGGATGCGGCTTCCAGCAGAGCTTCCACATCCTCCGGCGCGACCAACGGCAGGTCGGCGGGCAGGATGAGCACCGCCGGCGCGGCGTATTGCCGCACCACCATCGTGGCGCGCAGCAGCGCGTCGTTCAGATGCGGGTGACCGCGTTCCAGCAAGGTGCGCGCGCCATGCTCTCGCGCCACGGCCAGCGCCTGACTGTCGCGGCTGACCACCAGGATGTGCTCCACCTGCGGCACCTGTTTCAACGTCTCCAACACATGGATCAGAAAAGCACGGTTGAGCAACGTCCGCTCGCTCTGCGAAAGCACCCCTGCGAGGCGCGATTTTCCGCGTCGCAGGGGCTTCACCGGCACAATCGCCCACACCGTCATGGCATGATTCCCATTCAGATTCAACCTGTACTCCTCTGACTTGGCGACGAATCGCCGCCGTTATCGCAAAAAGGACAACACCTCACGCGCCAGACGTGTGCGGTCGGCGCGCTGGCGCATCACCGTATCCGTCACCAGGGTACGCATCCCCATCGCGCGGATGGCCGGCTCCTGGTCGGCGTCCACCCGATCCAGCACAAAGGCGTTCACCAGACCGACGTACTGCTCCGCCACCGCGCGCGCCGAGGGCTGGATGCCCAACTCGGCGAACATCTTGGCCGCCGGGCCTTTAAGCGCCTTCCCGCCTACGATGGGTGAGACCGCGACCACGGGCTTCCCCTGCATCGCTGCGCGGACACCGGGCACGGCCAGGATGGGTGCGATGCTCACCCAGGGGTTGGACGGCGCGAACACCACTGCGTCAGCCTGGTGAAGGGATTCTATCACGCCCGGCGCAGGGATGGCGGTCTCTGCGCCCTGGAAGCGAAAGCCGCGCACGCGTGGCTCACAGCGGCGGTGGACGAAGTACTCCTGAAAGGGCAGCGCGCCCTCGTCGGTCTCTACGATGGTGCGCACGGGCCGGTCACTCATCGGGAGTACGGTCACGTCCACGCCCCAGGCGCGGCAGAAGTCGCGGGTGATGCGGCTGAGTGAGTCGCCTTCCTGCAAGCGACGGGTGCGTTCCAGGTGCGTGCCCAGGTCGCGGTCGCCCAGGCGGAACCAATCCGGTCCGCCCAGGCGCCGCACGTTCTCCAGCGCGTGGAAGGTCTCGTCGGCACGGCCCCAACCCGTCTCCGGGTTGGCGAGGTCGGCCAGCGTGTAGCACACAGTATCCAGGTCGGGACAGATAGCCAGACCGAAGTGCTCAAAGTCGTCGCCAGTGTTCACGACCACCGTCAGGCACTCCGGCGACAGCACCTGCGCCAGACCGCCCACCAGTTTCGCACCGCCCACCCCGCCGGCCAACGCCACAACCCGCATCACGCCATCTCTCATTCCCGCATCCTGCGTTCCCACATCACCTCATCCCGCATCACCGCCCCCGCTACAACCGAATCACCTGTCCGCAATACTCACAGGTCAGCGTATCCTGGCCACGCAGCACGACCTGCTGGATGGTCGCGCCGCAGGACGGGCACTTGTCGGGCGCCTGGCGCACCTTTTCGACTGCCTCTTCATCCACGGGGATCGCGCGATCCTCGTCAAAGCCCTTTTCTCTGGCGCGCTTGATCGCCTTTTGCCAGGCGTCGCCCGATCCCCAGATATGGAAGGTCATGCGCGATTGCGGCGCCCCTGGCGCGAAGGCGATCTCCAGGTAATCGTCCTTCTTCATGAAGCCCCGGCGGCTGTCCTGGACGTCCTCCACCAGCACGACCGGCGTTTCAAACTGCATCTCCTGTACCAGTTTCTTCTCCGTGGCGACAAAGAGCACCTTCTTGGTGACCACTTCCTCCTTGCGCTCAAAGAGGATGCGCTGATCAGTCAGGTAGAGGATGCCTTCGGGGTCGTCCTTGCGTTCCTCTTTGCCGTCCCGCACCCACACCGCTTTGGCCGCCATGATACCCGACTCGCCTTCCAGCAACGTGAACGAGGCTTCGTCCAGTTGATCCTGCATCCATTCGACCTTCCGAAGGCGGGTCTCCACGTCCTGGTAAGCATCCTGCACGCTGCGATACAGCGCGCGTACGCTCTCCTTCGCCGCGTCGATCTCTCGTTCCAGATCGTCCACCCGGCTGCGCACCCCTGCCACCTCGGACGCGGACACACCTGTGCGTTGCCCCAGTGACACCACCCGCTCTCCAACCGCCGACGCCTTCATCTGCAGCAGGTTCGCCAGCCGACCCGCCTCACGCTTCGCCTCAACGCGCGCCTCCTCCCAGCGGGATGCCAGCGCTTCCGCCTGGCTCTCCAGCGTGCGGTCGAAGGCATAGCCGCGCGAGCGGACTTTGGCAATCCGCTGCGGCAGATCGAGAATGTCACGATCCAGGCGAGCAATTTCGTCCCGCAGGCCGTTCAGCGGGACTTCCTCCTGCACCCGGCGAAACACGCTTTCCAACGAAGCGATCTGCTGGCGCACTTCTTCCACCGTCATTTTCTGGCCTCCTGATCAGTCTCATCTTTAATCCAACGAACACGCTGCTCCAACGGGACACGCGACGACTCCGCCGGGCATTCCGCCGGGTAACCGATGAACAACATTCCCTCCGGGTGCCAGGTTTCGGGCAGGCTCAGCGCGGCGCGCACTTCCGCTGGGGCGTAGAGCGGCCAGCAAATCCAGTTGCCGCCCAGCCCTTCGGCGTGCGCCGCCAGCAGCAATTGCAGCGCCGCCGCCGCCACCGATTGCACGCCCATGTGGTGCTCTTCAGGCGCGTCCTCACGGACAGCCGCCGTATCGCGGCAAAAGAGGATGACCACAGGCGCTTCCTGCAACCGGCGCAGGGAACGCGCCACGCGGGCTTCGATCTCATCCGTTGGCGCGCCCGCTGCGGCCATGTCGGTGCGCATGCGGTCGGTCAGCACGCGGCCCAGCCGCCCCCGCGCAGACGTGCCCTGCACCACCACAAACCGCCAGGGTTGCAGGTTGTGCGCCGACGGCGCCCGGACGGCAACCGCCAGCAGGTGGCGGACGACCTCCTCCGGCACAGAGTCTGGCCGAAAGCGACGGATGGTGCGGCGGGAGATTAAGAGTTGCGTTGGTTGAATTGGTTGCATTGGTTGACCGGTTATCCAATTCCTCATTGCCGCATCTCAGCTTCCCACATCCCTCGCCACTGCATCCCCACTTACCACATTACCAGATTCCTCATCCCCCCACCGCTTCAATACGCACTCACGTGGTCGATGGCAATGCGGTAACGCACGCGCACTTCGCCGGGCGGGATGTTCCAGTCTTGCCCCGTGTACTTGCGCGACAGGCGATGAATGTGCTCCTCCGCGCCCTCTTCGGTGATCTCCACCACCCGCCCGCGAATTTGCAGGTAGCGGTAGGGGTCGTTCGGGTCGCTGATGCACAGCGCCACGTGCGGACGGGCGCGCATGTTGCGGTCTTTCACCCGCCCGCGCGCGGAGTTGATCCACAATTCGCCTTCTTCCACATTAAACCACACCGGCGTGACTTGCGGTGAGCCGTCGGGCATCACGGTCGCCAGGAAGGCCAGCGCCCGCGTTTCGTCGGCGAGCAAATCTTGATGACTTTCTGGAATCATCGGAACAAATCCTTTTCCTTTGGACGTAACAGGTCGCCTAATCTCCCCTCCTCCAGGGGATACGGAAAGCCGCGCACGTGCACCACTGGCGTGCCCTCGTCCGCCTGTCCCATGACCAGACTGGCCGCTGCCGCCAGTTCGTCGGCCACGCCCACAATCGTGACCTTCAACTCCTGGCCGAACAGGTCGCGCCAGCCGCGCTCGTCCACCACCGCTGGAAGGCCTGACAGGCCAATCGCCACGCCCACCGTGCCAATACGCCAGGCGCGTCCGTGCGAGTCGATGATCAGCACGCCCAGCCGCGCGCCAGTGGCCGCTTCCAACCGGCGGCGGATGTCAACGGCAGACCGGTCAGGGTCTTCCGGGAGGAGCAAGACCCACTCCTCCCCCACTCCAACCCTCCCTCCGCTGGGGAGAGGGGGTAGCACGTTGGAGCGGTCAATCCCCGCGTTCGCGCACACGAAGCCCTGTTTGTGCTCCACGACCACCAGGCCAGGGCGGACGCGCAGCACCTCGTTGCTCTCGCGCAGGATGAGTTCGCACAGGCGCGGGTCTTTCTTGCTGCGGTCCGCCAGCGCCCGCGCCTCCGCCGAGGGCGTAACCTCAGCCAGGTTCACCAGCCGCCCCTCCGCCTTGCTCACGATCTTCTGCGCCAGCACGAGCACGTCGCCGTCCCGCAACGCGATCCCCGCCCGGCGACAGGAGCGCAGGATGAGCGCCGGAAGGTCGTCGCCCGGCTGGATGAGCGGGAAGTTGGGGAGGGGTGTTAACTGCATGGGGTTGGTCACGCTGGTTGCATTGGTTGGCTGGTTACCTCCAACACCTCAGCAACCTCACTTCTGGCTCCTCTGGCACTTCTGCCACCTCACTCTCCAATCCCCGTAATCCGCAGCCCGGCATGGGTGGAGCCATAGGTCTTGTTCATATAGATCAGCACGCTGGTTAAGCCCTCAATGACCGCCGCATTCTCGATGGGGCCGGCGTCCCAGGCGCGCAAACCGGCATCCTGCACCAGTTGAATGACCTTCTGACGGTTGGCTTTCCCCTTGCCAGCCACCAGCACATCGCAATCGATCGCGCCGTCTTCCCACAACAGTTCGTGAGAGATATTCTGGAAGGCGTCCACCACGGCCACGTCGGGACCGAGGATGCTTTGCGCCTCCAGCGCGGCGCTGCCTTCAGGCGGCATCTGCGCTTTGGTGACCTTCGGCGGCTGGAGCGGCACGGTGACATCCACCAGGATTTTTCCCTGTACCGCGTCCCTCACCGCCTCCAGCGTGGGGCGATGGGCAGCATACGGCACGGTAAGCACCACAATGTCTGCCTGCGCAGCGGCCTGGGGGTTCACCGTTCCCTTCACGGCAGCGCTTTCATCACCCAGTCGGGCACGGATGTCCGCGGCGGCGGCCTGTGCTTTCTCCGCTTTGCGCGATCCGATGATCACCGGGTAACCGGCCTTCGCCCAGCGCCAGGCCAGGCCTTTGCCCTCTTTGCCGGTTCCGCCAAGAATCGCAATGGTGGGTTTGTGTTCGGTCATAGTGTGAACCTCGGTGATGTGATGGTGTGATTGCACTGATTGTTTGGTTACACTGGGTACACTGGTTGCATTGGTTCATTGATGACATCGTTCCCTGAAACCAATGAACCAAGTAACCAGTGAACCAACCCAACCAAACCAACTAATGAACCAATAAACGATACCGTTGCCAGACCTGCGGCGCGATCGCGCGTGCACGGGCGTTGATTTCCGCTTCGTCCAGCATGAGCAGTTGACGGTCGCGCATCAGCACCCTGCCGTGCACGATGGTGGTGGTCACCATGCTTTCGTGGAAGCCAAACAGGATATGCCAGGGCAGGTTGTCCGGCGTGAGCGGCGTGTTCGGGTGATAGTCTACCAGGATCAGGTCGGCGAACGCACCGGGGGCGATTTTGCCGATCGGCGCTTCGGGGAAGAAGATGTTCGCCAGCGCGGCGTTGTGCTCGACGGCCATGCGCGCCACATCCACGCCGTTCATGCGGCGCGGATCGCGATGCCAGACTTTGTGCAGCAGGTACGCCGCCTTCCACTCTGCCCACATGGTGGACGAGAAGCCGTCCGTGCCCAGGCAAACCGGCACGCCCAGCCGCAGCAGCGATTCCACATCCGCCACGCCCACGCCGTTGTTCATGTTCGAGCGTGGTTGGTGGGTGACCCAGGTGCCGGTTTCCGCCAGCAACGCAGCCTCGCGCGCATCAATGTGGATCGCGTGCGCCACGATGCTCTTCGACCCCAGGATGCCGAATTTGTGCAGCCGATCCACCACGCGCGTGCCCGCCTTCGCCAGCGAGTCATACTCATCGGCCTCGTGCTCGGCCACATGGATGTGAAAGCCCACATCCAGCCCTTCGACGGCCTCACGACAGGCCGCCAGCGTGGCGTCGGTGAGCGTGAGCGAAGCGTGCAGCCCAAACGTGGCGCGGATGCGTTCGTGCCCCGCCGTCGCCTTCAGGAAGCGCACGTTTTCCGCGATGGCTTCCTGCGCCTTCGCCTCCCCGTAGCGGTCGGTGACCTCATAGCACAGCACCGCCCGCAACCCGGCCTGCTCCACCGCCTCGGCGATCACGTCCAGCGAGCCAGTGAGGAAGTTCGGCGAGGCGTGGTGGTCGATCAGCGTGGTCGCGCCGTGACGGATGGCCTCCACCAGCATGACCAGTGCCGAGAGACGCACCGCTTCCTCGTCTAACGCCTGATCGAGCGGCCACCACAGTTTCTCCAGGATTTCGGGAAAATCCTTCGGCGCAGGGCCGGGAATCGCCATGCCGCGCGCAAACGCGCCGTAAAAGTGCGTGTGCGCCACAATGTTGCCTGGCATCAGGTACTGTCCGCGGGCGTCCAGACGCTCCGCATCCGGGTAGCGCACCTCCAGTTCCGCGCTGGGGCCAAAGTCAGCGATGAGGCCTTTGTGTACATACACAGCATGGTCGGGCAATATGCGATTCGGATTCTCCCAGGTGATCAGGGTAGCGTGAGTAATCAGCATCTGACTTCCTCGAAAGATTGACCAGAAGGCTCAGCAATCTCCATTATAACGCCTCTTCCCATTGCCGCCCCAAACAAATCGTCGGCCTCTACCCGGTGCAAAGGGGCGAGGCCGACGAAAGGCGCAACGCCGCCACTCAGTGGTTCTGCAACCAGCGATAACGTGCCTGCAACGCGTTGTAGATGTAATTCTCCCACATGCGCACCACACGATCTTTCCCGTAATCGTGAGTGGAGTACGTCTGGATGATCAGGCGATTATCCAGGCAGCTCACCGCCACCAGATACGAATTCGGGGTGTTCGTGCCGGACGACCACAAAGGCACCGCATCGCTGCCAGGAGCCAGTCGCATCAGGTCCCCCAGGTCGCCTGTCCAGTAACCTGTTGGATTAGACAATCGGACACCTTCAAATGGCGTGCTCAACACCGGGCTTGCGCCGCCTACCGGCCAAAGCACTTGCTCATTGATCGGGCGGTCGAACCAGTCTGACTGAAATTCTACCCCACAGCGATTTAGAATAGTGGAAATTTTGCCGCGCCAGATCGAATCCAACTGCCACTCCTCGATGATCACACTGCTGCCCGAGGTGAGTGCATCGTTCAGATACACGTAGAACTCACCGGAAAGTGCAGAACGCAACTCTTTCGCCGAGATGATCAGATCCCATGACCGACCCGACAACAACTCGGCTTTAAAGCGGCCCAAAGCGTCTTGTACATCAATATAAGGATAGCCAAGCGACCTCAACGCTTCTTGTACATAGCGTGTGATGCTGAAATCCCCAGCCATATCTTCGTACAGCAGAATGCGCGAGGTCTGCACCCACTCCTCGAACGTGGGCCAGGGGGTGCCCATGGGCTGGGTCGCTGCCTGGGTAGGCGGAGCCGTCGGGGGCGGCGCGGTCGGGGGAGGCGCAGTTGGTGGCTGAGCAGTTGGTGGCGGCACGGTTGGCGGAGCTGCCGTCGGTTGAGGCGGCACAGACGTCGGTGTTGGGACAGGCGTTTGCAGCATCGTTTGCGTCGCCATTGCGTTCATGACAGCCTGAGTAGCCTGCTGAGCCAGCGATGTCGCCTGCTGGGCGATCATCATCTCTTGCATCGCCATCGCGGTCTGCGTCACCTGCAAAACAGGCTCTCCCACCCCTCCCACCTGTCCAGCCAGATTGCATCCTATAGACAAAAGCAGCATCACCAAACCGCCCCCCACCACCCAAAAGAAACGTCGCTTTTCCATCCGAAAACCTCCCTCACAGAACACGGACACTGTCACACGTTTGTGACAAATTCATTTTAGCACAATCAGCCCCAATCGAGTACAATGAAATGGCTTCACAAAACCACATCCTCTCCTTGCCACGGTGCCCCATGAGTACTTCCGCCGCCTCTCAAATCCAAATCGAGTATTTTCACAGCCACGTCCTGGAAGGGAATCCGCTGGGCGACCCTGTCGTGCGGCGCGTGCCGGTGTACCTGCCGCCGGGGTATAACCAGGGAAACGAACGCTACCCCACCGTCTATCTGCTGGCCGGCTTCACCGGGCGCGGCACGATGATGCTGAACGATTCGCTGTGGGAAGAGAACATCCAGCAGCGTATGGATCGCCTGATCGCCGAGGGTAAGGTACGCCCCATGATCCTGGTGATGCCCGACGCCAGCACCCGCTACGGCGGCTCCCAATACCTGAACTCGTCCGCGACCGGGCGCTACGAAGACCACATCCTGGAACTGGTGACCTACATCGATCGCAAATACCGCACCATCCCCAACCGCGACCACCGCGCGGTGGCGGGCAAGTCGTCCGGCGGCTACGGCGCAACCATGTTGGGTATGCGACATCCAGACGTGTTCGGATTGGTAGCTGACCACAGCGGCGACAAATACTTCGAACTGTGCTACAAGCCTGATTTCCCCAAATTCCTGCGCTACTACGCCCGTGTGGGCGAGGACGGCTGGCGGACAATGCTTGCCGACCCCGGCGCGGTGCGCCCCAAGAGCGGAGACTTCTTCGCCGCGTTGAACGTCTCCGCGATGGCGGCCTGCTACTCGCCCAACCCGGACGCGCCGCTGGGCTTCGACCTGCCCTTCGACCCCCACACCGGCGAACTGCGCCCGGAGGTCTGGGCACGCTGGGAGGTTCTCGACCCGGTGAATCTGGTTGAGCAACACGCCGACGCGCTGCGATCGCTGCGCCTGCTGTTCTTCGACTGCGGAACACGGGACGAGTATAATTTGCAATACGGCGCGCGCATCTTCGCCCAACGCCTGCGCGCCCTGGATGTGCCTTTCATCCATCAGGAATTCGACGACGGCCACCGCGGGTTGAACTACCGTTACGACGTTTCACTGGCGCTGATCTCGGAACACATGCCCTGAATTCAGGAAACATTCAACCAAGCTTTACACAAACGGAGATCCAAATGACCGATTCACGCACCGCTGCGCTGCAATACGCGCAACAACACCACAACCGCTTTCTGGCAGAATTGAAAGACTTTCTCGCCATCCCCTCCGTGTCCACCGCACCGGAGCACCGCGCCGATATGGAACGCGCCGCGCAATGGGTCGCCGACCAGTTGCGCGCGCTGGGCATGAAGAACGTGCAGTTCTTCCCGCCGGAGAGCCACCCGCTGGTGTACGGCGAATGGCTGGAAGCGGGTGAGGACGCACCTACCGTGCTGATCTACGGCCACTACGACGTACAACCCGCCGAGCCACTGGAAAAATGGTCTTCGCCGCCCTTCGAGCCGACCGTGCGCGGCGAGAACCTGTACGCCCGCGGCGCAACGGACATGAAGGGCCAGGTGCAGGCCACGCTCAAAGCGCTGGAGGCCATCCGTCAAACCGGCAGCCTGCCGGTGAACGTGAAATGCCTGATCGAAGGCGAGGAGGAGGTTGGTTCGATCACACTGGGCGACTTCATCGCCGGGCATAAAGACCTGCTACAGGCCGACTGCTGCCTGAACCCCGACACCGGCATGCTCGCCCCCGATCTGCCGACGATCACCTACGGTTTGCGCGGCCTAGCCTACTTCGAACTGCACGTGTACGGCCCGGCCCAAGACCTGCACTCCGGCGTATTCGGCGGTGTGGTGCACAACCCGGCGCAGGTGCTGTGCGAGTTGATCGCCGGCATGCACGACGACCAGGGCCGAGTGACCCTGCCTGGCTTCTACGACAGCGTCCGCCCGCTGGACGAAGAAGAGCGCGCCGAACTGGCCCGTCTGCCGATCGCCGAGGAATTCTTCCTCCAGGCATCTGGCGCGCCGCAGTTGTGGGAAGGCGAGCGCGGCTACACCGCCGTGGAACGCTACGGTGCCCGCCCCACGCTGGAGGTCAACGGTATCGTGAGCGGCTTCACCGGCGAGGGCGCGAAGACCGTGCTCCCCGCGCAGGCGATGGCGAAAATCTCCTGCCGCCTGGTGCCCGATCAAGACCCAAATGAGGTGGAAGCTCAAATGCGCCGGTACCTGGAAGAACACGCACCGCCCACCGTGCGCTGGGAACTGAAGGCCATGGCTGGCGGTTACGCTTCCATCTCCGACCGCAACTCCCCCGCCATCCGCGCCATGAGCCGCGCCATGGAATCCGTATGGGGCAAAAAGCCCGTCTTCAAGCGCGAAGGCGGCAGCGTGCCCGTGGTGGCCGACTTCCAGCGCTACCTGGGGCTGGAATCGGTGAACACCGGTTTCGCGCTGCCGGACGACCGCATGCACGGCCCCGACGAGAAACTGCACCTACCCACCTGGCAAAAGGGCATCCAGGCGCTGATCCACTTCTTCTTCAACCTGGCGGCTGAATCGGTATGAGCGAACGATTGCCCACATACGGCGGACAGGCCGTGATCGAAGGGGTGATGATGCGCGGCTCGCGTGCTGTCGCCATCGCCATGCGCGCTCCCGATCAGCAGATCGTGGTGCACACCGAGCCGCTGGGCGCGATCTACCGTAGCCGCCTGATGAAAATCCCCTTCCTGCGCGGATTGATCGGCCTGTGGGACGCCCTGGGCCTGGGGATGCGCGCGCTCACCATCTCCGCCAACCTGCAAACCGAAGAAGAGGAGCAACTGGAAGGCCCGGCGCTCTACCTTACCCTGGGGCTTTCGCTGGTCGTTGGCGTGGGGCTGTTCATGCTGCTGCCAGCAGTCGCCGGGCAACTGACCGAACGGCTGCTGGGCTGGAACGCCTGGTGGGGCAACCTGGCTGAGGGGCTGGTGCGATTGGCGCTGCTCGTGGGCTACATCTGGGCCATCGGCTTCATGCCCGACGTGAAGCGCGTTTACGCCTACCACGGCGCGGAGCACAAGACGATCAACGCTTTCGAGGCCGGCGTGGAACTCACCCCGGAGAACGTGGCACGCTTCCCGCTGGAGCACGCCCGCTGCGGCACTGCCTTCCTGCTGGATGTGGTGGTGCTCTCCGTGCTGCTGTTTACCCTGCTGGGGCCATTGCCCTGGTTCTGGCGGTTGAGCAGCCGCGTGCTGCTGCTGCCCGTGCTGGCCGGGCTGGCCTACGAATACCTGCGCTGGACGGCGAACAACCGTCACCGCCGATGGGTGCGCGCGCTGATTGCCCCCAGCCTCGCCTTGCAGCGCCTGACCACCCGCGAGCCGTCGCTCGACATGCTCGAAGTCGCCATCAGCGCCTTCCACGCCATGATCGCCGCGGAACAGGAGTTCGTCACATAACCCATCGCTGCCGGGGGCGTCCCGCGCCCGACAGGCCGTATCCAGGAGGAGATCATGCACAAACGATACCGCTGGTTTGTGGTCGGGGTGTTCTTCGCCTTCATGCTGCTGCATCAGGCCGATAAGCTACTGATCGGCCCGCTCACACCACAAATCATCCAGACCTTCCACATCAGCAAAACGCAAATGGGCGCGGTGCTGACTGGCGCGCTGATTGTGGGTACGGTGCTGTATCCCATCTGGGGGTATCTGTACGACCGTTACGCGCGCGCCAAACTGCTCGCGCTGGCCTCCTTCATCTGGGGCAGCACCACCTGGTTAAGCGCCATCGCCCCCACCTACCCGGCCTTCCTGGCCACGCGCGCCTCCACCGGCATCGACGACTCCTCCTACCCCGGCCTGTACAGCCTGATTTCGGACTACTTCGGCCCGCAAACACGCGGCAAGGTGTACGGTCTGCTGCAACTCAGCCAGCCGCTGGGCTATCTGATCGGCATGTTGCTCGCGCTGCTGCTTGCGCCGTCCATTGGATGGCGCTCGGTGTTTTACATCACCGGCACGCTGGGCATCGTGCTCGCCTTCTTCATCTTTTTCGGCGTGAAAGAGATGCCGCGCGGCAAGGCCGAACCCGAGTTCGCCGACCTGGAGACCATCGGCCAGTACCGCTTCTCCTGGGAGCAGGCGAAAGAGGTCTTCAAGAAAAAGACCATGTGGTTCATCTTCCTGCAGGGTTTCGCCGGCGTGTTCCCCTGGAACGTGATCACCTACTGGTTCTTCACTTATCTGGCCGAAGAGCGCGGCTACGACGAGAACAGCATCCTGATGACAATGGTGCCAGCCATCCTGGTCCTCTCGGCGGGCTACTTCATCGGCGGGTTGCTGGGCGACTGGCTGTTCAAGCGCACGCTCAAGGGGCGCATCCTGGTCTCAAGCGCGGGCGTGGCGCTGGGCGCGATCTTCCTGCTGATCACCATGCAGACGCCGATCGAAGCGCGCGGGACGTTCGGCGCATTGCTCATCCTGACCTCGCTGTTCATCCCCTTCTCTGCGCCGAACGTGGTGTCCACCATCTACGACATCACCCTGCCGGAGGTACGCAGCACGGCGATGGCGGTGGAGTACTTCATTGAGAACAGCGGCGCGGCGCTGGCGCCCTTACTGGCGGGCATTATCGCCGATGCGACCAACCTGCACACCGCCATTTTGACCATCTCCGTGACCGCCTGGGTGATTTGCTTCTTCGTGTACCTGGGCGCGCTGCTGTTCGTGGAAGGAGACATCCACACCCTGCGTGGCCAGATGAGCGCGCGCGCCGAAGCCGAACGCGCCCGCCAGGCGGCCTGAGGTCATCCGCCGATTGGCGCAGATGAACGCAGATTTTTTGCGTTTATCTGCGGCCATCGGCGGGCGCTCATTCCCCCACGATTTGCACCACAAGTTCGCGGCGACGTGGACGGACGTCGAAATCCACGTAGATGATCTGTTGCCAGGTGCCGAGCGTAAGGCGTCCGTCCACGAAAGGCACGGTGAGCGACGGCCCCAGTAAAGCCGCGCGCACGTGCGAATGCCCGTTCCCGTCGTGCCAGCGCGCGTTGTGAGCATAGGGGCGGTCGGGGGCGATGATTTCGTCAAACAGGCGGCGCAGGTCACGCAAACAACCACTTTCATACTCGATCGTGGTCAGCGCGGAGGTGGAAGAGGGGCAAAACACCGTCACCGTGCCAGAAGTCAGCCCCGCCTCCATCACCAGGGCACTCACCTGCGACGTGATGTCCAGGATATCGGCGTTGCCTTGCGTGTTCAGTTGAAGTGTGCGGGTGATCACAGTCATAGACGCTCCTCATATCTCACGAACAGACCTGACAATTGCAATTCTCCACTAATGATAAGCACGGTCAGCGGGTCATGCGCACCTCACCTTTCGTTCTCCGATTATACAGCCTTGCCTCATCGAATGGGAAAAAGGCCTTCGGCGCACAGATGAGCGCGGATCTGCTTTCCCGAGGAAAACCTGCGTAGCATGGAATTCACCCTGCCGTCCATTCAGGAGGGCCAGGCAACTTGGGGATTCCTTCCACTCCCACCTGTGTTATCATCCCAACGTTACACACATCACCCTGCGATTCTACGGAGGCGCATGTTTCGACGGTTTCGCACCCAGATTCACGGCTTCCCGCGCCAGTTCTGGTTGATGTATTGGGGAATGTTAATGAGCGCCACAGGCGCGAGCATGATCTGGCCCTTCCTGATCATCTTTGCCAGCAGCCGCCTGGATCGCCCGCTGGCACAGGTCGCCGGATTGATGAGCGTCAGTTCAGGCATGGGGGTGCTGGCTGGGTTGATCGCGGGCCAGGTCACCGACCGGCTGGGGCGCAAGGGCGTGATGGTGGTCAACCTGTTCGGCGCCGGGCTGGCCTATCTGAGCATGCAGTTCGCCTCCACATGGCTACAGTTCGCCGTGCTGATGGCACTGTGGGGCTTCTTCCGCCCTCTGTACCGCGTGGGGAGCGACGCAATGGTCGCCGACCTGGTGCCACCGGAGCGTCGCCCGGACGCCTTCGCGCTGTTGCGCATGGCAAGCAACGTTGGTGTGGCGATTGGGCCAGCCGTGGGTGGCGTGCTGGTCAGCCGGTCTTACGCACTGGCGTTCGACCTGGCCGCTACCGGATTGATCGGCTACAGTCTGCTGCTGGCGCTGTTCGCCCACGAGACCATGCCGACCAGAGAAGAAGCGGCCATGGAGCCGATCTGGGAAGGCTATGGCCGTGTCTTCCGCGATGGGCGATTCATGTCCTTCGCAGGCACCTTCCTGTTGGCGCAGGTGTGCGTGGTGCTTGTCTGGGTACTGATGGGCCTGTACGCCAAAACGCAGTACGGCGTGCCGGAAAGCCAGTTCGGGCTGATCGCCACCACGAACGCCATCATGGTGGTACTGTTTCAGTTCGCGGTCACACGGGTATCCAAGCGGCATCCCGCACTACGCGTTACCGCACTTGGCACGCTGCTTTACGCGCTGGGCGTGGGGAGCGTGGCGCTGGCACGCGGCTTCTGGGGCTTCTGGGCAAGCATGGTGGTGATCACCCTCGGCGAGATGCTGCTGGTGCCCACCGCCGCCACCTACGCCGCGAACCTGGCTCCAACGGACATGCGTGGGCGCTACATGAGCGTGTACGGGCTGGTCTGGGGCACGGCGTCTGGCATCGCCTCGCCGCTGGGCGGCTGGATGAGCGACACCTTTGGCCCGCGCAGCATCTGGCTCGGCGGCGCGGTGGTCGGTCTGATGGGTTCGCTGGGTTTCCTGGCGCTCTCACGCCGATCCAGCGCCGACGCGCCGCTGGTTGACGCCCCACCCCTCTCGCGGTAGAATGCGGTGCGATTTGAACCCCTGCCGGCGCTGAGGAGAGTGATGATGAGCGTGACATTGATCTTACGCGGTAAAGAGTATCATGTGAAGGCCAACCAGACGGTGAAACAGGCGTTGAAAGAAGCCGGCATCCCGCTGGAGACCGTGCTCGCCACGCGCGAGGGCGAACTTCTGACCGAAGACGAAATCCTGCGCGACGGCGAGGTAATCAAACTGGTCGCCGTAATCTCTGGAGGCTAAATGCGCTGCCGAAAATGCCGCCAGAAGGCGGTGATCAACATGCGCCAGCACAAACTGGCGCTGTGCAAAGAGCACTTTCTGGAATGGATTCCCGAACAGACGGAGCGCTTCATCAAGAAGTACCGCATGTTCGGGCGAGATGACCGCGTGCTGGTCGCAGTCTCCGGCGGCAAGGACTCGCTGGCATTGTGGGATGTGCTTCACCGTCTGGGCTACCAGGCCGACGGGCTGTACATTGCGCTGGGCATTGACGGCGGCATCGGATACTCCGCCGAGTCTCAACGGCTATGCGAAGCTTTCGCCGCCGAACGCAGCCTCACCCTGCATGTGGTGAACCTGCAAGGTGAATACGGAGAAACCATCCCCGACATGGCGCAGCGCACCCGCCGGGGCAAGGGCAAGCCCTGTTCCGTGTGCGGGCTGGTCAAGCGTCACGAGATGAACCGCATCGCCCGCGATTTGGGCTACAACGTGCTGGCTACCGGCCACAACCTGGACGACGAGGCCGCCGTGCTCTTCGGCAACACGATGAACTGGCAGGCCGGTTATCTCATCCGCCAGGGGCCGGTGCTGGAAGCCTCTCACCCCGGCCTGGCGAAGAAGGTCAAGCCCTTCTGCCGTTTCTACGAGCGCGAGACGGCGGCCTACGCCCTGCTGCGCGGCATCGAGTACATCTACGACGAATGTCCCTTCGCTGAAGGCGCCACATCCATCTATTACAAAGAAGTGCTCAACCAGATGGAGGCCCAAAAGCCGGGCACCAAACTGCACTTCTACCTGGCCTTTTTGAAGGCCAAGAAAGAGGGCCTGTTCGCACAACAAGCTGCCGAGGTCGCTCCGCAACTGAACACCTGCCCCACCTGCGGGCAACCCACCTCCGCGCCCGGCGAATGCGCTTTCTGTCGCATGATTACCCCTACGCAAACGGAGGCCCCATGACCACCCAACCCGAAGATTTGAAAGACCTCACCCTGCTGGGACGCAAAGCACAGCCCAGCAAGAAACTGGAAGCCTTCCCCAACCGCGCGCCTGGGCGCTACTACCTGGTCACGTTGGAGACCAGCGAGTTCACCTGCGTGTGCCCGATCACCGGCCAACCGGATTTTGCCACGATCAAGGTGGAGTACGTGCCCGATCAAAAGATCGTGGAGTCCAAGTCCTTTAAACTGTACCTGTGGTCGTACCGCAATGAGGGTGTGTTCCACGAGCACGTGGTGAACGTGATCCTGGACGACCTGGTCAAGGCACTCGACCCGCACTACTGCAAAGTGACTGGCGCGTTCAACGTGCGCGGTGGCATTGCCATCACCGTGGAAGCCGAGCACGTCAAGACGCCGGAGGCCAAAGCCGCGGTGCGAAGTTAATAGGGCAACGCACTTTGAAAGTGCGCCGCCCCTCCAAATGAGGTGGCATGATGACGGATTCCACTCCCACTTACCGCTGGTTTCCCTTCGTCACGGCGGTATTTGTCACCACGCTGATCATCTCTAACATTATCGCGGTGAAACTGGTGCATCTGTTCGGGCTGTACCTGCCCGCCGCTGTCATTCTCTTCCCGGTGGCTTATATCTTCGGCGACATTCTGACCGAGGTGTACGGCTACGCCCGTGCCCGCCAGGTGATATGGACAGGGTTCGCCTGCAACCTTCTGGCGGTGATCGCCATCTGGATTGGCGGGCAGTTGCCGGCGGCTCCCTTCTGGAGCGCGGGCGCCTTCAACTCGCCCGACGCCGCCCAGCAGGCCTATCAGGCCATCCTGGGCTTCACCCCGCGCCTGCTGACGGCATCCTTCGCCGCTTACCTGGTGGGCGAGTTCCTGAACTCCTACGTGCTCGCCAAACTGAAGGTGCGCACCGAAGGCCGTTTCCTGTGGCTGCGTACCATCTCCTCCACCATTGTAGGTGAGGGCGCGGACTCGGCGGTGTTCATCACGCTGGCCTTCTACGGCATTTTCCCAACGAGCGGGCTGCTGCAGGCCATCCTCTCGCAGTGGCTGTTCAAGGTGGCCTACGAAACGCTTGCCACCCCGCTGACTTACCTGATCGTGAACGCCCTGAAGCGCGCCGAGGGCGTGGACGTGTTCGACCACGAGACCAACTTCAGCCCGGTGGCGTTCTGAAACCCCGGTATTCAATCGCCGAAACCACTGGTCGCAATCGTTCCCGATATTTCACCCCACCCTCGCTGCGCTGCAGGTGGCAGCGGGATGCGGACAGAGGGTGGGGTGAATTTTCCTGTCTGACAGATTATCTAGCCACCGGACAGTTTAGGATCAGAAGTAAGAGCAGAGCGCAACGCGGAC
>CAYSXA010000008.1:0-40616 GCA_964435005.1 uncultured Anaerolineaceae bacterium | reverse complement strand
TGAAGTAAGGCTTGACAATTTGACGGAAGGCCGTATAATCTGAAGCGTATTCGCTGGCCCTTAGTTTAGGCCCCTTACCCCGTGGGCGGACTCTGTCTCCGACCCAAGGGGTACGGGGCCTTTTCCGTTTTAAGCGAGGTGAGGATGCGGTACAAACGCACACTTCCTGCCGTGCTTTTACTTTTCCTGGGTGGAACGTTGTTTCTACTTCGGGGCAAAGTGGGTAACAAGCCCCCCTTGCCATCGCCTACACCAACCATTCCCCTTTCTCCTACGGTCACTTCAACCCCTGTGGCCCCTCAGTCGGTCGTTCAGTACCTGGAACGCTACCTGGAGGACAACCCAGTGGAGCGGGAGACTTCATTGCCAGGCGGGGATGTGCTCCGTGGGCTGCACATTGGCGGGGTCTCCACGGGCGACCAACACACGGTAACCGAGGGGGAGTACGAAACAGATGTTCTGGACGTGTACTTTCGCTCCCGTTCAGGGAGTGTGTTCGTAGCTCCGGTAGCCGTGGGGGTCGAGACGCCGGATGGCGGGTATTTTTCCCTGGCGCTGGACTGGTTGGGGCCAATAGACAGGAAAGAGAACCGAGACCGTATCGGCAGGGCGTTTCCTGCCGGGCAGGGGATGGCCGTCATCTATGCAGGCGAGATGACGGATCCCGTGTTCGGGCTGCTATGGGGGCGATGTTCTCCGATCACGGTGTACGGCAAATTGCCTGATGCCTATTGTGAATTTGGACGGCGAACCGAGGAGAAGTTCCGTTTCGACAACATGGACTTCGTCCAGGGAGCGATGGAATCCGCTCCGGACGAATGGCTCCTGTATGGCTTTTTCGCCCTTCCCTGGGAGGAGAATGTCATGGAGGCATCCCCATGAGAACACGTCTCTTGTCCGCGTTGCGTTATGTTTGCAGACCGCGTGTGCTGGTCCAGGTTCTGGTGATCGGGGCCCTGCTTGCCGTGGCCGTAGCGATCTGGCCGCAATTTACCTGTCGGGTGTTCGCGGCCTGCGGCCCGCGCGAGCAGTTTTGCAACCCCAATTGCACGCAAGGATGTGCATATTCCAGTCAATTCAAGGACGTGAAGCAACCCGGCCAACGAACCCTTGACCCCAAAACCGGGCTGTATTTTTGCGACTTGACCACGACAAAGTGGAACACAGTGCCTGTGCAATGTAGTGATAGTTCCAGTTGCCGCGTAACAGGTTCTTCTCGCTACTTTTACGTAGCCAGCGGGCGCTCATACATTTTGAAATATGACCAGACTCCAAATGCAACAGACGGAAAAGGGAATTGCCGAAGAACAAGCAGTTATGAACCCATTACATGCTGTACTGCTGCTGCTCCTCCTCCCTCTACTCCCCCACCACCCCCCTGTAACGCGTCCTATGACCCTCCCTCGGTAGGTTTGAGTTACACGCCGCCATACCCCCTGGTGATCACCCAGGACCCCGACCAACTGGGGGTGGACGTTACCGTGACCATCACCGGCGGCCTGAAGACGAACTCCTGTCCGGGGGTGGGGCAGCAGACGATCACCTCCGTAACGCTGGACCGGGTTGACCTGGCGGCCTCGTCCGTGGATTGGATCGAGAACGAGCTAGCCGTGGTGTATCCCGGTGCACACGTCAAGGGGAACTATCCATTGCGCCCGAACTACCTGACCAACGGGCTGAACACGACCACGGCCACCCTGACCTTCCACCTGGACCCGGAAGACCCCGGCTACTATGACGTCCAGATCACGGCGCGTCAGTCGGACGGGCAGCAGACCACGACCACGTTGCAGGTCTCGGTCTGGTTGTTCGAGACCACCATCATCCGCTGAGGAGAGCGAAATGCCGCCAAGAATTCTCACCGTGACCCAGTTCCTGAACCTGCTCTTCGGAGACGAACAGGTGGTGGTCCTCGTGGTGGACGAGCACAACCGCCTGAAAGGGGTACGCATGGAGTCCATGGGCGACGTATTGGCCACGGTGGTGCTCAATGGGCTCGGAAACCAACTGGGCGACATCGAGGAAATCCAAATCGTGGCGCCCGGAGAGGAGGACGAATGAAAGGGATACCGTACGTGTTCGCCGTCCTGGCGATGCTGGTGGGCTATGTCCTGCTGCGGCCTGCGCCGAAGGTCGAGATCGTCGGGGCGGCGCGCGACCTGCCGGAAGGGCATGTGTTGTCGGAAGGCGACCTGCAAACGCTTGCCGTGGAGCAGGCGCCCGAAGGGGCCTTCACCGACCCGGCGGCGGTCATCGGTCAGGCGCTGCGGGTGGATCGCACCGCCGGGGACGCGATCCTGGCCGTGCACCTGGGCGGCAACCCCCGACCCGCGCTGCAACCGGACGAGCGGGCGGTGGCCATCGAGGTCACGGACTCTGCCGGACTGGCGGGGCTGCTGCAACCGGGCGACCGGGTGGGCGTGACCGCTGTGATCCAGCAGGATCGGGCGGTGTACGCCAAAGTGGTCGGCGAAGGCTTTCGGGTGCTGTACATCAGTCCGGACTTCCAGGCGCTGGACCCGGCGGTGGTGGAAGCGTATCGCCACCCCCAGGCGCAGAAGAGCGACGCGGCGGGCTTCAGCGGGAGCGTGCCGCCGGATCGCAAGAGCCGGGGGACGGTGGTGCTGGCGGTGCCGGTGAAGGCGCAGGTGGTGGCGTACGACTTCAGCGCCTTCGGCGTGGCGAGCGAGAGCCGCCTGGTCAACGTACTGGATCTGCTGCCCGCGTTGGACCACGCGCAAAACGTGGAGCTCTCGCTCTTCCTGACCCCGGCGGAGGGGGAGCGGTTCGTGACCAGCGGAGTGTTCCTGCCCGACCTGGTGATCACGCCCGGCCCCTCGCCGACGCCCACGGCGACCGCGGGCGTCGGCGCATCGGCGCCGATCACCCCGACGCTGGGGACGCCGACCCCGACGCCGACTCCGTGAGGTGCAAGATGGATGTGCTGACAGATGCAGTCAGTGTGTTGTTGTGCGGCCCGATGCAGCGGGTGCAGGTCTGGGCGCAGGCGCTGACCGCCGACGAGCGCTTCCACGTGATCAGCCTGGCGACCACGCCGGAGGACTACGAAGCGAAGCTGGGGCTGGCGCCGGATGCGGTGGTGGTGGATGCGGCCATCTTCACGCCGCAGGTGCTGCTGAAAGCGCTGCGCAAGACGCCGGGGGTGGCGTACGTCATCCTGCCGCCGCTACAGGGAGAGGTATTGCTGCGGGCGCGGGAACAGATCGCGGCCATCGAACAGGTGAAGGATGTGTATTCGGTGGACGTGAACCTGGCGGTGCTGCGGGAGCGGATGGCCGGGGACGTACAGCGGATGCGCCAGGTGCGGGGCGCGGAGGCGCCGGGTGCCGACCTGTGGTCCTCGCCGTTCGTGGCCCGAGCGATGCCGGTACCCACCCAGGTGGTGGCAGTGTGGAACCAGATCGGCGGGGTGGGGAAGACCACCGTGAGCACCAACCTGGCTTACGAGATTGCCCAGCGGGGGTACAAGACGCTGCTGATCGGCCTGGGGGCGCCGGATGACCTGCCGCTGGTGATGGGGTTGAAGGTGGAACCGAACATCACCTACTGGCTGGCGAACCCGACGCCGGAAGGGCTGCGTCTGGCGGTGCAGGAGCTGGACACACTGGACGTGCTGGCGGGCTTTCCGGACGTGATGTCCGAATCCCAGGCGATGAGCATCGAGCCGGAGGCGCCGAACTCCATCCGACGGTTGGTGGAGACGGCGATGCACCAGCAGTACGCGGTGATCGTGATCGACGCGCCGCCCTCGGCGACGGCGGCGGCGGCGATCATGGCGTCCAACGCGCTGGCGCTGGTCGGGCGTCCCTCGCTGGAAGGGGTGTGGCGCACGGTGGAGGCCTATCGCACGATCACCGAGCGCATGGCGGGCGTCCACCGCATTCCACCGGAGCGGGTGTACGTGGTGCTCAATCGGATCCAGGATGGGCACCGGCTGAGCGCGAAGGAGTGGCACCGGTTGGCGAGCAGACACCTGGGGCGGACGTTCCCGCCGGTGATCGCGCAGATCCCGGACGACGTGGCCGTCGGAGATGTGCAGGATCAGCGGCGGATTCCGGCGGCGGAGAACGAGCGCTTCCGCAGCGCCCTGGCGCCGTTGGTGGACGTCCTGGCGAGCCGCACGGATGGGGCGGCGCAGCGGAACGGGAAGAAGAAACCCTTCTGGAAGGTGTGGCGATGACGACCTGGGCTCAGGTGGTTTCCCGGCGGCTGGCGCCGGAGGTCCAGACCCGGTTGATCGAGGAGGCCGCACAGCAGCTGAAAGGGCTGCCGCTGGACGTCTTACGCGACCGGGAAGCCCTGCGGCGGCGGGCGGTCATGGCGTTGACGAACGTCGCCTCGCGGAGCGGGGTGGCGCTCCTGCCGGAGATGCGGGACATGCTGCTCAACCGGTTGGTGGCCGGAGTGGGCGGACTGGGATTCCTGCACGACCTGCTGCCGCCGGTGCGCGACGACCTGACCGACATCGCGGTGACCCCGGACGGCAGGGTATGGGTGATTCCGCGCGGCGAGCGTTTCTTCCAGCCGGTGGAGGGGCTGCGGCCGGGAAAGGACGAGGTCTTTCGCACCGTGGAAGCGCTGCTGGCGCCGTTGGGGCGGGCCTTGACGGAAGCCACGCCGAGCGTGGATGCGCGCCTGCCCAACCTGGCAGGGCGGATCGGGGCGCGCATCAAGGTGCAGCACCCGGTGATCGCGCCGGGGGACGGGTATCCGAGCATCACCATCCGGCTGTACGAACCGAAGCCGGTGACCATCGCGCAGGAAGCGGCCTGGGGGCTGGCGCCGGAGGGCGTGTTGCGGGCGCTGGCGGGGCTGACAGGGCGCACCTATCGGCTGCTGATCATTGGCGGGACGAACACGGGGAAGACCACGCTGCTGTCGGCGCTGGCGAACGGAGGCATCCCGCCGCAGGCGCGGGTGGTGATCGTGGAGGACCCGCAGGAGATCTACCTGGACCATCCCCACGTGGTCTCGCTGGAAGCGCGGGCGGCCCCGCCGGGGTCGGACGTGCCGCCGTATACGGTGAAGGACGGGGTGGACGACGCGCTGCGCATGTCGCCGCAGTGGATCATCGTGGGCGAGGTGCGCACGGGGGATGCGGCGATGGCGCTCTTCCGGGCACAGATGAGCGATCACGCCGGGTTGACTACCTTCCACGCCGAGTCGCCGGAGAAGGCGGTGAAGCGGCTGGCGGTGATCATGGCTTCGGACACCCGGACGGCGCCGGACGTGGCGCGAGAGATCTTCTTCCAGGCCGTGGACGTGGTGGTCCAGGTGGGCTGGCTGGAGGGCAGACGGAAGATCGTCGGCGTGTGGGAGACGGAAGAAGAGGGCGGCTTCCGGGCGCTGTATCGCCCGGGTGATGAGGCCTTGAAGCCGTTGCGAAAGGAGCGGAGCCTGTGAACCTGGGCGCGTTGCTCATCGCGGTCGGACTGGGCGGGCTGACGTTGCTGCTCTTCGGCGACCTGCAACGTTGGCGGCGGGCGCGAGCGTTGGACGACTTCTACCGACAGGCGCTGCGGGCGGACGACGCGCCCCGTCCGACGGCGGATTATCGGACCCGCCTGGCGTTTGGGGCCCTGGGGTTGGACGTGCGCGGCTGGGAGCGCACGGCGCTGTACGGCGCCTGGGCGCTGGCCGGGGGCATCCTGGGGGCGGTGCTGTACGGCTTCTTCGGACTGATGGGCCTGGCGGGCGGCGCCGTGGTGGGCATGGTGCTGGTCAACAGCGCCGTCCAGGGACGCTGGGATCGGGTGCGGCGGGAGATGGAAGCCGAAATCCCGCTGCTGTTGCGCAACATGGCGGGCATGTTGCAGGCCGAGGACAACGCGCTGGACGCCATGCAGAACGCGGTCAAGGCGTTGGACGAGCGCAGTCTGCTGCGCGCCTGGCTGGAGCACTGGATGCGGGAGTTGCAAACGCGCGGCGCGCGGGCGTTCGGGGAGATGCGGGCGGAAGCGCAGGAGATCTCGGGCGCCCTGATGCTGACCGTATTCGAGATCGAGCGTCTATGGGAGACCGGCGGCGGTGGGTACGCGGAAGCCTTCCAGGTGGCGGCGGAGAACCTGTCCGAGATGATCGCCGTGCGGGCGCAGGCGAATGCGAAGGCGGCGGGCGCCCTGGGGCTGGCGAAGTTGATCATCGCCACCGCCGTGTTCACGCTGGGCTACATCCTGCGCGCACCGGACATGCGGGAAATGTTCCTGGCCCGCCCGACGACGCGACTGGGGATGGTGCTGGCTGTGGCCTGGGGGGCGTACGGCTGGCGGGTGATCCAGGACCTGGTGCGGGAGGCGACGGAATGAATGCGTGGGCGTTGATCGGCGCGCTGGCGTTGGGGGGACTGGCGTATGGCGGGGTGCAGGCCTGGCTGCGGGCGCAGCACGACCCGTTGGGCGAGTTCCTGAGCGAACACCGGGCGGGAAGCGTGCAGGAGGCGATCGGGGCGCGAGCGGCGGCGTGGCTGCCCGGCGGCGCATCGAGGCTGGAAGAGCACCTGGTCTGGGCGCAGCGCGGCGGGCGCTATCGGGGCCAGAGCGTGGGGACGGTGGTCTTCACGGCGCTGCTGTACGCGCTGGGCGGCCTTGGACTGTATCTGTTGTTGCGGACGCCGTTGACGCTGACGGCGGTCGGGATCGGGTTCGCCTGGCCGCTGGTGGACGTGCGCAGCAAGGCGAACGCGGTGCGCAAGCGCACCACGCGGGCGGCGCCAGAGCTGGCTTCGCTGCTGGCGGCGGAGATGGCGGCGGGGAGCGCGCCGGAGGCGGCGTTGCGGAGGGCGGCAGCGTTGCCGGGGCCGCTGGCCTCGTTGCTGGGGGAAGCGGCGGCGCTGTCGCAGCGGACGGGGCGTCCCCTGCTCAGCACGCGCGGGGTGACCGGGACGTTGGTGGAG
Organism: uncultured Anaerolineaceae bacterium; assembly: GCA_964435005.1. GTDB lineage: Bacteria > Chloroflexota > Anaerolineae > Anaerolineales > DRMV01 > CAYSXA01. The sequence continues at coordinate 33,703 of CAYSXA010000008.1, read as the reverse complement.
GTGTTCGGCCAGAGCGGCGTCCCGGCGTTGCAGACGCTGGCGCTGCAACTGGACCTGATCGCCCAGAAGGGCGTGGAGGGCGCGGATCGGATGAGCGATCTGGCGCGGATGCTGGCCTTCCAGTACCGGCAGCGGCTGATGGAAGAGACGGAGAAGCTGGAGAACCGCCTGACGGCAGCCGTGGCGGCCTTCTACTTCATACCGATGGTGCTGCTACTCCTGGGCGCCTTCTTCGGCGCGGCGACGAGCGTGTTCTGAGATGTGGGACGTGATCGGAGCGGTCTTCTGGTTCGGGTTGGCGTTGGGACGGCTGGGCTGGCTGCTCGCCCGCCCGCCCGGCGGTATCGCTACCTGGCTCACCCTGTTGCTGGCGGTGAACAGCCTGATGGCGGGCGTGGGCATCCTGTGGCGCCGACCGGCGCGGCGGACGGGATCGGCAGTGGCGCACGCCGTGGCGTACCTGAGCACGGTCCTGCCGTTGGCGTTGCAACCGGGGCGCGCGTCGGTCGGCCTGGCGTTCAGCCTGGTCGGAACGGCGTTCGGGCTGTGGGCGGCGGCGGCGCTGGTGCGCGCCGGAGCGTTCGGGATCGCCCCGGCGGATCGCGGACTGGTGACGGGCGGGCCGTACCGGTGGCTGCGGCACCCGCTGTACCTGGCGGCGATCGTCGCCGCGCTGGGGGTGGTGTGGGGGCGCTGGACGGTCTGGAACCTGGCCGTCTTGGGCCTGCTGACCTGGGCGCTGGTCTGGCGGGCGCGGGCCGAGGAGCGCGTGCTGGCCGGTTATCCGGCGTACGCGCGGCGGGTGCGCTGGCGGATGCTGCCGCCGGTGTGGGTGCTGCTGGCGGCGGCGATCTTGTGGCCAGGGGCTGCCCGGGCGCAGGGTGTTTCCGCGGAAACGTGCGCGCCGCGCTTCGACGGGCGCGTGTGGCGCTTCACGGGCGTGGTTGTCGAGCGGGCCAGGTTGGAATTCGGGCCCCGGACGCTGGAGCTGGTGCGCGTGGCGTGCGGCGGGGCCAGCGTGTGGGTCGCGCCGCCGGAGGGAGCGGCGCCCGTGGGCGCCGAGGTCGACGTCTTCTCGCCGGAGTTCGTCCCGGCGGGGCCGCAGGGCGTGGACTGGGCGGCGTGCGACCTGGCCTATTGCGAGGTTGCGCAGGCGTATGCGGCGACCACGGTCTGGTCGGAAGCGGACTTTCTGCGGGAGGGGCGCGGCCCCTGGTACCCGTGGGGCGTGCTGTTCTGGCAGGTGGAGGTAGTCACGTTGCAACCGAAGCACATGACAAAGCAGACCAGGGTGACGATGCGGCGCTTCGTGCTGTATCGCCACGAAGATGTCAGCGGCGTGTCCGGGACGGGCCTCGTTGCGGAGGGCGTGCGCTTCTCCGACGGAACGGTGGTGCTGCACTGGCTCCGGGCGCCGTACCAGACCGGCCTGTTTCCCGGCATCGGCGACCTGCTGGCCGTGCACGGCCACGGCGGGCGGACGGAATTGCGCTGGCTGGACGATCCCCTGAGGTCGGAGGACGGCAATGGACGGGGCGCTCTGGACGGTGAATGAGGTGGCGGCTTACCTTCGTGTGCAGCCCGCCACAGTGCGGGCGCTGGCCCGCCGGGGCGAGATACCGGCGGTGAAGATCGGTCGGGTGTGGCGCTTTGACGCAGGGCGCTTTCGGGCGCACCTGGAAGGAGTACGGAGAAGCAAGCGTGAGACGGAAACTTGAGCAGCATCATTGGAGCCTGTTGTTCTGGGGAGTGATCGGGACGTTGGCCAGCCGGATTGGCCTTGCCGCCTACCGGCAGGCGGAGGCCGCCTTCGCCGCGCCGCCCACCCGCGAATACCTGATCGCCCTGCTCTGGTGGGTGTTCTGGTACTGGGTGATGACGGTCTCGTTGATGGACATCCTCAGGATCTTCACCGGGCAGGCGATTCCTCCCATCGAACGGCGGCTGAAGCAATATGTCTGGATGTCGGCGGTGTACGTCCCGCTGATGCTGGTCGTCGCTCATGCCCGCTTCAACGCAGGCAACGGTGCGCTCTCGCTGTCCATCGTGTCGCAGTCCGCCGTGGAACTGTGGCGGATGCTACCGGAGCTGCTGCATGGCTGAGTGTGCGATGACGCTTGCCGGTCTGCATACGACGGCGCTCTGGTTCGCCGTGGGCGTCGCGACGGGCTGGGCGCTCCATGCGCTCGCGCATTGGATGAGCACGTGAGGTGATCGAGATGGATTCGACGACGGCGTTCACCGCAGGGTTGGTCATCGGTTGGTTGCTCTATCTTCTCTTCCTGGCGGTGAGCAGTGGCAGCGCGAACGGGAGAGAACGATGAGAAAGAAGGCCATCATCCTGATATTGGCGTCGATGGTTGCAGCGGTCTCGCTGGTGGGAGCGGGAGCGCAGCAACCGGCGGGAACCTGGCATGTGTACCTGCCGCTGGTCTTCAAACCGTCCACGCCGCCGCCCGGCGGTCTGGATCGGGTGAACTACTACCGTTGTTACTTTGCGGAATACAACTGCCCCTTTGGGGAAGGAGAAGTCCAGGAGGGACACTTCACGGGGCTGGTGGAACACGCGCGGTACGTGGTCAAGAACGACGTGCTCACGCACACGGAGGACTCGCAGAACCCATGGTACAGCATCGAGGGTCTGTCGGCGGGGCAGGCGTCCAACCTGGCGGCCTTCGACACGACGGCGGTGCTCCCGGCCTGGCCGGTGGACGTGATGATGACCTCCCCCTTCCACGCGGCCCTGATCCTCAGTCCCTGGTTGCAGACCTCCTCCTATGGGGAGTACAGCGAGGCGACCGGCGGTTCGATCCAATTCGCAGCGGCGCTGGACGTGGCGCGTGGGGTGCGCTACGTCACCAGCGTCAGTTATCAGCGTCGGTTCCCCAATCCCCTGAGCAGCGGCGAAGCGTATCCGCTGCGGGCGATGTACGCGCCGGGGGTGTATCCCGACCCGGTGAGCACGTGCGGCTACAGCGGCGTGGTGGGCGCGCCGATCCTGTTGTTCTTCGATCCGGCGCAGGGCGTCCCCCAGGTCACGTCGACTTCCCTGACGATCGGCGGCCAGGCCGTGGCGCATTGCGTGTATACGGCGGCGACCTACACCGCGCCCGACGCCACGCAGCAAAGCCTGGGGCGGGACATCCTGCGGGAGAGCGGGGCGGTGGTCATCCTGCCGCAGGCGCCTTTGCAAGGAGGAGCGACCTACACGGTCTCGGCCACGGTGAACGGCGTCACGTACACCTGGTCGTTCACCACGGCAAACGGGTACGGAATGCCGTCCACCTACCGCGTGGCGGTGGGAGGAGGACGGCGGTGAACGTTCTGAACGGCGTTCCCGATCTCGTGCTCGGCGGCCTGCTGGAAGGGCTGCTGGTGTGGCTAGCCATTTGGGATGTCCAGTTTCGGGAGGCGCCCAACGGTGTGGTGCTGCCCCTGCTGGGAGTGACCTGGGCGGGCAGACTGTTCATCGGAGCGCCGGAAGGATGGGGTGTGTACCTGCTGTTGGCGGCGTTGCTGCTGGCGGGGTACGCGCTGGGCTGGATGGGGGGCGGCGACCTGAAAGGGTTGCTGGCGTTGCTGGCGATCGGCCCGACGCTGCTGGCGTTCGCCCTGTTGGGGGCGATGCTGGTCGGCGCGGGATGGATGCTCTGGCGGCGGGAGCCGTCTGCGCCCGGCTATGCCGGGTTCGCCCTGGGAGTAGGCGGCTGGTGGGTGCTGGCGTGGCTGCGTCTCGCCGCCGGAGCGTGAGAATTCGTGGAGGTGATCCGGATGAAGAAGTGGATGTTCTACCTGATGATGCTGGCCCGCGACCGGCGGGCGGACTTCGCGCAGTACGCGCTGCTCATGGCGCTGATCGTGGTGGTGGCCGTGGGCGTGCTGACCGGCCTGGGCCAGGACATCACGAGCACGTTGAACAGCGTGCGCAGCGCCTTCTAGTCGTCCGACCGGCGGCCCGGTGCAGGCTCCCGGCGTCGGGCCGCCGGGGAATTGGCTCGTGCAGGAGACGAGGTCATGAAACGATGGATGCTCTACCTGATGACGCTGGCCCGTGATCGGCGGGCGGACTTCGCGCAGTACGCGCTGCTGAACAGCGTGCGCAACGCTTTCTAGGATCGTGCGCCCGGACGGGGAGGTGCGTATGAAGCGACGCGAACGAGGCAGCGTGCTGGCGGAAGCAGCGCTCACCATTCCGGTCATGCTGCTGCTCACCCTGGGACTGGTGAACCTGGCGTTGTACGGCTTTGCGGCGGTGAACGCGGCGAACGCGGCCCGGTACGGGGCGCGCGCCGGATCGGTGGCGCAGGGCAATGCGGCGGCGGTGGCGCAAAGCGCCACGTGGGCGGCCCTGAACGCCGCGCCGGTGGGGACGTATACCGTCCAGGTGTATCCTGCCGGGCCACGTGGCAGCCTGATGCGTGTGGCCGTGTACTACGAAGTGCCCAATTACTACCAGGGACTGGCGGCGCTGTTCGGCGGGAACGCAAGCAGCACCTTCGTCGGGCGGGCGGAAGCCTTCTTCCGCCGGGAGGGCTGGTGATGAAGCGCGGACGGGAACGCGGACAGGTGCTGGCCTGGAATGCGCTGCTGCTGGCGTTCGTCGCCGTGCCGCTACTGATGCTGATCGTGGACGGGGTGCGGCTGTACTACGTGCACGACCGGCTGCAAATGGCGACGGACGCTGCCTGCGAGGACGCCGCCTTCACGGCGGGCGATCGGATCGCGTTCCGGGACGCCGGAACGGAGACCTTCCGCCCGGGCTGGTACGTGATGGCCACGGCGCAGAGCACCTTCTACAACGTCCTGTTCCTGGATCGCATGTTCCTGCGTTCCATCCAACCCAGTCTGGCTGTGTTCGCCGATTACGCGACCGGCGTAGTGACCTGCCAGGGGTACGTGAACGTGCCACTGGTGACCCTGCCGGGGTCGGAACAGATCACGGTGTGGTCGAGCAGCCAGATGGGGTTCCATCGGCGGTAGGGATGTTCCGGGGGGCGGGCGTCACCGCGCCTGCGCCCCGGGGCATCCGGCGCTGAGGCGAGCGTCGGAGGCCGAGACCCGAAGCCTGCCGGGCAGGCGCGGGAGTTGGTCGTCCAACGAGAGGAGTCTCCGATGTCTCGCAGTGCAGCTGTCTGGATGTGGCTGACCATGATCCGGTTGGCCGTCGCCCTGACGGTGGGGCTGCGCCTGACGAGGGAGATCGCGGCGCGGATCAACCTGGTGCGATGGATCCTGCGCAGCGCCTTCTGAGGGCCCCCTACCCCCCAATCTGCCGGGCGGAAAACGGGCGTCGTTTTTCCGCCCGGCAACCGGAGAACGGAAGGAAATGAAAGGCCCGCTTTTTGACATCGTCTATCTCGTGCTGGACGGGGTGCTCCTGGTCTCGCTGGCGAACGAGTACTGGCTCTCCGCCGCGCTGGTGGCGCTGGCGGCCCTCGCGTCCGGGAGCCCGGTTGCGCTGCTGCGGGAGCTGAGCGACATCTTACGTGAGAAGGAGTAACGAGGAGGGCGCATGGTTCCGAGTGGCTGGCATGTCCCGGACGAGCCGCCGTCGCAGGAGTGGCGGCTGGCAAGAAGTGTGTTCTGGCTCCTCCTGGCGGCGGCGGTGGGCGTGTCCGGCGGCCTTTTCCTGCCGCGGGAGGTGATCGCTGTGATGCGCACTAGCGCCGAGGTGGGCGTCGCTTTCTTGGTGGGGATGGTCTACGCTGAGCACGGGCGCGACCGGCGGGCGGTCTGGCGCGACCGGCGCGTGTGGCAGGCGGCTGGCCTGATGGTGGTGTTCGTCGGGGTGCTAGAGGCGGCCCTTGTCCTGCGGGCAGCGACCTCTATGCCCGGACAGGCGGCGGCCCCGGTGCCCGCGATCACGGCTGCGGCAGCGCCGACGTTCACCCCGCTGCCGCCTCCCCCCACCCCGACGGTCACGGCGTCGCCCTCTCCCACGGCCACGTCGCCGCCCACGGCCACGCCGGGGCCGCCGACCTACCGGGTGCACAGCAGCACGGGCGTGGTCAACCTGCGCAGCAGTCCGGAACTGGGCGAGAACGTGATCGCCCAGCTGCCGAACGGCACGCTCGTCCAGGACCGGGGCGGGCGCAGCAGCGATCGGCGGTGGTCGTGGATCGAGGTGTACGCGCCTGATCTGGATGCGACGGGCTGGATCGTGCAGGACCTGTTGCAACCCGTGGAGCCGTAGCCATGCCGATGAAACGACTGCTCTGGTTGCCGCTACTCGTTCCGGCGCTGTGCGCGGCGCTGTTCGTATTGAGCGACCCGCCACGTTTCTCGGCGCGGGCGCTGGACCCCTTCGAGCAAGGCGGCGGCGACCCGCCGCCTGCGGGCGGCTCGTGCGGGCGGGTGGATCAGGTCTTCCCGGACGATCCCTTCTCCGGCTGGCCGCTCACGGACTACGAAGGGAACTGGAACGTGGTCACCTCCTGGTTCTGCGACCCGGAATACTTCGTGGGCTACACCCACTGGGGGATCGATCTGGGCGTGGCCGAGGGAGTGGGCGCGGTGGTCACGGCGGATCGGGTACGTGTGCTGAACGCGGACGGCAGCGGACGCTACAACAGCGGCATGGGGAACTACGTGAAGGTGCAGGCGCTGGATTGTCGGGAAGTGTGCGCCACGCCGGAGGGCGGCGGGGCGGAGACCTGTGAGGAGGTCTGCGAGCCCACGGACTGGGTGGCGATCTACATGCACCTGAAGGACGTGGTCGTGAGCGCCGGAGACGAACTGCGGCGCGGCGATCTGGTGGGGCACGTGGACAGCACGGGGAACAGCACCGGGCACCACCTGCACTACCAGATCAACGGGCCGCAAGGCGCGGTGGACCCGGCGCCGACCATGCCGGGCTACGACCCGGCGATGCGTAGTGAGCCGCGAGGTGCGCGATGAAGTTTCGCTGGATGAGGATCGTCCTCTTGCTGGTCGTCGTGCTGGCCCCCCTCTCGCGGGCGCAGGCGGCGCCCGTGGGGGAGAGCTGCGCGCCCCCGGAGTGCGTGAACGTGGTGGACGCCCTGCTGCGCGGGTCGCGCCAGATGTGGATTCAGGCACAGATTTCACTGGCGCACGCCACGGTGCGCTTCATCTGGTGGCTGGCGCGCCTGGGGTGGCGCATCTTCCGGAGCGTGGTGCAGGACGACCTGTGGCGCGCGTTGCGGGAGGGGCTGCTCCGGACGCTGTCCGGCCTGATGCCGGAGGTGTTGCGCGACCTGGTGTTCGGCAGCCGCGCGTCGGCGGGGCTCATGTACCTGGCGCTGTTGCTGGCCGGGCTGGCGCTCACCGTGCCCATGCTGGCAGGCGCGCGGCGGCTGGCGCGGGCGGACCAGGTCATCCTCTGGGGGGTGATCCTGCTGACGCTGTTCGTCTCCTCAACGATGGGCTACGACCTGATCGGCGCGGTCGAGGGCCTGCGGGTGGGGATGATGCAGCGCATCCTGGAGGCGGGCGGCGCCGACACGGGCCGCAGCGTGGTTTCCTTCATCACCGTGCCCATGCGGGCCACGGTGGACGAGGCGGAGCAGGGACTGGACGAGTGGGCGCTGCCGGAGACGTTCGAGATGCTGTATTTCCCCGAGCCGCGCACCCAGACCGTGCGGGTGTTGTGGGCGGAGAGCCCGCTGTTCGACGGCGCCTGGGAGGTCGAATTCGAGACGTCGGACAGCCAGGAAGAGCGCCTGTCCCTGGCGCGCACGGCGATGATGATCGCCTTCCTGCTGTTCGTCCCGATCTACCTGCTGCTGGTCTTCGTGTTGGTCTTCGGGCTGCTGTCCATGGCCGCGCTGGCGCTGATCGTTTTCCTGACAGCCGCGTTGCCGCTGGGGTTCTTCGAGTTCGGCAAGATCGTTCTGGCGCGGCTGCTCCAAAAGTACGTCGAGATCGTGGTGCTCTCGCTGGGGGCGGCGTTGTTCGTCTCCCTGGTGGGGCGGCTGGTGGACAGCATCGCCGTATCCGAGGGCGGTCTGTCCGAGATGGTTCAGGGGTACGTGGTGATGCTACCGCTGGCGGTGGTGGTCTCCTCGTTCGTGCCGATGGCCATGAACGCGCTGACGGGCTCCGTGGGTGCGATGCGCGCCTCGGTGCGCGCGGCCTTCCTACCCATGAGTGCGTCGGGCGCGCCGGGCGCAACAGGCGGCCTGATGCGCGAGGCGGCGGGCGCGGCGCTGGGGGCGATGGGCGTCCGGATGGCCATGGGCGCGAGCGGCCCGGCGGGCGTGGTCGCCGGAGCCGCCGTGGGCGCCGCCGGTCGGCGCGCTGCGCGGCGCACCCCGCGCGGGGACGTGTTCGCCCAGACCGCCCGGACACCGAATGTCGGAGAGGGAACATCATGAAGCAGAGATTTTTCCTTCTTGTTCTTGCGTTGTTGGGCCTTGGTCTGCTCGTCCCGCACGTCCGGGCGGCGGACGGCGTCCGGGTCGAGGTGCGGGTGTACCTTGACGTGAACGGCGACCGCGTGATGAGCGCCGGGGAAGGGGTGAGCGGGCTGCCGGTCACGCTGCGCCTGGGGGAGCGCGCGCCGCAGACCCGCCTCACCGAGGACGGTCTGGCCGTCTTCCCGTTGGGCGCCTGGACCGCCCAGGACGGCGAGGCGCAGGTGGACATCCCCTACCTGGCGGCCTCGGAGCGGGTGAAGATCGCGAAAGAGGGTGCGACGGTGATCGAGTTCCGGCTACCCGCGCCTGAGATCCCGGTGTACCTGCCATGAACCGAGACGTCTTCGACGCTTATCTCCAGATGCGCTTCGATCGCGTCGGGGCGCTCACCCCGGGGCAGAAGCTGGCCGTGGTGGAGGAGCTGATCCGCGAGGCGCAGGAGGAAGGGCGCGTGCCGGTCTCGCCGGACAACGTGATCTCGTTGGATACCGCCAGCCGCAGCGCCCGGGCGGTGTTGGAGGGCAAGCCGGTTTCCCTGGCAGGCGGCGCGGCAGTGGCGCGCCGGGGGGACGGCGTCGCCCGGCGGCTGCAAGCCCTGCCGCTGCCTGCACGCCTGGCGATCCTGGGTCTGGTGGCCCTGATGGGCTTTGGGATGGTGTTCTTCGGCGGGCGGCGCTTGCTGGGCGGTAGACGCATGGCAGCGGTGGCTGCCGGGGAAGCGGTTACCCCAACAGTGTCGTCGCCAGTGACCACGGAGTCGGTGGTGCTGAACGACACGCCGCCGGAGCGCAACCCGCAGCCGAGCGACCCGGCCTCGCTGGAGGTGGGCGGGCAGGCGTTCGTGCTCGGCGCGGGTTCCGTGAAGCGCGGCGTGTGGGAGCCGACCGGCCCGGAGTGGCTGGCGGACACGCTGGTGCGGCGGGTGATCGCCCTGCCGCTGGACCGGGTGCAGGCGCCGTTCGTCGTGGGCGACGTGATCCGTCTGCGCACCCGCACGGGGACGATCATCCCCTACCGCATCGTGCAGGTCGCCAACGTGCGCCGGACGCAGATCGAGGTGCTCACCTCCACCGAGCCCTCGCTGCTGATCGTGCTGTACGACGACACCCAGGCGACGCGGCGCACTATCGTGCTGGCGACGCTGGAGACCCCGCCGGTGGCCACGCCCACGCCGCATCTGGCGGTGGTGAACTCGCCCGTGGGGCGGGCCAACCTGCGCGCGGAGCCCGGTGCCGCCGGGCAGGTCCTCGTCGTATTGGAGAACGGCATGGACGTCGAGCTGCTGGATGATCCCGTGGTGCACAACGACGGCTACGACTGGCAGCGCGTGCGCGTGGGCGGCCTGGTAGGCTGGATCGCAACCATCCTGCTCACGACGCCGTGAGCGGAAAGTTCACGAGGAGGCTTCTCATGGATACGTCTCAGGTCAACGACATTCTGTTCAACCTGTCGCTGACGTTCGCCGGGCTGAGCCTGGCGTTCGGCGGACTGCTGATGACCGCCCAATGGCTGGCGCCGGAGCTGACGCAGCAGTACAAGCGACAGATCCCGGACATCATCCGGGGACTGGTGCTGGTGCTGATCGCCTCCGGCATCATGGCGCTGTTCACGAAATGAGCCGGGACGAACTGCGGTACGAAATCCCGCCGGACGTGCTGCACTACGAGCCGCGCTACTGGTTCGGCCTGACGGCCAACGATCTGCTGTTCGCCGCCTTCCCGGCCATGCTCGTCTCGTACGCGGTGCATCCGGTGGTAGGCATCCTGCTGGGCGTGCTGACGGCGCTCTCGCTGCGCCGCCTGGACGGCCTGGGCGGACGCAGTCTGCCGGTCTACCTGTGGCAGCGGATGCGGCACCTGCGCCGACCGCGTCCGGTGGAGATGCCGCTGGTGCTGCCGCCGGAGCGCGTGGTGATGCGCATCGAGGACTGGCAGGGGAACGTGGTGGCCGTCATCCAACCGGAGGACGCATGATCCTGGAGCTGCGCTCGTTCGACTACCTGACCGCGCCGCCGGAGCGCCTGCTGGCCAGCGCGGGCTTCTGGGCGGCGCTGCCCCGGCTGACCACGGATCGCACGGCGCGCATCCTGATGGTAGCCGACACGCTGCGCGCGGAGGACGTGCGGCGAGGCTTCGAACAGGTCGCCACGCCGGTGCATCTGCTCCCGCCGGGCGTGCTGGCCTACCGGACGGACTACGAGGACTTCCTGGGGCGGGTGGTGCGCGACGTGCGCTACCTGCGGCTGTACCTGGTCGCCGAGAGCAAGTTCGCCGAAGCGCAAATGGTGAACGTGCTGTCCGGGTTCGGCGTCGCGGCCCAGCCGCTCGATCATCCGTTGCCGCGTCCGTTCGCGCGCGGACTGGACCGTTGGGACTACATCCAGGCCGGGGACGGATCGGTCTGGGCCCTGCTGCGTACGCGGGACCGTCAGGGCGGGCTGCTCACCCCGCGCAGCCTGCACGGGCTGTTGGGGCTGGACTTCCCGATCTGGGCGGCGTTGCAGGTGCACACCTTCGCCCAGAGCCAGGCGCTGCGGCTGATGCGGCAGAAGTCCATCCTGGCGGCCACCGAGCCGGGGAAGACGCTGGAGGATCGGGCGGAGGCCAGCGAAGCGGAGAGCGGCATCCTGGGGGTGCGCTCGGCGCTGGCGCAGGGCTGGGCGCTGCACACCGTGCGGCTGTACGTACTGGTGGGAGCGCCCGATCCGGAGGAACTGAACGCCCGTGTGGAGGTGGTGCGCAGCAGCCTGCCGCTGGAAACCATCCGCCTGTTCGGCGCGGGGGAGGCGGTGCAGCGGGTGTTCTCCGCCGGGCCGACCGGCGAGCGCGAGGGGTTCATGGTCACCACCCCCGGCGCCGCGCTGCTGGCCGGGTCGGCGCTCTCCTACCGGCGGCGGACGGAGACGCACGGCGTGCTGCTGGGGGTGGATCACCACCAGGCGCCGGTGATCCTGGATCTGTTCGACGACCGCCATCCCAGCTACAACCTGGTGGTGCTGGGCCAGACCGGCAGCGGCAAGACCTTCGGGGTGCTGCTGCTCATGCTGCGTCACCTGCTGATGGGCGTGCGGCTGGTGATCGTGGACCCGCAGGGGAAGATCGACCTGTCCTTCCTGGGCGACGAGGTGTATCAGCGGGTGCGGTTGGGGACGGCGGAGACGCGCATCAACGTGCTCGACGTGGTGCACCCCGAACTGAGCAGCCAGGTGTCCGGGGCCGTCGCGGCGTTGCGGATGCTGGGCGTGACCGACGGCGACGGTGTGGAGCGGGCGCTGCTGGATCGGGCGCTGACCATGCTCTACACGCCGTGGGGAGCGCAACGAACCCCCACCCTGGTGGACCTGCTGGCGGCGCTGCGGGCGCACCTGGTGGAGGTGGAATCGCCGGGGATGCGCGAGGCGCTGATGCGCCTGATCGCCCGCCTGCGGCCCTTCGTCGAGGGCAGCCTGGCGGCCTGGTTCGGCGGGGAGACCACGGCGGACTTCGGCCTGAGCCACCCGGTGACCGTGTTCGACGTGTCCACCCTGCCGCAGCAGGAGGTGGGCGGCGACCTGCGCGAGGCCATGCTCTCCATCCTGGTGGGAAACGTCCATCAGGCCATCCGCCGCCTGCGCGCGGCGGGCGACACGGCCCCGGTGCTGGTGTTCGTGGACGAGATGGGCATGTTGATGCGCGACCCGGTCATGGCGGCCTACATCTCGCGGGAGTACAAGACGGCCCGCTCACGGCTGGTGGGGATGATCGTGGCCGACCAGGACCTGCACTCCCTGCTGGGGCCTCAGGACGAGCGCGGCCTGCATCATGGCATCCCCATCCTGGCCAACGCGGCCAACGTGCTGATCTTCCACCAGCGTGGGAGCGAACTGCCGCGCATCCGGGAGCACTTCCCGGACATGCCGGAGGAGGTCGTCCAGGCACTGCCTGCGTTGCCGGTGGGGGTGTGCTTCGCGCAGTTGCCGGACGACCTGCTGCGGGTGAACGTGATCCCTTCGGCGCTGGATCGGGTGGTGCTGTCCAGTCGGGAGCAGGACCGCGCCGAGGCCCGGCGCGTGGTGACGCAACTGCGGGCCGAACTGGGCCTGGACGAGGAGGTGTGACGTGGCGGACGTGGATCGGACGCTGGCGGAGGCCTTGCAGGTCATGAGCGACTGGTTGGCGTATTTGGAAGACAAACGCCGGGAATACCGGGCCCAACTGGAGCGGGCGCGCGCGGCGGCGGGCGGCGGGAACGGTGCCGGGCCGCAGACAGAGGCAGCGCCTGCCGAAAGCGCGACCGTTCCGGAGGCCTGGCTCTCCTGGGACGGCACCGAGGAGCCGCCGCAGGACGAGTGGGAGGTCTGGGCCCGGACGATGACGGAGGAGGCGGCGCCTGACGAAGATCCGGTGGACGCCGGTCAGGAGCCTACGGCAGCCGCCGACCCTGCGGACGAGCCGTCGGCCTGGGACGCCATGCCCGATGAGGAAGAAGAAGCGACCGAAGGCGTTTCCGACGCCGGGGCATGGGAATTGGACGAAGCGTCCACGACGCCCGACGAGCCGACGGAAGCTGCGACGCCGAAGCCCGACCTGGACGCCTGGGTGTGACCCCGGATGGAAGAGATCGGCTGGAAGAACACGCTCGGTTGGCTGGCGTTGCTCGCGTTGCTGGTTCTGGCGCGCGAGTTTCGCTGGTTCACGCCGTCCAACCTGCGGCGCGCCCGCCGGGCGCTGGGCGCCGTGCCCTGGCCGCTGGTGATCGGCGGCGCACTTTTCCTGGCGGCGCTGGGCGGCGCGGCGGTCCTGGCCTACCGTTGGAAGCAGCGCCTGGACGAGCGTGCCCGCGCGGAAGCGATCGTCCGGGCCGTGGCTCAGGGGCCGACGGTGCTGCTCCTGCCGCGCGCGGATGCGGCGCGGGTGGATCTGAGCAAGGTGCAGGTCTGGGCGCGTCTGGCGGACGCGCTGCCGCACGACGAGCACATGGCCTTCGAGGTCGCGGGCAACGGCGACCAGATCGCCTTCACCTTGCACGGGTCGGAGAACGGGGTGCGCGCGGCGCTCACCCAGTTCCGCGCCGAGTGGCCCGGGATGCACCGCAAGGCGGCGGCGGACGACCCGGCGGCGCCCCCGGAGGGCTGGTCGATCCACTGGGTGGAGTTGGCCCCGGCGCGCTTCGACGAGCCGGTCGCGGCGGTGACGGACGAGCCGCTACGGGCGGTGTTCATCGAGTTGAACGGCGTGATGGGTCAGGGGCGCGGGATGGTGCAGCTGATCGCCCGGCGCAACTTCGGCGCGCGCAAACAACTGGGCGAGATGGCCTTCGCGGCGCGGGACGACGCCTCGCCGAGCAAGGGCGTGCGGGCCATCCGCGCCCAGGAGGCCCGGCGCTTCGAGGAGCGCGCCCGGAAGACCTACCTGGACGTGACGCTGCGGGCGGTGGGCATGGCGGACACCCCGGAGCGGGCGCAGGGCATCGCGCGCGGCCTGGCGCGCGCCCTGGCGGCCTCCTTCGACGGACGCAACCCGGTGCAACCGGTGCGCGAGGGAGACGATCCGCAGGTGGTGCTGGCGCGTGTACCGGGTCAGACGATGCCCTGGGCGGCGGATGATCTGGCAGCCATCGGGCATCTACCGGGGCGTGATCTGCTCGCGCTGGCCCCGCGCCTCCGTACCGCCCCGGCGCGCCACCTGCCTGCCGCGCCGGAGATGCGGTTTTCTCCTCATGGGTATCGGACAGCCTTTCTGGAGGAACGGCATGGGGATGGATAGAGAGCTGCGTTGTGACCTGTGCGGCGGCGTGATCCGGCACGTTTATGCGCACTTGAGAGACGAGGATGCCCCGGATTCCTCGGTGGCGGTGTGCGGCCGGTGTTGGCTGGAACGGCGGAAGGACGCCGTGCCGGTGAAGCCCGGCGAACGGGGGGTGCGCTGCCCCCATTGCGGGCGGAAGTTGGGATCGCGTTGGAAGATCCAGGCCCTGACCGGGCGCACCTTCTTCTTCTGCATTCGGTGCGCCCGCATCGTGGAGATGGAGGAACCCGATGGACGAACGAGAACCCTTCGTGCTGCTGGGTGAGCAGGAGGACGAGGACGGTCGTGTCTGGAAGATCGGCGTGCCGCTGGCCGACCTGACCACCCACGGTTTCCTGATCGGGACGACCGGCAGCGGTAAGTCCACCACGCTGCGCAACCTGGCCGTGCAGACCTTCGGGCTGGGGGCGTCCACGGCGGTGCTCGAACCGCACGGCGACCTGTGCCTGGACCTGTTGGACGCCGTGCCGGATGCCATGCTCGACCGGGTGGTGTACATCGAGCTGGATAGCACCCAGCCGCCGAGCATCCCGCTGATGACCCTGGGCCTGGGCGGCGGGATGGACGTGGCCGTGGGTGCGGCGCTGAACGTCATCCGCATGACCGAGCCCACGTCGTGGGAGCAGGCCACCCGGATGCGCGAGGTGCTGCGCCATACGGCGCGCGTGGTGCTGGACGCCCTCGGCTGGCAGGCCAGCCTGCTGGCGGTGGACCGGTTCCTCACCGCCGGGGAGACCGCCTTCCGCGAGCGCTTGCTCTCGCGCGTCTCCGAGGAGAACGCGCGCAGCCGGGATTTCTGTCGCGACGAGATCGCCGCCGCCCTGGACGGGAAGAAAAAGCGCGGCGGCGGGATGCGGGACAGCATCCTGGGAGCGCAGCGGCGGCTGGAGTTCTTCGTGACCGATCGGCGCTTCCGCCGCAGCCTGGCCCTGCCGCCGCTGGGTGTGCCGCTCAACCTGCGCGAGTTGCTCTCCGGCGGGCGGCTGGTGCTGTTGCCGGTGAACGGCGCCCGGCTGGGAAGCGACAAGGCTGCCGGGTTGGTGTCCATGCTCTTCATGCAGATGGCCAAGACCGCCTTCCTGGGACGAGTGGACAAGGCCGACCGCCAGCAGGCGGTGTTGATCATCGACGAGTTCGCCGCCATGGCCGGGGGGAAGAAATACGGCAGTGACGTGGTGGCCGACGTGACCAACGTGCTGCTGGCCGAGGCGCGCAAGTTCGGGGCCTCCGTGATCCTGGCCACCCAGTCCGCCGACCAGCTGCCTCCGGACGTGAAGAAGAAGGTGCAGATCAATACCAACCTGAAGATCATCCTGCTGGTGTCCGATGTGGACGACGCGCGCCAGGCGGCGCAGATCCTGGGCAGCGACCTGGTCGGCGAGGTGGACATCCGCTCCCTGCCCCGCTTCCACGGCTATGTGAAGGCCATGGTGCACAGGGAGCCTCAGCCGCCCTGCCTGCTGAAGATGCTGCCTCCGCAGCGCCTGGCCGCGCCGCCCTGGGCTACGGGCTTCCCTGAACCAGAGCGCCCCCAGGTCTCCAATTTGTGGACGCGGGTGCGGGCGTTGGCCCGTACGGCAGCGAACCCATCCGACCCCGCCTGCGCGGCGGAGGTGGTGCGTTTCCTGCGCGGCCTCTCCGCCCAGGACTGGCAGCAGGTGGTGCTGGACGCACAGGCCTGGAACCAGTACCTGGCTGCCCGGCTGCTGGCCGACCCCTCCTTGGAGCCGAACAAGGTGGAGCGGGCGAAGAAGGTCAGTCGCTGCCTGTACGGGCTCCCCTGGTGGCTGCGCGAGGCGCACTACTGGCGCGAACGCGAGGCAGGGCACAAGACGGGAAGGCCCAAAGGACGACTGCAGGATGGCAATAGCAATGATTGGGATGCGTAGGTGAAGTGAATGCCTGTGTTTCCAGTAGTCTTCCAACAGTCTTCCAACAGTCTTCCGGCAGTTTTCCAGCAGTCTTCCGGAGTTTTTTCGGTGTTCTCGTTCCTTGTCACCAGGAAGCGGGTTCTTTCCGGCAGTCTTCCAATAGTCTTCCGACAGTCTTCCAGCAGTCTTCCAACAATTTTCCACTCCGTTCCACTTACTGCATGGGGAAGAACGAAAGACCGAAAAAACGGACTACCCCCTTCGGGGGTAGGTATGGCTCTATTTGGAGGTGCCCAATGATTGATTTGTCTGCCAGCAGCTTTCGCAAAGTTCCTTCTCGATTTCTTTCTGTTGTAGCGATGTCGCCTCAACAGGCTCGCGTTGAGGCTCAGAAAATCTTACAAGAGGGATTGAAGCCGAACATGGCTCGTGTAATCGATTTGCTGTCCGTAGCAGGAGTGCTCCCAGAAGCACGTTTTGGGGTTTCCGGGCGCACTTTGAGATCCTATCGGGCCAAACGGATCCTGGATCGGCTGCCATTCACGACCCAAGAAGTGTCGGAAGTGTTGGAGGCGTACGGCATGCCTGTGGTTGTCGGTTCCGGGCGAAGCATGATCCTTTACACCCTGGGGCCGGTTGGCATTGAGATATCTAAGGAACGGCACGGCGTCTCGCCGCCCACAGGGTATCTGTCGTATCCATTGGAACGAACATCGCATGACTTGGTAATGAACGAGATCGTGCTGCAGATTGCCGGCCAGGCCATGGAGAACGGCTGGCGGACAGTGTGGGTATCGAAATACGAGGCTACGCTCTACAACGAAGACGGGGCGGCGATCCTTGAGCCCGATGCCATGCTGCGGCTGACGAAAGACGGAGATGAGCTGGTGTATCTGTTCGAGTTCCACAATGAGGACAAATCCACTCGTGCCCACTCCAAGGTGAGAAAGTACGAAACCGCAGCGTCGTTGGAGAACTTATGGGCCCAGGCCTGGGAAGTGGAAGAGTTTCCCCCTCTGGTCGCGGTTTTCCGCAAGCCGATCGTGGGAACCGGATACAACGAAGCTGTACGGGAAGTATCCCCTCATGTTCAGATATACGGTCGGACGTTGACGGGAGCGTTGAAAGACGATTTCTCGGTGTGGTACCACTTCAACGTGGGGAAAAAGGAGAAACTGTTCCCCTGGCACCTGGAGGACTGAGATGGGTTTGCGTTACTACCGCCGGATACCGATCCTGCCCCCTTGGCTCTACCTCAACATCACCTCGCGCGGATGGAGCGTGACCGTTGGCGTCCCAGGGCTGCGCTTCACCTTCGGCCCAGGGCGCAGAAGCATTAGCACAGGAATCCCAGGATCAGGGATTTCGTGGAGAAAGAGATTCTAGACGGCAGCGATCGGGAGCCTGAACGTGCTCAACCCATCCGAACTTTCCGCCGGTGACGTTCCTCGTCCAGGCGTTCGCGCAGGAAGACTTTGATCAGGGATTGATATGGAACGCCTTGTTCATGAGCCAGTTGTTTGAGCTCGTCGAGCATGCTTTGCGGCAGACGAAGAGAAATGGACTTGGTGGAAGGCTTCAAGTTCGGGAATCGAGCAGGTTTGGCTTCCCCCCACTCCAGGTAGTCAACGGAGTCATGGGTGGCCCAGAATTCGCGTTCCTCGTCTTCGTTCTGGAACTCAGGAATGGGCTTTTTTTGCTTGCTCATAGATTTTTCGCTCCTTACGACTCATATCGCGAGCGGAAATGACGCGGATGCGGTCACCTCGTACGGTAAACACGACGAAAAGGCGACGACCAGCATTGGTGTGTCCCAGCACATAGTACCTGGGTTCGTATCGAGAATGTTTCACGTCCGGGAAAAGCAACAAGGGATGGTTGAAAAAAACTTCTTCGCACTCGACTGTGGAAACGCGATGCTTTTCCCAATTCTTGGTCCGGTTGCCTTCGTCCCAATCGAAGCCGGAAAGCATGGAAAGGTCTGGCGCCTCTTTCATGGTTGTATATTACCAGTATATACACTGTGCGTCAAGTCAGGGAGCAACCATGCCCGTGAAAACCCTGATCCTGGTCGAATCGCCCACCAAAGCACGCGCCGTGGCGCAATACGTGCGCGGCGTCCTGGACGGCCCGGTGCTGGTGCGCTCCACCGCCGGGCACCTGCGGGACCTGCCGTTGGACGCCCTAGGCGTGGATGTCAAGGCAGGCTTTGCCCCCCGCTACACGCTTCGCAAACCGCGCAGCGTGCGCTATCTACGCCCCCTGATTCGTCAGGCCGACCGCGTCTTGCTGGCCATGGACCCTGACCGGGAAGGCGAGGCCATCGCCTGGCACGTGACCCAGGTCTTCGCCCGCGAGTTGCAGGGCAAGCGTGTGGAGCGCATCACCTTCGACGCCGTGACGCGGGACGCCGTCCGGGAAGCCCTGCGCCGCCCGCGCCCCCTGAACCTGAACCTGGTGCGCGCCGCCGTAGCCCGGCGGGTGATCGACCGCCTGATTGGCTATCGCGTCTCCCCGCGCCTGTGGGCGGCCATGAAGAAGCACGGCAAGGACTTCGGCGCCGGGCGAGTGCAGATCGCCGCCCTTGCCTTGCTTGCGGAGGCCGAGGAGCAATGGTCGCTTACCCTGGACTGGACCATCTGACCTCCGACCAGGCCCGTCGTCTGGCCGCCGAGTACAGCGGCGCCTGGACGGTCGTCTCCCGTCAGGAGACCGTCCTGGACGAACCTCCGCCGCCCCCTTACACCACCGCCGCCCTGCTGGAAGACGCCGCCCGACGCCTGGGCTGGGACGCCGCCCGAACCATGCAGACCGCTCAGCAGCTCTTCGAGGAAGGCTGGATCACCTACCCGCGCACGGACAGTACGCGGGTGACCCCGCAGGCCGTCCAGGAAGCGCGGCTCGCGGTGGCGCGCGAGTACGGGGCTCACCTGTTGGGGGAAACCGTTCCCCAGCCATCCGATCCAGGGGAACGCTTTCCCCAGCGGGCTCACGAGGCCATCCGCCCGACGGACGTTTCTCGCCCGCCGGACGCCGTCCCCGATCCGCACGCCCAGGCGCTTTATCGCCTGATCCGCTTGCGCTTTCTGGCTGCCTTCATGCGCCCGGCCCGCGTGCGAGTGGTCGCGCTGACGCTGGAAAAGGAAGACGATTCAGACGTTCGTAGTGCTCGAGTGCACTACGTCCAGCACCGTCTCCGGGTGACGGGCAGCGATCTGCAACAACACGCGAGCGGCGCCGCGCGGGCGGCGGCGCCCCTGCTCCCAGTTTTGCAGAGTGCGCACGCTGATTCCCAGCAACGCCGCGAACTCACGTTGAGAAAGGTTCATTCCCTTCCGGATGGCCTGCACGTCCAGGTCTGCGCTGCGGAACGCCCTGGCAGGCGGGCGCTCTCCTCTCAAAACCGCCCCGCCCTCACGCACGCTCTCGAGCAGTTCTTCGAAAAGTTTGTCGTCCATAGTGCTACCTTCCTTGTGGGGAGGATACGCCATCGGCGTATATCCGTCAAGGATGTTCACATCATCTCGCTCAAGTCGCCGCCTGACCGGTTGCCGATCACGTCAGGAACCTGATCGAGAAAGCCACAGGTAAACGATGACGATGATGATCCGATAGAGACCATGACTACTCGCATTACCGTTCACGCGGAGGAAATCCTCGACCCCGGCTACCGCCGCGCCTATCCCTCGGCGGAAGCGGAGGCCCCGCCCTCGCCCCTGCTCCGCGCCCGCCCAGGGCAGCGCCTGCACGCCCGGGCGCGCCCAACGCGCCGGACGCTCGCCGAGGCCGATCTGATCCGCTTGCTGCGCGAGCACGGCGTGGGGCGTCCTTCCACCTACGCCGACGCCCTGACCGGTTTGCGCCGCCACCGCTACGTCGCCGACCGGGACGGCGGTCTGATCGTCACCGAACGCGGGCGGCTGGCGTTGGGTTGGCTGCGGGAGCATTACCCCGGCCTCTTCGACCCGGCCTTCACCGCCGAGATGGAGCGCCTGCTGGACGCCCTGGCCGCCGGGGAGATGACCTATCAGGCGGTAGTCGGGACCGTCTGGCGCCGTCTGAACGTGGAGGAGGCATGACCGACGAGATCACCCTGCAAACCCTGCCGCTGGACGCCATCCGGCTGGATCCCCGCAACCCGCGCACGGACGGCGACGAAAGCGACCTGGACGAACTGGCTGCTTCGATTCGCGCCGGGGGTGTGGTGCAGCCCCCCACCGTGATCCTTGAAGGCGATGGCTGCTACCGCGTGCTGCTGGGCGAACGCCGGGTGCGCGCCGCGCGCCTGGCCGGGCTGGAGGCCATCCCGTGCCTGGTGCGCCCTGTTTCCGGGGAAACGGAGGCCCACTGCCTGCGGGTGATCGAGAACCTGCACCGCCAGGCCCTGAACCCGATCGATCAGGCCGCGGCCCTGCGCCTGGCCTGGCTGCTGGCCAACGCCCGGGCGCTGGGGGTGGAGGACGAGGCCGAGGCCCTGCTGGCCGAGCCGCGCCCGCCGGTGGCGGCGCTGCCGGAGATCGAGGCGCTGCTCGCGGCGCACGGATTCAAACCCACCGCGCCGCCGGTGACCTGGGACCAGGTGCTGGATGGGATGGGCGTCGCAATGAGCCCATCGCGGCGCAAGAAGCTGCTGCGGGTGCTGGCCATCCCCCAGGACGTGCAGGAGACGCTGCGCCGGACGCCGGTCACGGAAGCCGCCGTGCGCGCCATCGGCACGCTGAACGAGGATGCTCAACGTCAGATCGCTGCTGCCATCGCCGAAGAACCCGACTTGGCCCGTCGCGCCCGCCGCATCGCGCGCGCCATCCGCGACCAGGGCTACAGCGTCGAGGAAGCGCTGGCCGAGGCGCGCGGCGAATGGCTGGCAGCGGACGAAGCCCCCGAACCCCATGCCGACGCCCCCCTTGAACCGGCGTACGCCAACGATCAGGCCATCACGGAAGCCGTCATGGCGTTCATGGATGCCGCCAACGCCCTCATGGCCGCCCTGCATACCCTGCGGGAATTGGCCCCGGACGTGTTGGACATCCCCGACCCCTGGCGCGGCTTCTACCAGAACGCATTGACCACCCTGCAAGAGGAACTGTAGGAGGAGATCATGTCCTGCGAAGGCAACCGACACCGTTTCTTCACCGCCCTGGCGCAACGCCCGGAGGTTCGGCAAGCCCTGGGTCTGGACGAGACGCGCACCGCCGCTTTCTTCGAGCGCCTGTACCAGATCAACCAGGCCCTGGGCGCCGCCCGCGCCCGCAATCCCAACACGCCACAGGAGCAGGCCCTGGAAACCGGTCTGACTCGGAAACTGTTCCAGCGCATGCAGGCGCAGGGCCTCAAGCCGCCCACGCACAGCAAGACCGGCCTGCCCAAAATGGCCTCTCGCTACGGTTATGGCCAGGTCGAGCGCGTCTTGCAGGCCATCGAAGGCGGCAAACCATTGCCCAAATCGGCCCGGGAACTGGCCCGCCACATGCGAAAGCAAGGAGCGGCCACCCGTCCGGACCGCCGCCGCATGAGCCACACCCTGGAAGCCACCACCTCGGGCGCGCTCAGCGCGGTGGGCTTCGACGAGCAGGGGTACTATCGCTGCGCCAATTGCGGACGCTTCGCCTCCCAAAAGTATGCCCATGTGTGCCCCTTCACCGCCACGGCGGACGATCTGGCCCGCCTGCTTCATCGCCGCCTGGGGCTGCCGCGCAGCGCCTTCGCAGGCTACAAGACCGACCCGCTGGACGACCTGCTCGCCCAGGCGCGCGCTCAGGGCGAGGTCGTCATGGTGCACGGCCTGACCGGCCGCACGGAGCGCGTGACCCTGGACGGCATTCCCCAGGCCCTGATGAGCGGCTTCGTCCCCGAGGGCTGGGCCGAACACGCCGTGCCGGTCATCGCCAACGGGCGCGTGGTGCACGTGCTGAACGCCGATGGGCAGGAGAAGGCTGCCGTGGACGAAACCTTCGACGCCCTGCACGCCCTGGCGCACGAATACGGCTTTGCCGTCCCGCCCACGGCGCCTATCCTGGCGGCGCACCAGGTGCTCAACGGCGCCTCGCCGCTGCATGCCGTGCAGCCCAAGGAGGGGCCGTTGGCCCTGGACGGTGGGCAGGAATACGACCTGGGACACTTCATCGGCACGGAGTACCGCAAGCGGGATGCGCGCGGCGCCTTCGTGGACGTTGGCGGCAGGCGATACGCCGTGTACGCTCGCTCCCAGAATCCGGACGGTATGTCCTCGGCGCGCGGGCGCTTCGCCGTGCAAGTGGACAATGTGGTCATCGGGAGGACGCTGCCCGCGGCGATCGGCATTCTGGCCCAGGGGCGGGTGGCGCGCACAGCGGAAGGGCTGGTCGAGGTGTACGGCGCGGACGGCGCGCTGCTTTCGGTCTACGACCCGTCTACCCGCACGGCGGGCGACACCCTGGGGAGCACCAACGCCTCGCCGGAGCAGATGGCCGCCGTGCTCGCTGCGCGCATGCTGGATCCCCAGAGCGCCTTCGACTACGCCCTGATCCACGACTTCGCCGCCTTCCGGCAAGGACGAGGCAGTCCTGTTGCCGCCGCCGACAGCGGCTACCTGGCCTTGAGAAATGAGCTCGAAAGGGGCAGCACATTGCGCCTGGGGGCAGCCATTCACAGCGGACTGCGACGCTGCCCCCGGTGCGGGCGTTTCATCGGGCGCTCCGGCGGGCACGTGTGTCCGAAACAACGAAAGATCGAGGAGGAAACCGCTGCTGCCCCGGCTCCGGCCGAACCAGCGCCGGTTTCCCTGCCCGTGGACCCGGAGATTCCCCCCGCGACTGCTACGGCTGCGCCGGTGCAGGTGCAAATCTCCCTGCCCGATGATTTCGCCGATGCCCTGCGCGGCGTGGTGGAAGACATCCTGAACGCCCGTCCGGAAGAGCCCGCGAAGGCTGCGCCGCCCGACGAATTCACTCAGACCCTCTCCCGCCTGGCCGAACTGCTCGAAAAGCAGCAGCAGGTCCTGGAGCGCATGGCGGTGGCCCCGCCCACCGCGCTCGATGAGGAGCGCCTGGGCGCCGCCATCGCGCGCAACCTGCCGGGCGGCAGCGGCTCCGACGTGGACCTGGAACGCCTGAGCAGCACCATCGCCGCTGCGGTGGCCAGCGCCATCCCGCAGCCGGTGGTCGTTCGGGGGGAGGGCGGCGCCCAGATCGTGACCGCTCCATCCCGATCGCCTCGCCGCCGTTGCCCGAAATGCGGACAGTACATGAGCGACGATCACCAATGCCCGCCCCGCAAGCCGCGCCAGGGGTTGCAGCGACCGCCCGATCTGCCGCCCACGGAAGTCGAGCAGGCGTTGAGCGGCATCGAAATGCCCGCCCCTGATCTCTACCTGGACAGCGTGCCGGAGGAGTGGGGTGGAAAGCGCGCCGTTCCGCTCCCGGAGAACGTCCCCGAACTGATGCCCGACTACGAGATGGGCGACCAGGAGAAGATGATTTTCAACCTGATCGCCATGCAGCTGCGTAAACGGAGCGACAAGCCGACCAACCGCGCCTTCGGTCTGTACGGCCCGGCCGGGACTGGCAAGAACACCATCGCCCGTCAGCTGGCCGCCAGCCTGAAGTGCGATGACGGCAAACAGGGCCTGCCGTATTACGAGATCAACATCACCCCGGATTTGGACATCAACCAGGCCATCGGCGAGGTGGTGCTCACCACCGACGAGGACGGCAACACGGTCTCGCGTGTGCGCCTGGGCCCCATCGGGCAGGTGGCCGCCAGTGGCGGGGTGATCGCGGTCAACGAGATCGTGCGCTCTCCGAAGCTGGCGACCGCCCTGCAGTCCATCATTGAGGATGGGGAAGTATCCATTCCCACCCCCGAAGGCGGCACCTACAAAGTCCCGGTGCATCCCAGCGCCATCTTCATCACTACCTGGAATCCCGGCTACGAGGGGGATGCCGACCGCCCGGCGCAGGCTTTCCTTTCCCGCATCACCGCTCTGCCGTTGAATTACCCCTCTCGCAAAGAGCAGATCCGCCGCATCCGGTCGCATTTCTCCCGTCAGGGATTGGAGCCGCCCGCCGAGGAGGTCATGGACGCTGCAGTGAACTTCTGGAACGAACTGCGGGTGCTCACTGGCGGCGCCGGGCAGACGCCCCAGATCGGCGCCCTGAGCCCCACCCGCACCACACCCGGCCCCCGGGAACTGAACCGCTTCGTGGAGATCGGTACCCGTCTGGGTTGGGACGTGGCCCTGAAAACCCTTGAAGTGATCTGCGACCAGGATGCCGAATACAAACCCGAACAGGTGCAGATCATCCGCGACCGCTTCGAGGCCTATTTCGGCGGACTGGTTTGAGGAGCAGACAACGATGTCTTGCGAGGGGAACCGGAAACGCTTCTTCGATGTCCTCCAGGCGCGCTGCGGCCTGGACGCGACCACCCTGGAAAAGGTCTACCAGGCTGGGCGCAATCAGCCGCGCGACCCGGACGAAGCCACGGAGAAGACGCGCCTGCTCTTCGATGACCTGCGCTTGTTGGGGATGAAACCGCCCACCCACAGCCCCGACGGCTTACCCAACGCCGCTGGGCGACAGGGGTATGCGGCGGTGTTCGATTACATCCGCGCCCGCATCCCCGGCGCCCTCCTGGATTGGGAGGATTTGGGGCTGGAGAAACCCGACACCTATCCGTACGAATGGAAAGCGTGGCCGCTGGACATCCGTTCTGTCTCGTTCCTTGACGAGCGTATGATAAATGTGGTCGGGCGAGGTTATCATCGCTTTCTGGAGGACGATCGCCATGTCTGGTGGGGAAAGTGCACCGGCAACCGTCCTCCGTACACCCTCGCCCCATCTCGCCCGATACGACCGGAAGAGAAACGCGTCATAGACGATTTTCTCGCCCGCCGGGATGCCAGCGGCCTGTACCCGGACGGGCGAGATGAGTTCGGGTTCGACCCGGACGGCTGGGACGAACTGGGGTACAACCTGTACGGGCTTCGCAAGCGTGATCTGACGAACCCCTCCCTGGTCGAGAAAGCAGCTCGCAAGGTATGCACCCTCTCGATCGAAAAATCGGGCGGGAAAAGAGGTACGGTCCGCAAATCGTACGATGTCGATGTCGAGGGTTTCGACGAAACAGGCTTCTCGCCGCTTCCCGGAGGCGCCCGCTGGGACGACGTGGATCGTCTGGGGTTCAACCGGGCCGGGTTCCGCCAGGGGCGCTCCTGGACAGGGTATGACGAGAACGGCCTGGACGCCAACGGAAACCCGTATCCGAAACGTCGTGGGTACGACGCCTGGGGATACGAAAAGAAGACCGGCCTGACTGCGCCCGATGCCCAGGGACGGCGCTACAACCTGATCGGCTGGGTGTACGATCCCCAAACGGACGAATGCTACAATCCAGACAACCCCCAACAACGCATGAAGCACAGCGACAGTTTCTACTACTCCGCGAAGTGGAAGAAGGTAGTGCTCAAACGCAGCTATGTTCCTTCCGACCAGGAGATGGTCGCCCGGATCAAAGATCCCCGCATCCGCATGCAGGAGATACGCAAGGGGGGCTATCGAGGCCTGGTGTATGGTCTGCTGGTGAACCAGAAAGGTCTGTCCGATCAACAACGCAGTCAATTGTTGTGGTGGAACCTGCCGGAAACGCGCGCTTTGCGCACGCCGGAGCGCGCGCAGGCCAACTCGGAAGCTACCTTCGCCGGGGTTCGACTACGTTGCCCGCGCTGCGGCCAGTTCACGGGCGCCAGACCGCACCGGTGCCCTCACTTCGGGAAGAAAGTCCTGATCTATGATGATGGCACGGTCGTTTCTCTGGAAACGGGGTCCATTTTCGATCAGATCGAAGGCGATTATCCCCATTCCCCCATCGATGCTGTGGACGAGATCGCCAACGCCTTGAACGACCGTTTCTGGTGCGGCCACGTTTATATCCCTGATCCGCTTGCCAAATGGGCGGGAGTGCAACAAGCTGTTTGCCAACGAATCGCCCATGACCCTGAGCAAAGCTTGAACTGTGATACCGTTGGGCCGTTCGAGGTGCAAGCTGGAGATCTGCTTGCGCAGGTCTGGAAGCAGGACGGGGAAACCGGCATCGTGACCGAGGCCCCGAACAGTCCCCTGGGGGAAGACTTCGACCCCGACTTTGATGGCAGTCCGCTCTCTGGTCTGCACTGGAAGACCGGATTGAGCCGGGACGGCTATTCACCCTCCGGCATCCACTACCTCACCGGTCGGACGCGCGACGGGAAGGACATCGCGGCGCTGAAGCGTATGGCTCGGATCAAAAAGTCCTTGAAGGATACCATCGAGGAGATGGGCGACGACCCGGAAGCCTACCGCCGCCTGCTGGAACGCACTTACAGTCGCATCGCAACCTCCCTGGCGGGAGAACCCCGCCGGGTGGACATCGAAAACCAGGGCGGACCGCGCCCTGGTATGTTCTGGACGGACATGCGGGGCCACATCCAGGCCGAGATGGAGCCGCTGCGCCATACGCCCAGGAACTCCCCAGAGAACAACCTGCTGGCGCTCAAGGCGGGCATCTATCACGAACTGGGGCATGAGGAGGACACCCCGGTCGGCGTCTTCCGCCGCATCGTGGACATTGCCCAGGGCAAGGAGCGTGTGGACGGCATCCCGCCGGAGCAAGCCGGGATCGTGTCCGAGATCTACAACATTCTGGAGGACGGTCGGATGGAGCGCACCCAGGCCAAGCGGAGGCGTGGGGTGGCGGCGGTGCTGGCCGCCGATGCGATGATCAACCCGCGCTGGGATGAGCAGGTCGGCGAGACCGTCCCGATGATGCACCAGATCATGGGCTTGATGCTCTACCGTTCCCTGCCTTTCTTCCGCGTTCGCCAGGAGGTGCTCGACCGCGCTCCGGAGCGCGTGCGCCGCCTGTATGCGGAGATCGAACCGCTCGTGGACGCTGCCATGCGCAGCCCGGAGGACGCCTTTCGGGCGACCATCGAGATCACCCGCCGCCTGACGCAAGAGCCGGAGATCGCTCAGGCCGCGGCCAACATCACGGCCAAACAGCTTACCGACGGGGAGTGGGCCCGGTCGGGAAACGGCGGCTACGGGGTGATCGTCTCGGCGCTGCCCAGGCCCAAAGAGGGTGAGGCGGATGCTACGATTGCCGTACCGCAACCCGGATGGCGCGGCGAGGACGATATACCGGGAGGACGCGCGCGTTCGGGAAGTGCGGAAGAAGAGCTACGAAAAGGGCGGCGGCGAGGCCGGAAGCCGGACGAGGACGACGCGCAGGGAGGACGCCCACGCGCAGGGAGAACAGAGGATGAGCAACGAAAAGGACAGCAGCGTGCCCGGAAACCGGACGAGGACGGGCAGGGAGGACGGCCTACCGGGCTGCCCGTAGAGCAACCGAGTGACGGCGCAGGCTCCCTGGGATCGGGGGGGGCGATCACCCCGGAGCCGGATCAGGCCTTTCTGGATTCGCTGATGGAGACGCTGGACATCACGGAGGTGGTATCCAGCGTGGTGTTCGACATGGAGACAGGCAAACGCGTCCCGCCTAACGCGGTCGGTGAAGAGATGCAGCGGCCCCTGTCTGGGAGCGGCGTACGACTGCCCGTGGCAGACACGACGCTCTCGATCAAGCCGCTGATCGGGCTTGATCGAGAACTTTCTCCGTCCAGGAAGCGTAAACTGCGGCAGATCGTCCAGGCTGCTGAACGCGAAGCCCGCCCGCTGGCGCAGAGGTTGCAACGCCTCAAAGCCGCCATCCTGAAGCGCGAACGCTTCCAGACCTCTGGCCGGGCGGACCGCAAACGGTTCAAACGTGCCCTGTCCGGAGCCCGGACCGTGTACCAGACACAACGCGCCGCCGACGTAACCTCGCTGGCGGTCAGCATCCAGGTGGATATGTCCGGTTCGATGAATACGTTCGTGCGCAGCGGGCAACTGGCTTCCACGGCGGCCACGATTGGAAAGGCGTTGGAAATGCTGGGGGCGCAGTACACCATCTCGGCGTTTGGCGGAAGAACGGCGTTGGTCAAGACCTTCGGGGACCCGGCTATCCGTGAAGAACAACTGTATGGTCTGATGTCAATGGATCTGGGCGGCACCGTAGCCCAACCCGGCTTGTCGCTGGGACTGCACGCCCTGAAAGGGGCTGCAGCCAGCAACAAACTGCACTTCCTGCTTACGGATGGCGATCTGCACGATCACAACCATAGCAAACAGGTCATCGCCGACATGCGCGCCAACGGCATCATCCCCTTTGGAATCTACTTTGGAGCGTATGCTCCCAGGGAACGAATGGATGATTTGTTTGGAGAAGGCAACTGGGCGCACATCCGACAGTTGTCCGATCTCTCCAACGTGGTGGCCAGACGGATCGAACGCATCTACCGCCGCATTCTGGCGACCCGGTAGAGGATCTCAAGGAGGAAGAACGATGAACAGGATTGGCTTCGCCCATCTCGAAAAGGACGGCAACGGCATCGCCTTCCAGAATGGCAAGCGTATGTTGCTGCTGCGCGGGCAGGTCGTGGCTGAGGGTGCTTTGCGCAAGCGCACCGATCCCCGGGACTACTTCTACCATCTGCGTTTCCTGAACGACTTCCCCCAGATCACGCATTGGGCGTTCGGGGATGCCTGGACGGGCCCCATCCGGGTGGAGCGCCCCCACCGTCGGGGAGCGGATGCGTTGGAAGGACGGGTGTACTTCGGCGACGAGGACGATTTTGGGGTATACCTGATCGAGCGGGCTTACGACCCGCCGGTGCATGCCGTGGACGCAGGCGAACAGCGCCTGCCGCTTCCCTGGGTGACCGTGCCGCTGCCCCGCCTGTTCGATACGCCGCTCAACCTCCCCCTGCGCCTGATCGTGGCGCGCGCGGTGACGGCAGCGCTGGATGATAACTGGCCGTATGATCGATGGCAAGCCGTGTCCAGCGTGGTGGAGAGCGGGCACGTTCCCCAGGTGCTGACCCAGGACGTGGGGGCGGCCTACGGCTTCCGTCTCAAGGGCGTCCCGACCGACCTGCGCGAGGCGCTGTGCGTGTTGCAGGGATTGCGTTGACTTCCGTACCTTCGAGGGTCTCGTATCATCAAGGGAGGCCTTGTACGAGACCTTCCCCGGTACGCCAGCAGTTGAAATTCGGAACCGGTTGATACCGGTGAAACAGAGTTCGGATACGACTGCGCTATCTTGAAAGGGGACGCCAATCCAGCGCTGTGACGCAGGAGCACGCGCCCCAGGTGCTGCCGCAGGACGTAAGTAAGGGCGCCCTCTGGCTCAAGGGCATCCCTACCGACCTGCGCGAAGCATTTGTGCGTTTGCAGGGGCTGGATTGACTTCCGTACCTTCAAGGGTATCATACGAGACCCTCGAAGGTACGCCTTTCCTATCGCCCTTCTCGTACCTCGGATGGTCTCGTACACCGAGAGAGGCCTTGTACGAGACCATCCGAGGTACGCCAGCAGTTGGAATTCGGAACCAGGTTGATACCCGTGGGGCAGAGTGAGCAAAGATGGCAGGCTTTTGACGTGGATGCTCGCAGCAGGCGGAATCAAAGCGCGGGTGAATCCCGCGCTTGCACGCACCAGGGCGCTCGCAAGAGGCGAGCGCCCTGGCTTGTTTCACCATCGAACGCAACCTTGTGGCGCAAGCCAAAAAAAACGCGCGATAAGTGCTCATATCGCGCGTTTCTTGCTATAATGGACCCGATAACCCCGCCGGGGGCCTCGCTTATCCCAGGAAATTTGCGCACGATAACCATGTTGTGCAACAAGCCTTGGAAGGTAACCACAGATGTTGATAGGCCCTGACGAAGTCCACCACCTAATTGAACAACTCCAGCCGATTCGTGATCGTGCGGTCGACGACAAGACGGCAGTTATTGCTCTCTATCCGTCCGTTGACCCAGAGCACGATGCTCGGATCACTGCTTTCTCTAAATTGATAAATGTTCTCAATTCGCTGCAGCTGTCCTTCACATTCCTTTCTAAGCACCTGCTCCGCAAACAATGGTGGGAGGCCATCGCCCGTACGCCGATCCCTGATCACGATAAGCAACTATACGCAAGCGAATTTGCGAATTTTGTTAAAGTTGGTTTTGTCCATGCCATGTTTTCCTCAATTGAAAGCTCCCTTCGGCTATTCTTGCGGGCGCTTGATCCCACTGCGTGCCGTGGGGGCATGGCAGAATTTAAGTCAATATACGATTGCCTGTTCAGTTCCAAGCTTGCGACAGCGCCTGCGGACGGTATCCAGCTTCTTGATCTTCTTCGCCTCGTCCGAAATACCATTCACACTAATGGCATATACTTCAATCCGCGTGGCGGCAACGTGACGTTGAACTGGCAAGGAAAAATGTTTGAATTCAGACAAGGGACCCCAGTAGATTTCGTGACCTGGGAGTTTCTGATTCGGGTTTCCGATTCGCTCAGAATATTGTTACGGCAAGTCGTAGAGGATACAAATCTTAGAAATATTACGGTCACGATAGATGATCCATTCTCGCATCGTTGACTGTTGCATAACAACGGGTTGCAGCCGACATTGCTCCGCTACGCTCCGCAACGCGGTTGAACCCGACCGTTAGTTCGGTAACCATGTTTGAAGACTTCGAGCGCTACCTCCGTACTCAAGATCGCCCCCCAACCACCATCCGCAGTTACCTCTCCGACCTGCGGCAGTTCGCCGCTTGGTTCGAGCAGACCAACGGCGAGCCGCCCACACTGCGCACCATCACCCCCACCGACCTGCGAGAGTACCGCCAGTACATGCTCACCGTGCAGCGCTTGGCGCCGAGCACCATCAACCGCCGCCTGGCTTCGCTCTCTGCCTACCTCTCTTGGGGGGAACAAAACGGGTTGATCGAGGACAATCCAGCGCGGCAGGTACGCCCGGTGAAGCGCCAGGACGACGGCCCGCGTTGGCTGACCAAACGTGAGCAGCGGAAACTAGAACGCGAGGCCGAAAAGGCCGTGCTCGCGGCCCGGACGGAAACCGCGCGGCGGCGGGCGCTTCGGGATGCCGCCCTGGTGAAGTTGATGCTCAACACCGGCCTGCGAGTCGGCGAGGTGTGCGCCCTGCGCCTGGACGACCTGGCCCTGAGCGAACGCAAAGGGGCAGTGACCGTTCGGGCCGGGAAGGGGAACAAAACGCGCACCGTGCCGCTCAACCGCCTGGCGCGGCGCGCGCTGCAAGCATGGCTGGACGTGCGCCCCGAAGCGGAGACCGACCACGTGTTCCTCGGTCAGCGCGGGGAGCCGCTGACGCCAAGCGCCCTGCGCAGACGCATTGCCGAACTGGCGCGCCGCGCAGGCGTACAGGCCACACCGCATACCCTGCGGCACACTTTCGGTAAACGCTTGGTGGATGGCGGCGTGTCGCTGGAAAAGGTGGCCGCCCTGCTGGGGCACAGCAGCCTGAACACCACACGGCTGTACGTGTTACCGGGGAAACACGATCTGGAAACGGCGGTGGAGGTGTTGGAGTGAGCCACCCGAAAGGGTGGTGTCCAGCAAAGCCAGGGACACGTTCTGTTGCCTCAGCGCGAGCGCAGAGCCTCGAACTCTGCCCTGGCTTCTTCGGCGTCCATCGGGCCTAGATGCAAGGGGATGCCGAGCCGGTTGAACCGTTCTGCCAGTTCGAAGCAGGAAAGGTTTAAAAGCTCAGCTGCCCGTCCGAGGCTGATGTCACCGTCCAGATAGGCGGCGATCACTCGATTCCACGCAGCCTGAGAATCGCCCTGTTGGCTGGTAACAGCCTCGGCCACCGTTGTTTCTTGCAGCCCGCGTGGGGCAAGCGCCTCATCGCGAATCGGGGCCGGGCGGGGCGGGTGGGCGTGGTAATCCGCCACGGCGCGCAGCAGGCGATAGTCCAGGATGTCCATCAGGACTACCTGTTCCTCACCGTAACTCTTTACGATGAGGGTGCGTCCCTGACGAACCTGTTCCACCACCTGGCGGGTGCGGCGGGCCAGGTCGGTCTTGCTGATGGTCGCAGGTATGAGGCTCTCTCCTTCCTGCACAGAATTGCGTGCTTTGCGTATTCTACATCGTTCAGTTTGGGACGTTCAATCGACGACGTGCGCGAGTACCGTCAGCGCCTGCTCACCCTGGGACGTCAGCCTGTCACCATCAACCGCAAACTGGCTACTTTGGGGAGCCGCGCAAACCGGCGCGGCCGCTCGGCCCACGTCTTGCGCCACACCTTCGCCAAGTACCTGGTGGTCGCGGGCGTCGGGCTGGAGCGCGTGGCTGCCCTGCTCGGCTGCGCCAATCTGAACACCACCCGCATCTACACTGCCCCTGGTCAGCGCGACCCAGAACGAGCGGTGGACTTGCTGGCTTAGTCGTTCTGCGCCATGCGCGCGGCCACATTGCAGGCTACCGTGCCGAACCCGGCCGCTGGCCCTTGCAACGTGGCCAGCACTCCATCCAGCATGTCCGGCGCAATTCGCTTGATGAAGCGCAGGTGTTTTGTCAAGGCACCCTCATCGGCTTGCTCGCCTTTGGCCACTTCCGCTTCCACCGCCCTGACCGCCTGCGCTCGCCCCACTTTGGGGATATCGCCACTCCCCCTGTGCTCCTCGGCTTCGTGGCTTCTGCTTTCCAGCAGGACAACTCCGGCGGTTCAGCCTGGCGTCCTTCTGGACAAAATGATGGGGTGGGCGCGTTTCGGCCACGCGAATGGGTGCATCTTCGCCGCACGCGACCTTCTCAATTTCCTCCCAGGTGGGCGCGTTTTCGATTGCCAAAAACATTCTCTTGGGACAGACTGGTCAAAACCGCCAATCCAATACCCTCGAACTTAACCTTTCTTCATATATTGCACGCCTTCCAGTCCCTCAAAGTCTGCATCCTGTGTCCACAGTGTGGCGTTGTGCGCCCGCGCGGTCGCAAGGATCAGACTGTCCGCCATCGGGAGCTTCATCTCGGCGGAAATCCGCGCCGCCTCGATCGCCAATGTGCCGTCCACCGCCACCACTTGCCCCGCCTGCATTGCGGCGATCGCCTGCAACGCTGCACCTTCTCCCCGCTGTTGCAACACTCGCTTGAATACCTCGTACAGGTTGATGGTGGACACCAGCAACTCGTCCACCGCCTCGATCGCGGGCGCGAAGAACTCCGCGTTCTCCCCGTCGGCGAAATACTCCAGCCAGCCGGATGAGTCCACCAGGTTCACAACCGATCTCCTTCCCGCTCCACGTTCGTATTGATCCCTTTCAGGAAGCCTCGTAACTGCTTCATGGGCACAATAGGGATCAACTCAATGCGATTGCCATACAGGATCACGCGCACCTTTTGCCCCGGCGTGATGTCGAGCGCCTTCCGCACCCGCAACGGGATCACCACCTGATATTTGGGGGAAACGGTCACTATATCCATACCAAAATCCTTTCGTTCACATTATCGTAATACAACGCTCATATTATACCCCAAACGTACCATCGTTCCCGCGTCAACAATCCCCTGTGCCCTCCAGGGCGCGGCGTCCACACCGCGTTTTTTCGCCTGATCCCTGACAGGGGTAGTCACCCCCTTAGGGGGATATTGTCTCCCCCATTCCGCACCCTAAAATTGCATTTTGGGGTAATTATTTCGCGAAACCAGGTCAACTTGGGCTGTAGAGCCGTGTTTGGTATGGCGAATTCCACCCAGAACCATCTGGAAAGCCATTTTCCAGCCAGATTTGAAAGAAGCGGGTACTCAAAACC
>CAYSXA010000007.1:0-45072 GCA_964435005.1 uncultured Anaerolineaceae bacterium | reverse complement strand
CCTCAGCCCTCATCCCGTTCCCCCTCATCGCCCAACTCCCGCGCGATCTGCCGGTCGATTTTCCCCATGGGATACTCGCTCAGGTGACGGGGTGAAACCCAGGCGATGTCGCTGTGCTCCAGCGGTTGCAGCCTGCCCTCTTTGATGCAACAACGAAAGGCATACAACGTGACGCGGAAATGCGAGTAGGCGTGGCGGTACACGCCCACCGGCTCGCCGACCTGCACCCGGACACGCAGCTCCTCCCACAACTCACGGCGCAACGCCTCCGGTAACGCCTCACCGGGTTCCACCTTGCCGCCGGGGAACTCCCACAGGCCGCCGAGCAGACCGTTCGACGGACGGCGGGCGATCAATACCTCACCATCGCGCTGAATCACGCCGGCCACCACCCGATAATGCGGCGTGACGGCCTTGCGCCGCCGCACCGGTCGCTCATCGACCACGCCCAGCGCGCGGGCGCGGCACAGATCGGCCAGCGGACACGCCTCACAGCGAGGAGTGCGCGGGGTGCAGACCGTGGCGCCGAAATCCATCAGCGCCTGATTGAAATCCGCAGCGCGGCCCGGCGGCAAATGCTCCCGCGCCAGCGCCCACAGGCGTCGCTCCAGCGCGGTGCTGCCCACCGGCGCCGTCAGGTCGAAGAGACGGCTGAAGACCCGGCGCACGTTGCCATCCACCACGGGTTCGTCCAGTCCAAAGGCGAAGGACGCAATCGCACCAGCGGTGTAGGCGCCTACCCCCGGTAAAGCACGCAGCGCTTCCAAATCACGCGGCAACGCGCCGCCATAACGCACCACAACCTCCCGCGCGGCGCGGTGCAGGTTGCGCGCCCGGCTGTAATACCCCAGTCCTTCCCACAACGCCAGCACCTCTTCCTCCGAGGCCGCGGCCAGCGCCGCGATCGTGGGAAAGCGCGCCATCCAGCGCTCGAAATACGGCCCCACGGTCTCTACGCGCGTCTGTTGCAACATCACCTCGCGCACCCAGACCGCGTAGGCGTCAACATGCCCGCGCCAAGAGAGGTCGCGGGCATGAGCAGCGTACCAGTCTAACAAACGTTGTGCCAGTTGCGAAACCATCGACTACAACTGGAAGCCCGAACGCGCCGGAACGACCTTGTAATCCAGGTTCTCCACGTACTCACCCAGCCGATTGATCAGTTCCTGCCAGGCTTCGGAATGCAGCACACGCTGTACTGTGCGTATATTCGGGGCAACAATGGCTGCCATGATCTGTGGATAATCGCCGTACATGGTGAACCAGGCATCGTTGGGCTCCAACCCCAGACGTTGCACACCGGGGATAAACTCGCGCACGGTGAATTCGAAATAGTCCTGTTCCATGCCAGGGCGGATATCCCAGGTGAGCAAAATCTTGACAGCCACGGCGCTCCTCCTCACACGCTCTTCGGTTCCAGCACCACCACGCGCGTCTCACCGGGGATGCTGGACACCGAGACGGCCAGTTTTTCTTGTGGCTCCGGCGATTTGCTCAACCCCATCTCTTTGAGGAACTTGCTCAACGGGTCGAGTTTGACCTTTGCCCGCGGATGAGCATAGTGCATCGGAATCACAATCCCTGGCTCCAACAGGCTGATCACTTCCGCCGCTTTGGAAGCGTTCAACCCACCACCGCCACCGACCGGCACCAGCGCCACGTGCACTGTACCCAACGCTTCGATTTCAGCCTGCGTGGGCACCCGCCGCAGGTCACCCAGGTGGGCCACAAACACCCCGTTGTACTCAATCACGTACAGCGTGTTGCGCGGCTCGTCCGGCTTGCGCTTCTTCCCGTTCGTGCGCACGCCCGTGATAAAAACACCGCTGATCTCATACTCGCCGGGGCCACGGATCACACGCGGCTTCCCTTTGACCGCCTTCAGATGATTGTGACCGGGCGCATCGTGGCTGACGGTGACGATGTCCGCTTTCAGATTGAGCGGTGAAAAGCCGATCCGGGTGTGATCGAACGGATCAGTGACCACCGTCGCCATGCGACGCTCGCTCAACCGAAAGCACGAATGACCATACCAGACGATTTCCATGCTGTCTCCTGCGATGAATTTCGGGCCAACCCCGCTATTTGATTATATCAGACCTTAACAAGAACACCTCGAAGCCCATGCCGCAATGTGGTATCCTTGGGCCTGCTATTATTCCCCGTCGTTCAGTGGACGGGAACAGGAGAACGGGATGAATTTGTCAAGTAAGGAAGACCGCGCGCGCGCCGTGCAGCGCATGTTCGACCGCATCGCACCGCGCTACGACCTGATGAACCGCATTATGACCGCTGGCCAGGACGTCCGCTGGCGGCGCGAGGTCGTCCGTCTGGCACGGCTGGAAGCCGGTATGCGCGTGCTCGACCTCGGTGCCGGCACCGGCGACCTGGCGTTCGAGGTACTGCGTCAGCAGCCTCAGGCGCACACCGTGGCCGCCGACTTTACCCTGGGGATGATGCAGGTCGGCCAGGAACGCGCTGGCGCGCGCCCGGTGGACTGGTCTGCCGCCGACGCGCTCAACCTTCCTTTTCCCGACGAGACCTTCGACGCAGTGATCTCCGGCTTTCTGCTGCGCAACGTGACCGACCTGCCACGCGCCTTGGGCGAGATGCGCCGCGTGCTCAAGCCCGGCGGGCGCTTCGTGGCGCTGGACACCACCAAACCGCGCCGTAACCTGCTCTACCCGTTCATCGCCTTCCACCTGCACCACGTGATCCCCTTCCTGGGGCGGTTGATCGCCGGTCAGGCCGACGCCTACACCTACCTGCCCCAATCCACGGAAGGCTTTCTGCGCGCCGAGGAACTGGCCGCCCACATGGCCGCGGCTGGCCTGCGCAAGGTCAGCTTCCACCGTCGCATGTTCGGCACCATCGCCATTCATTGGGGAGAGAAATGACCGTCCGCGACCTGGAGAAGGCCGCCCTGCGCGGCGAACCGTCCTACGTATGGCGCGCCGGACAGGAACGCCGCTTTCGCATGATTCTACAGGCCGCTGGCGAGCGCGTGCGCGGTCGCGTGCTGGAGAACGGCTGCGGCGTGGGCATGTACCTGGAGCACCTGGCGGCAGAAGGCGGCACGGCCTTCGGCCTGGAATACGACTTCGACCGCGCCGCCGAGGCCCACCAGCGCAATCCCTACGTGCTGAACGCAGCCGGCGAACACCTGCCCTTTCCCGCTAACTCCTTTGACCTGATCCTCAGCCACGAGGTCATTGAGCATGTGCAGGACGACCGCCTGGCCGTGCGCGAGATGATTCGCACGCTGAAGCCCGGCGGTCGGCTGGTGCTCTTTTGCCCAAACCGAGGCTATCCCTTCGAGACGCACGGAGTGTACTGGAAGGGGAAATATCACTTCGGCAACATCCCCCTGGTGAACTACCTGCCACGTCCGCTACGAGATCGTCTGGCGCCGCACGTGCGCACCTACACCCGCCGCGACCTGGACACCCTGTTCCACGGCCTGCCGGTGCGCTACGTGCAGCGCACGGTGATCTTCGGCGCCTACGACAACATCATCGCCCGTGCGCCGACGCTGGGACGGGCGCTGCGCCGCGCCCTGCACACGCTGGAGCACACCCCACTGCGCCTGCTGGGCCTTTCGCACTTCTGGGTGGTGGAAAAAGTCCCGCAGATCTGACCTGCTCGCCAGGATGCTTCGCTGCACCCCGTCCGGCAAACCCGGCCAGTGACTACTCAGTCAGAGCGGGAATAGAACGCGGATTTTGCGAATCGAGTTACCCTGGCCACAGAAACACAACTGGCCATTCATCAGGGAAGACACGCGAGTCGGGGTAAACTTATATCCATGGAAGAACCGCAGGTCTTTCAAGGCCCCCCATTGGGACGGCGCGATCTGCTCACATTGCTCCTGCCAGGGGTGATCAATGTACTCGTCCCTCTGGGGGTTGGCGTGCACCACGCCAGCGTCGCCCTGGCCCGCTACGGGCCGGTCGCTGCTGAGGCGCGCAGCCGCCCTTACTTCATCGCCAGCGTGCTGTTGCTGCTCCTTTTCCTGCTGGCTGTGCTCGCCCGGTTACACCGCGCTCGACAATGGCTGATTGTACAGGACGACGGCGTGGTCGTCCGACGCGGCCTGCGCTCCCGCTTCCTGCCCTGGACGCACATCCTCGCGCTGCGACTGCACCCCGACGGGACTCGCTTGAAGGCCACCCTGCACCTCAGCGACGGTCGCCGCCTAACCCTGCCCGACCTGGAAGACACACTCGCTGCGGTGGTCGCCCTGCAACAACGCCGGGCGAGGAGCCTGCTTCCGAAACTCCAACGCCGGTGGCAACAGGGGGAATTCATCCCCTTTGGGCCACTCTCCCTCTCCCGCCATGGACTGCACTACCAGGAAGCAGGCCGAACGTGGAAGCACCTGCGGCGGGTTCAAATCGCCGACGGCGATCTCGTGATAGAATTTCACCAATTCCCGGCCTGGCGGATCCCAATCGCCAAAGTTCTCGACCTGCACATCCTGCTGCTCTGGATCGAGAGAAGGGGACTGATCAACACTCCATGAACCGCAGATTACGTTTCCTCACCCTGTTTGTGTTTGGGTGGTTGGCCGTGGCACTGAGCGGCTGCACGCTCAGCCTGATCGGCATCCCTGTGCCCACACTGGAGCCGCTCACGCCACAGCCTTCGGCCACCCCATTGCCCTCCCCAACACCGATGCCGCAGGCCGAGTACACCTTCCAGGTACTCGTGCCCGACGACACACCACCCGGCGCATCGGTTGCCCTGGAGATCGTGGACGAAGTCACCGGCATCGGCCTGAACCCACATCGCTATCCGATGACACAGATCGACACGCTGACCTACAGCGTGCAGCTCCGTTTCCCATTGGGGAGTGTGGTCAGATACCGCTACGTGCGTACCAGTCCCACCTCCTCGCCGGAAGCCACGCCGCTCGGTGAAACCGTGCGCTACCGCATGGCCGTGGTGCAGGGGCCGGGCACGGTCGAAGATCGCGTCTCCCGCTGGGCCGATGGCGCCTACGCCGGCGGCACTGGCGCGCTCTCCGGTCAGGTGGTGGACGCCGCCAGCGGGCAACCTCTCCCCGGCATGATGGTGCTTGCCGGCGGTCGGCGCACCTTCACCCATGCAGACGGCTCGTTCAAGCTGCAGGGGCTTCCGGTCGGCAAACAAACACTGCTGGTCTATGACCCCAGCGGCGCGTATCGACCTTTCCAGCAAGGCGCGGTGATCGCCGAAGGGATGACCACGCCGGCGATGCTGAAACTCTCGCAGCGTCCGACCGTACAGGTCACCTTCCACGTCCTGCCGCCGCCCAACCACCTGAAAGGAGCGCCCATCCGCTTCGCCGGGAACCTTTACCCGCTGGGCAACACATTCGCCGACCTGCCCGCTGGCGAAAGCACGCTGGCCGACCGCATGCCCACGCTGCAACCCCTGAACGACGGTTCCTACGCAATCATCCTGAACCTGCCCGCCGGCGCTGACCTGCGCTACAAGTACACCCTGGGCGATGGCTTCTGGAATGCCGAACGCAACGCCGACGGCAGCTTCCGCGTGCGACAACTCATCGTGCCAGAAGCTGACACCGTGGTCAACGACCGGATCGAAACCTGGAGCAACGGTCAGGTCGCCCCGGTATTCTTCGACGTATTCATCCCGACCGAGACACCTCCCGCTGACTTCGTCAGCCTGCAACTGAACCCCGGCCTGTGGATGGCACCCATTCCGATGTGGCCGCTGGGCGAGAACCACTGGGGATACCGCCTGTATGGGCCAATGGAGCTGATGCAGGGCTTTACCTACCGCTACTGCCGCAATGACCTGTGCGACCTGAGCGCCGAGGGCATCCAGAGCGGGACAAACGCCCTGGGACACTTCATCGAGCCGAAGCGAATCGAGCAACATCCCGTGGACACCGTAGCAAAGTGGCAAAACTGGCCTGCCAGCCCGCCGCAAGCCGTGGTGCAGGCCGAGGAGCCCCAGCCCAGGCCAGAAGGTTTCGCGCGCGGCGTGGCGTTGCTGCCTGCCTACGCGCCCGCGTGGCAAAGCCGCATGGCCTTCGCCATGCGCACCATCGCCGGATACGGCGCGAACACCGTGTTGCTCAGCCCCACCTGGACGTTCACCTTCCCCGAACCGCTGACCTTTGACCCCCAACCGGGTGAGGACATGCTCTGGCAAGACCTGCAAGACACGCTGGACGCCGCTCAAGCGGCGGGACTGGCGGTGGCGCTCTTCCCCCAGCCGCGTTTCGCTGGCGGGGCGGACACCTGGTGGGCGAAAGCGCCACGCGACGACGACTGGTGGAACGCCTGGTTCGACGCCTACACGGCCTTTGCGCTGCACCACGCCCAGGTCGCCGAACAGCACCACCTCTCGCGGCTGATTCTGGGCGGCGAAACCATCGCGCCTGCCCTGCCCGGCGGCACGCCGGCCGACGGCTCCCCCTCTGGCGTGCCGGCAAACGCCGCTCAACGCTGGCGGGCGTTGCTCGCCGAAGTGCACAACCGATACAGCGGCGAGGTGTGGTGGGCCATGCCCCTGCCGGACGACCCCACCGCCACGCCGCCTTTCCTCGACCAGATCGACGGGCTGTATGTTTTGTTCCGCCTGCCCCTGAGCGAGAACCGCGAGGCGACCATCGCCGAGATGCAAACCGAAGCCGCCCGCCTGCTAGACGGGCTGGTGCTGCCCTTCCAGGTGCACGCTGACCGCCCGATCTGGATTGCAGTGGCCTACCCCTCCGCCGACGGTGGCGCCACGAGCTGCGTGTCCGGGGACAACGGGACGTGTCTGTCGCCGGAAGACCTGGTGCCTTCCCCCTCACCCGACCCTGCCGTGCGCGTTGATCTGGAAGAGCAGGCGCGGGCGTACAACGCGCTGCTGCTCGCCCTGAACGAGCGGGACTGGATCGCGGGCTTTATCTCCGAAGGCTTCTTCCCCCCGGCTGCGTTGCTGGACGCTTCCCCCTCCATCCATGGCAAACCAGCCGCTGATGTGCTGCGCTATTGGTACCAGCTCTGGCGATAATCGTGATAAAATCAAGTTATGAGTAACGTCACCACTCCCCCACAACTCCCTGAAGAAACCGACTCCACCGCTACCTGGAAAGAACGGCTGCCGCTGATCGGTGCTGCGCTGGTGGGGTTGTTGATCGTGGCCGGTCTGGTGGCGGCGGTGGTGTATCTGGCACAGCCAGACGCACCCACCGCAAAAATCCGCGACATCTTCATCATCTTTATGGCACTGGAGAGCCTGCTGATCGGCCTGAGCCTGGTCGTGCTGATCGTCCAGATCGCCCGGCTGATCAACCTGCTCCAGAACGAAATCCAGCCCATCCTGGATTCCACCCAGGAAGCCGTGAACACGCTGCGCGGCACCACCGCTTTCCTGAGTGATAACTTGGTGGAGCCGGTCATCAAGCTGAACGGCTATCTGGCCGGCTTGTCGCGGTTGCTGAAGATCGTCAATCCCAAACGTTGATCGTCTCCACCCCGTGTGGAGAGGAAGGAGAGGAAACTATGTCGGATCGAGGAAACGAACTTGGCGCTTTTCTGTCAGGCTTCATCATCGGCGGGTTGATCGGCGCGGCGGTTGCGCTGCTGCTTGCCCCCCAATCGGGTGAGGAAACCCGCGCTGTGATTCGGGAGAAAAGCATTGAACTGAAAGATCGCACGATGGAAACCGCTGAAGAGGCACGCAAGCGGGCCGAAGAAGTCGCTCACATGGCGAAGGAACGTGCGGAGGAGGCCACCCGCCTGGCGAAAGAACGCGCCGAGGAACTGCAAAAGCAGGGACGGGTGGTGCTCGAAGAGCAAAAGAGCCGCCTGGAAGGCGCGATCGAGGCGGGCAAGAAGGCAGCGCAGACCAAACGCGAGGAGTTGCTGGGCAAGAAGAAGGACGAAAGCACGAGCGAAACGCCCGGCAAGGACGCACCCGCCGAAGCCTGATACCGCACCTTCTCAAGAAACCCACCTGCGGGGTCTCCAGGCGCAGATCGTCTGGAGACCCCGCTTTGCAAATCTCTAGCGGGTCAGATCAAATCGCTCAGCACATCCGGCACGGAAGCCAGCACGTCGCCGGCGAGCACCGAAGCGGTCTGGCCGTAGTCCTCGGCGGCGTACAGGCCAGCCTGGGCATGGATCCAGGCGCCGGCCACTGCTGCCTCGAAGGCCGGCACGCCTTGCGCCCGCAGCCCGACGATCAGCCCGGCCAGCACATCACCCGTGCCAGCGCGCGCAAGCGCCGACGAGGCCACCGGGATCACCGCCGTGCGCCCATCCGGCGCAGCGATCACGGTGAACGCCCCCTTGAGCACCACCACGTGCTCCCATTCCTGCGCAAAACGCTCCGCCGTGCCCAGCCGGTCGGCCTGAATGGCGTTCTTCTCCAGGCCGGTGAGCACGCTCATCTCGCCGGGATGCGGCGTGAGCACCGCCGTGCCGGGCAGCGCACGCGGCCAGTCCGGGATCTGCGCCAGCAGTTTCAGCCCATCCGCATCGAACACCAGCGGGGGAAGTTCGGGGCGTTCCGGCGCGGGGCTTTCTTCCGTCGGTTGGATGAAGCCAATCCGGCCATGAGACGCCGCGCCCACGCCCAGCAGTTGCGCGATGAAGTCGCGCGTGGTCTCTTCCAGACCGAAACCGGGGCCGACGAGCATGGCGGTCACCCGCTTCAGGTTGCGGTGCACCACCTCGGCAGCATCCTCGGCAATCACGCCCAACTCGTGCGGGAGCAGCAGCCAGGTCGCCTCCGGGAACGTACCCGCCAGCGCGGCGTGCAACGGCGTGGGGACGGCCATGGTCACCAGCCCGGCGCCGACGCGGTAGGCCGCCTCACCGGCCAGGCGCGCCGCGCCGCTGTAGTTCACCGAGCCCGCCACGATCATCGCCGTGCCGAAGGTTCCCTTGTGCGCGTCGCGCGGGCGCGCTGGCAACGCCGCGCGGGCCATTGCCGCATCCACCACAACACGCCGCACCGCCTGCCAGGGCTCCAGGTCGTCTGGCAGGCCGATGTCCACCAGCCGGAGTTCGCCCACCAAATCGAAGGCCGGCAGGCACAACAATCCCTGCTTGACCGCCGCCATGGTCACCGTCAAATCGGCGGGAATGGTCTCTGGCGCGGCATCACCACTCTGACAATCTACGCCAGAAGGGCAATCCACGGCCACCACGGTCGGTCGGGCGGGCATCTCGGCCAGCGCCCGGCGGACGAAATCAAGTGTCTGCGCCACGCCCTCGCGCAACGGCAAACGCGTGCCCGTGCCCAGCACGCCGTCGAGCAACACATCGTGCGCGGGCAACGCCTCGGCGAGCGCTGCGTGTTTGGGGTCTTTCTCGCCATTCAGCACTCGCCCGCCGGCCTTCAACATGCGCTGAATCAGCGGGTCGTCCAGCGAGCGCGGGCGCACCAGATAGGCCGAGACCTGCCAGCCAGCCCGCGCCAGGTAATCCAGCGCGACCAGCGCGTCGCCGCCGTTGTTGCCCGACCCGACCAGCGCCAGGGCCGCCGGGCGTTCGCCCAGGCCAAACTCCGCCTGTACTACCTCCGCCAGGCCGCGCCCGGCGTTTTCCATCATCTGCGCGTAAGTCACGCCAGCGGCGTCCGCCGCGCGCTCAATTGCCAGCATCTCTGGAACAGAAACCAGTTTCATCGTCATTGAAAGGTTCTCTCCTTCCCCCTCCCCTGCCCCCTCCCCTTTTAGGGGAGGGGAAACAGTTTCACTCGATACGGGGAAAACGGGGGAAATACATCGGGAATCTGCGGACTAAAAATCGCGATCTACAATATAGCCCGCCAGTGAGACCAGGGCATCGCGCTGCGCGCCGCCGGGGAAGTTCTCCAGCAGAGCCAGCGCGCGTTCCACATAGGCGCGCGCTTCTTCCGCCGCCTGCTCCACCGCGCCGCTGGCGCGGATGGCGTCCACCAG
The DNA here is from genome assembly GCA_964435005.1 of uncultured Anaerolineaceae bacterium. Taxonomy (GTDB): domain Bacteria; phylum Chloroflexota; class Anaerolineae; order Anaerolineales; family DRMV01; genus CAYSXA01. The sequence continues at coordinate 35,162 of CAYSXA010000007.1, read as the reverse complement.
GCGGTTCAAGCGCCTTTCGTCGTGCCATTGACCGTCCATCACAGCGAGCATGTCCGGGTCATCGGGATGCGCTTCCAGGTAACACAGCGCGGGCAGGGTAATCAATCCCTGCCGCAAGTCACTGGCAACCGGCTTGCCAACCCGCGCCTGGTCGCCGGTGAAGTCCAGGATGTCGTCCACAATCTGGAACGCCATGCCGATTTCGTAGCCAAAGCGGCGTGCCTGGTAAACAGTCTCGTCGTCCACCGGGCTGAGCAGCGCCGCTGCGCCGGACGCCAGTTCAAACATGGAAGCCGTCTTGGCATAGATGCGGCGGAAGTAATCTTCGCGGCTGGCGAGCCCCTTGCTGGCGAACAACTGGTTGATCTCGCCGTCCACAATGGTCGCCAGCGTCTCGGCAAACAGGCGCATCACGGCCACCGAGCCCGTACCCGCCGCCAGCCGCGCCGCGCGGGCAAAGATGAAATCGCCGGTGAGCACGGTGGCTGCCGGCGACCATCGCGAATTCAGCGTGGCGATTCCCCGCCGCAACAACGCGCCGTCAATCAGGTCATCGTGCACCAGCGTGGCGGTGTGTAGCAACTCGATGGCCGCCGCCAGCGTGACCAGGCGGTCGCGCGGCGCGCCGAGCATCTCACCAGTCAGCAGCGCCACGGTCGGGCGCATCCGCTTACCGCCAGCGTTCAACAGATGCTGCAACGCCGCCTGCAAATCGGGATGATGCTCATCCGCCTGGCTGCGCATCAGCGCTTCCACCTCGCGGATGGTGTTCTGAACCGGAGCAAAAAAGTTTACATCAGTCAAGAATCACTCCCAGCGGAACAACCGCGCTGCGTTCGCGCCCGTCTGTTGCGCGACCACGGCCAGCGGTTGGTGTTGGAGTTCGGCAATCTTCGCCGCTGTGTGCTGCACGTAGGCCGGCTCGTTGCGCCGACCGCGATGCGGATGCGGCGTGAGGAACGGCGCATCCGTTTCAATAAGTAAACCCGTAAGCGGCAACCCGGATACGAGGCGCTGCTGCTCGCCGGCGTTCTTGAACGTCACCGGCCCGGTAATGCCCAGGTAGAAGCCCATTTCCAGCGCCTGCGCCGCGTCGTCCGCTGTGCCGAAGAAGGAGTGTAGCACACCCGGACGTTCCGACAGCGGCGACTCGGCGGCCCGCAACGCCGTCACCCACTCCTGCAGCACGGCCAGCACGTCGGCCATCGCCTCGCGCACGTGGACAATCACCGGGAGGCCGGTTTCGGCAGCCAGGTCGAGTTGCGCGCGGAACACGCGGTCTTGCAGGTCGTGCGGCGCGCGGTCGCGGTAATAGTCCAGGCCAATCTCACCGATGGCAACCACCTTCGGGTGCGCCGCGAGCGCGCGCAGTTCGTCCAGTGTGTGGTCATCCCAGGTAGCAGCGTCGTTGGGATGCACGCCGACCGCCGCGAACACATTCGCATGACGTTCCGCCAGCGCCACCGCACGGCGGCTGGATTCCAGGTCGATACCGGGGTTCAACACGCGCGTCAGCCCGGCTTCCCAGGCGCGCGCCAGCACCGCATCCCGGTCTTCGTCAAAGGCGCGAAAATCGAGGTGACAGTGCGTGTCGGTCAGCGCGGTCACGAGCGAATCCCTGCGATGCGCAGCCCGTCCTCCAGGATGGCATCCACCCGGTCTTCGTGAGTGGTCTCGGTGTACACGCGAATCAGCGGCTCCGTGCCGGAGAAGCGGATGAGCAGCCAGCCGCCGTCCTCCAGGTCGAAGCGGTAGCCGTCGATGGTCACCAGTCCGGTGACCTTCAGCCCACCGATGGTCGCCGGGTGAGCGTTGCGGATGCGCTCCTCCCGCGCAGCACGGTCGCCCTCAAAGCGGGTGTCGATGCGCTTGTAGTAGTGCGCGCCGACCTTGCTGAACAACAGGTCGAGCAGTTCCGAGGGTTTGCGATTCAGCCGCACCATCATATCCAGCATGTACAGCCCGGCCAGGATGCCGTCGCGCTCCGGCACGTTGCCCCGGAAGGCATAGCCGCCGCTCTCCTCGCCGCCGATCATCGCGTCCACTTCGAGCATCTTGGGCGCGACGTACTTGAAGCCCACGCCGGTCTCATAGACCGGCACGCCGTACATCTCGCCGAGTTTGTTCAGCATGGTGGTGGTGGAGAGCGTCTTCACGATCGGGCCGCGCTCGCCGCGCACTTCCAGCAGGTAGAAGGCGAGCAGCGCGTACACGCGCAGTTGATCTACAAAGCGCCCATGCTCGTCGCCGATGCCCACCCGGTCGGCGTCGCCGTCGTTGATGATGACCACGTCCGCACCGGCCTCCACACCCGCGCGCAGACCGGCGTCCACGTTCGGGGGAATCGGCTCCGGACGCTTCATCTCCGGGAAAATCGGGTTGCGGTGGTTGTGCACCTCAAGCACCTGCGTCTTCCCGCCAGCCAGCAACCGGGGGAACCAGCCCGCGCCGTTGCCCCACATCGGGTCAACCAGAATCTTCAACCCGGCGTCGCGGATGGGTTGCAGGTCAATCAGGTCGTCCAGATGGTTAATGTAAGCCGGCGCGGGGTCGAAGCGTACCACCCGCCCCTGGGCTTCGGCGTCCTCAATGTCCACACGGCGCACGCCGTCTTCGCTATCCGGGATGCGCGATTCGATCTCCTTCAACCCCTGCGGATCAATCGCGCCGCCGTGCTCATCGCGCACCTTGAAGCCGTTATCTGTCGAGGGATTGTGCGATGCGGTGATGTTCACTGCGCCCACCGCCTGTTTCGCCACCACCGAATAGGAAATCACCGGCGTGGGCGTGGGGCCATCGGTCAGATAAACGCGCAAGCCATTGGCGGCCAGCACCTCCGCCACGGCTGCAGCGAAATTCTCCGAATGAAAACGCTTGTCGTGCCCAACCACCACCCACTCGTCCTGACGGCCTTTGTCAAGCAGGTAGCTGGCAAAGCCCTGAGCGCAGCGGCGCACATTGGCGAACGTGTAATCCTCCGCGATGCGCCCGCGCCAGCCGTCCGTGCCGAATACAATATCTTTTGCCATACGGCCTCCATATCTCTGGACTACAACAGCGCCAATTATAACATCGCCCTTGCCTTCATGCTATAATCGCCGCATGACCACACCGCTGAGCACGGACAAGGTATATCTGGACTATGCCGCCACCACGCCGGTCGATCCGCGTGTGGTGGACGCCATGCTGCCGTACTTCTCAGCACAGTTCGGCAACCCCTCATCAGTGCATTCCTACGGCCAGCAGGCGGAAGCCGCCATCGAGCGAGCACGGATGATCATTGCGCGCGGGCTGGGCTGCCGCCCCACTGAAATCGTGTTCACCTCCTGCGCCACGGAAAGCGACAACCTGGCACTGCGCGGCGCGGCGTTCGCCGAACGTCAGCGGCGCAACGCGAACCACATTCTGATTTCGCCAGTGGAGCACCACGCGGTGTCGCACACCGCACAGCAACTCGCCGACCTGCACGGCTTCGAGGTGGAGACGCTGCCGGTTGACCGCTTCGGGCGCGTTGACCCGCAGGCGGTGGCCGAGCGGCTGCGTCCGGACACGGCGGTGGTTTCGGTGATTTACGCGAACAACGAGATCGGCACGCTGAACCCGATTGCGGAGATTGGGGCAATCTGCCGTGCACGCGGCGTGCCCTTCCACACGGACGCGGTGCAGGCCGCTGGTTATCTACCGCTGGACGTGAACACGCTCCAGGTGGACTACCTGGCGCTGGGCGCGCACAAGTTCTACGGGCCGAAGGGCGTGGGGGTGCTCTACGTGCGCACAGGCGCGCCGTTGCTCCCCCAGCAAACCGGCGGCGCACAGGAGCAGGCCCGCCGCGCCGGGACGCAAAACGTACCCTACATCGTCGGCATGGCCGAGGCGTTCCGCCTGGCGCAGCAGGAGCGCGAGGCGCGCGTCGCCCATGTCCGCCCGCTGCGCGACCGGTTGATTGAAGAAGTGCTGGCGCGTATCCCCAGCGCTCGCCTGACCGGTCACCCCACCGAGCGGCTGCCCAACCACGCCAGCTTCGTCTTTCGCGGCGTGGACGGCAACACGCTGCTCATGCTGCTGGACATCGCGGGTTTCGCCTGCTCCTCTGGCTCGGCCTGTAAAACGGGCAACCCGGAGCCTTCCGAAGTGCTGCTTGCGCTGGGACTGACGTCGGAGTGGGCGTTGGGGTCGCTGCGCGTCACGCTCAGTCACCACACCACCCTCCAGCAGGTGGATGCCTTCCTGGACGCCCTACCCGACCTGGTGGCACGTGTACGTCATTTGTCATCCACAGATGAACGCAGATAAGTGCAGAATGCCCAGAATTCAAACAACATCCACGAACATCTGTAAACCTCTGCGTTCATCCATGGCCCCAAAACCATCTGCGCTCATCTGCACCAATCTGTGGACACCATGAAGCCAACAGTCGTTATTGCTATGAGCGGCGGGGTGGACAGCTCGGTCGCGGCGGCGCTGCTGGTGGAGCAGGGCTACCGGGTGATCGGGATGATGCTGCGCCTGTGGAGCGAGCCGGGCTGCGAGGACGAAAACCGCTGCTGCACGCCCGAAGCGATGGCGCTGGCGCGCCAGGTCGCGGCGCACCTGGGCATTCCCTTCTACGTGGTGGATGCGAAAAACGTCTTCTACGAACACATCGTGCAGTTCTTTATTGATGGCTACGCGAATGGCATCACCCCCAATCCCTGCCTGCAATGCAACCGCCACATCCGCTTCGGCTTCCTGCTCGACCGTGCCCGTGCGCTGGGCGCGGACTTCCTCGCTACCGGCCACTACGCCCGCCTGCGCCGCCTGGACGATGACTCCGTCCACCTGCTGCGCGGCGTGGACCGCTCTAAAGACCAGTCCTACGTGCTCAGCCGCCTGACCCAGGAGCAACTGCGCCACGCGCTGTTCCCGATCGGTGAGTTCCCCAAGAGCGAAGTCCGCGCGATGGCCGCCCGCTTCGGGCTACCGGTCGCCGAACGCGCCGACAGCCAGGATTTGTGTTTCCTCAGCGGCGGCGACTACCGCGACTTCCTCCGCCGCCACGCGCCCCAGGTGGCACGCCCCGGCCCCATCCTGGACACCAGGGGACAAACGATTGGCGAACATCGCGGGCTGGCCTTCTACACCATCGGCCAGCGCAAGGGATTGGGGATCAGCGCCGGCCAGCCGCTGTACGTGATCACCAAAGACGCGGCCCGCAACGCGCTGATTGTCGGCCCGCGCGCGGCGCTCGGACGCCGGCGGCTGGTCGCCGGGCAGGTGAACTGGGTTGGCGCGCCGCCGGACGCTCCCTTCCGCGCTGAGGTGAAAATCCGCTACACCGCGCGCGAGGCGCCCGCCACCGTGACTCTGCTGGACGAACACACCGTCCAGGTGACTTTCGACGAACCGCTGCGCGACATCACCCCCGGCCAGGCCGCCGTGTTCTACCAGGGCGAACGCGTGCTCGGCGGGGGCATCATCCTGCGGAGCGAGGAGCCATGACCCTGCAGGCAGCCCTCTACGGCTCGCTGATCGCGCTGACCTTCGGCGCCGCCTTCCACCTGCTCCGAGGCGGCGGGGCGGGGCGGCTGCTCTTCCACCTGACGCTCGCGCTGATCGGCTTCTGGGCCGGACAGGTGGTCGCCGCGCTGCTCCACGCTGGCTGGCTGCTGCTGGGGCCAATCGCGCTGGGGCTGGCCGTGCCGGGCTGCCTGGCTGCGCTGCTGCTGGGGGAAAGCTGGGCGCGCGGCCTGAAATAAAACGCGGCGTGCTTTTTGAAAGCACGCCGTGTCGCCGCTATCCGCGCTTCAGCGCATCCCATCCCGCGTAGCGAGCGGTACCGCCCAACATCTCCTCGATGCGTAACAACTGATTGTACTTCGCCACGCGGTCGGAGCGCGCCGGCGCGCCGGTCTTGATTTGTCCCATGTTCAGCGCCACGGCCAGATCGGCGATGGTGGCGTCCTCCGTCTCGCCGGAGCGGTGCGAGGTAACCGCCCGCCAGCCCGCCCGCTGACAGGTCTCCACCGCTTCGATGGTCTCGGTCAGCGTGCCGATCTGGTTGACCTTGACCAGCAGCGCGTTGCACGCCCGCTCGCGGATGGCGCGGCGCACGCGCTCCGGGTTGGTGACCAGCAGGTCATCGCCAACCAGCTGAATCCGGTCGCCAAGTTCGCGGGTGAGCAGTCGCCAGCCTTCCCAGTCATCCTCGGCCAGGCCATCTTCGATGGAAACAATCGGGTACTGCTCCACCCAAGACTTCCAGAAGGCGACCATTTCTTCGCTGCTCAGTTTGCGGCCTTCGCGGCGCAGATGATACAGCCCGCTCTCCGCATCGTACAGTTCCGAGGCTGCCGGGTCGAGGGCGATCGCCACCTGCTCACCAGCCTGATAGCCCGCGCGCTCGATGGCTTCCAGGATGACCTCCACCGCCTCGGCGTTGGACTTCAGCGCCGGCGCGTAACCGCCCTCGTCGCCGACCAGCGCGGTGTAGCCGCGATCTTTGAGCACGGTCTTCAGCGCGTGGTAAATCTCGCTGCCCCAGCGCAGCGCCTCAGCGAAGGTCTCCGCGCCCAGTGGCATAATCATGAACTCCTGCGCGTCGGTGGACTGCCAGGCGGTGTGCGCGCCGCCGTTCAGGATGTTCATCATCGGCACGGGGAGCACGTGGGCGTACACGCCGCCGATGTAGCGGAACAGCGGCAACCCCAGCGCGTTCGCCGCCGCCTTCGCCACCGCCAGGCTGACGCCCAGGATGGCATTCGCCCCCAGGCTGGACTTGTTCGGCGTGCCGTCCAGTTCGAGCAGCGCCAGGTCGATGCCGCGCTGATCGGTGGCGTCCCAGCCGAAGAGCAAGTCGGCAATCGGGCCGTTCACGTTCTCCACGGCTTTCGTCACACCTTTGCCGCTGTAGCGCGACTTGTCGCCATCGCGCAACTCCAGCGCCTCGTGCACGCCGGTCGAAGCGCCCGAAGGCACTGCCGCCCGCCCCCAGCTGCCGTCCACCAGCGTGACTTCCACCTCCACGGTCGGGTTGCCGCGCGAATCCAGAATCTCCCGCGCGACCACTTGCTCAATCATCGTATCCATTGCCTACCTCCACGTGTTGCAATAATGGCGTTCAGTCCATCGCCGCCGATGAACCACGCCAGGGCTACAACCTAAAGACCGTATCAAGTATAATCCAGACGAATTGAACTCAGCGAGAAGGAGACCTTTCGTGGAAATTCCCGTCCCGCCGGAAGTCGCCAACGACCCGCGCGAGCGCAAACGATACTACCTGCACATGACGCCCACGCGGCGCGTGGTCACCTTTCTGTTGCGCCAGATCTTCCGCACCATGATGACCTTCGAGGCACACGGCGTGGAACACCTCCCCCGTGAAGGGGCGATTGTGCTGGCGTCCAATCACCTGACGAACTTCGACGTGTTCCCCATGCAGTTCGCGCTGCCGCGCCCGATTTTCTTCATGGGGAAGGCTGAACTATTCAAACCTGGCCCGGTGGACGCGCTGTTCCGCCGCATGGGCGGCTTCCCAGTATACCGCAGCAAGAAGGATGCCTGGGCAAAGTTCCATGCCCTGCGCGTGCTGCAGGCCGGACAGGTGCTCGGCATCTTCCCCGAAGGGACGCGCAGCAAAGGGCGCGGCCTGCGCACAGGGAAGACCGGCGCGGCGCGCTTCGCCCTGCAGGCCGGCTGCCCGATCGCGCCGATGGCGATCACCGGCACGCACCACATGTTCGCCGACTTCCCGCGCCGCACTCACGTGACTGTCACGCTGGGGCCGCTGCTGTACCCCAAACCGCACGAGAACCCGCTGGCGCTCACCGAGCGGCTGATGTACACCATCGCCAGCATGTTGCCGCCCGAACTACGCGGCGTGTACGCCGACCTGCCGCCAGAATTCCGTTCCTGACCTCCACCTGATTATAGCCGTTTCGCTTCAGACCAGGGACTGATACACCGCCACCGTCCGGCGGGCGATCACGTCCCAGTCGTAGTGGGCCACCACGTGTTGCCGGGCGCGGCGACCGAGTTCCGCACGCAGTCCCGCATCGCGCCCCAGGCGGACGATGGCTGCCGCCAGCGCCCGAATGCGGTCTTCGGGCAGGGTGAGCGGCGCATCGTAATCCGAGGAAACGCGGTCGAACAACGGCACCAGCAGGCCGCGCTCGTCCTTCCCCAGCATCTGACGATAGGCAGCCAGTGCGCTGGCGACGATGGCCTTCTCCATCGCCATTGCCTCCAGGCAGGCCAGACTGGTGGACTCTGCGCTGGAAGGGAAAACCACCACATCCGCCTGAGCATAACGGTCGCGCGTCTGCGCGTGGGGCACCACGCCGAGGAAGGTGACCACATCTCCCACACCGAGTTCGTCCACGCGGCGGCGCAGGTGCGCCTCCAGTTTGCCCTCGCCCGTGATCCAGAAACGCGCCTGCGGCAGCGCCTTCCGCACGAAGGGAATCGCCTCCACCAGGTACTGCACGCCGTTCTTGGGCGCCAGGCGGCGCATGGAGAGCACCACGATCTCCTCGCGCGGCGGCGCTGGCTGCGGAGCGAACGTGCGCGTGTCCACGCCGTTGGGGATCACAGCAATGCGTTCATCGGGGACGAAGCGCAACGCAACCGCGCGCATCTCCTCGCTGGTGGCGATAACCTTGTCCGCGCCGCGCAAACTGACCGCGCGGTACAGCGAGCGCACCAGCGGGTCGCGCGCCACGGAAGAATCCAACGTGCCCAAACCGTGCAGCGTGACCACCAGCGGACGCCGGGTGAACCGCGCCAGCCACACGCCGGCCATCGCCATCAGGTAAGAGTAGTGCGCGTGAATCATGTCCACCGTCCGCGCCCAGCGGAGCAGACGCGGCAGCGCGAGCGGCAGCCGAGCCAGCGCGCGCCGCCCGCCCAGGTTCAGGCGCGGCTCACGGAGCACGGGAAAGCCGTCCACCTGCGTCTCTCCCGGCGTGGCCGTAGCGACCGTCACCGCGTGCCCCTGGCGGCGCAACGCGCGGCTGAGTTCCAGTACGTGCACCTCGCCGCCGCCGTGGATGGGCAGGAAGGTATCCGTGAGCATACCGATCTTCACGGCTGCGCCTCCTGGCGACGGATTTCGCGGCGGGTCTGTGCCACGGTGAGCGCCGTGCCGCCGATGTGCGAGGCGGAGAGCAGCGCGGCGCTCGCCAGGTAGCCAAAGCGCGGCAGCAGCAGCACCACGCCCACAATCTTGCCCAGCACAATACCAAAGTTCACTTTGGTGGGGAAGTCCGGGCGACCCAGCGCGAGCAGTGCGGAGCGATTCCAGTAAAACGTGTTGGCCGCCAGCAAACCGACCAGCAGAATGAGCAGCGCCGGATAGGCAGGCAGGAACGCCGCGCCGTACAACCAGCGAATCAGCGGACGCCCAAAAAGCGCCAGTCCCAGCGCCGCCGGGAAGGTGTACGCCGCCGCGAGCAACGACCCCTTGCGCAGCACCTCACGCACGTTCGCCCATTGCCGCCGCCCCACCTCGCGGGCGATTTCGGGGAAGGTAGCCTGCGGCAGCGGCGAGACGGGCAGCAACACCAGATTCGCCAGCGCCAGCGCCTGCTTGTAGTAGCCCGCTTCTACCGGCCCCCGGAAGAACGATACCCACAGAATTTCGCTGTCTTTGTTAATCAGACTGAGCGTGGCGCTCACGTTGGTGCTCACCAGAAAGCGGGCGATCTCCCGTCCATGGCCGCGCAGCAGACCGAACGGCGTGCGCCACCAGTGCCGCCCCAAGCGCGCCGAAGTCGCCCGAAAGGCAATTATCGCCTGGCCAAGCGCGCCAATCACCTTGCCCGCCATGTAGGCCAGCACCACGTGAAGCAACGTGCCGTGCCGCAGGTAAGCCAGCAAAATCAATCCCAACACGACCACCGCCTGCGCCACGTTGACGAAAGCAATCGGGCGAAAACGGTCGAAGATTTGCAACAGGCCACGCGTGGTCTCGTACACCAGGTTGGCGAGCACCACCAGCGCATAGAGGACAAACAGGGAGGCGGTGCCTTCGTCATGGGCGAAATAGCGCGCGCCGAGGGGCGCCAGCGCGACCACCAGCGCAAACGCGACCAACGAGACCAGCGCTTCGAGCAACAACGCCGCCTTGACCACCGCCGCCGCACGCGGCTGGTCGCCCCGCTCGGTGAACTGGCCCACATAGGTCACCACCATCTCGCCCATGCGGAAGGAAAACAGTTTGTTCACCACCGTGGTAAACTGCACAATGGCCCCCAACACACCCAACCCGGCCACACCAAGCAGCCGGGCGGCGAAGATGTTCTGGAACATGCTTAACGCGTAGGTGATGCCCGTGGCGCTGAGCAGGTAGCCCGCGTTTTTGAGCATCCGGCGGATGAGCGGGTTGCTCAGCAGGCGGGTCAGGCGCGCACGCGCCCATGCAGAAAAACCCGCAATCACACCGTCCTCCTCCGCTGAGCAACGGAGCCCTCACCCCCCTCCCCCCTCTCCCAATGGGAGAGGGGGGAGGGGGGGCCGCCGTCTAGCGGGCAGGGTGGAGGGTGAGGGCAAAATCGAGGTGGCATGACCGTCTAACCGTTGCTTTAGATGCCAGTATCGATCTGGCTGGCCCAGTCGCGCTCGGCATTGTACCACGCCACCAGACGCCGCACCCCCTCCTCCAGCGTGACCTGCGGTCGCCATCCGAGCAGGCGTTCTGCTTTCTCAATGCTGGCCCAGGTAGCGAGCACATCGGCTTTGTGACGTTCGCTGTAGGCAATCTGCGCCCGCTTGCCCGTGGCGGATTCAATCAGGCGGATGACCTCGTTCAGTTCGTGCGGGCGATCTGACCCCAGGTTGATAATCTCATAGCCGAGCGGCTTCAAGCCCAGGATCGTGCCGCGCGCGATATCGTCCACGTAGGTAAAATCGCGCGACTGGCGGCCATCGCCGAACACGTGCACCGGGCGGCCTTCGCTGATCCACTGCGTGAAGCGGAACAGGCTCATATCCGGGCGTCCTGCCGGGCCATACACGGTGAAGTAGCGGAAGACGGTGATGTCCAGATCGTACAGGTAATGATAGGTGTAGCACAGCGCCTCGGCGGCCTTCTTGCTGGCGGCATAAGGGGAAAGCGGGCGACTGGTATCCGCATCCTCGCGGAAGGGCGCCGGCGTGTCCGCGCCGTACAGGCTGGACGTAGACGCCAGCACGAACTTGTGGATGCCGCGAGCGCGGCACAGTTCCAGCAGGTTGAGTGTGCCGGTCACGTTGGCGTCCAGGTACACCCAGGGGTTCGCCACGCTGGTACGCACCCCGGCGCGCGCAGCCAGGTTAATGACCGCATCGAAGGACTGGTCAGCCACGGCGTCGGTCAGCGCGGCGCGGTCGCTGATGTCCACGCGGTGGAAGGCGAAGCCCGGTCGCTCACGCAGACGGTTCAGGCGGTACTCCTTCATCCGCACATCGTAGGCGTCGTTCAGGTTGTCCAGGCCGAGCAGCGTGTGGCCCTCGTCGAGCAGCAATTCGGCCACGCGCGAAGCGATGAAGCCGGCCACGCCAGTCAGCAAAATGTGTGCCATCTCTAACTCCCTTCACCTGCCAGACGGACAGGATCGGTCATTCACCCGGCAAAACCTCTGCGAAACGCTTTTTGTCCTCAAACGCGAGGCGTGTTTTCCGTCCACCGACGACCGCGTACATCTCGCCCGGCCAGACGTACTGCGCGCGGTCGGGGCCGTGCACCTGAATGCCGGTCAGCACAGCATAATCGCTCTGCGCGGCGTCCACCGTGGCGGCCAGCAGGCGCTCCAGGTCTTCCCGGATGACTTCGTGGGCGATCCGGGTCAGGGACACCAGGTCGGGCACGTTGCCGTAGCGGATGCGGCGGAGCAGGCGGTGCTTCAGCAGGCTCTGCTCCACGTCATCCAGGTCGAGTTCCAGGTTGAGTCGCCCGGACAGCATTTCGCGACGGAAGGCCAGTAACGCGCCGCAGGCGCCGGAAGGCTCTTGCCGCCCCGGTCGGTAGCACACGCCGACCTCGCCCTGCGCATCAATGGCGATGTGAGGCATGGCGAAGAAAACGTACCGCTCTCGTCCGCCATACAGCGGCGCGTGGTGCTGGGCAGCCAGGAAGCCCGTCTTGCCCAGGAACAACATGCCGCCCAGGCTGGAAAAGTTAAACGCCTCCCCCCACGCCGCCTGGACGCCGTCCACCAGGGTGCGTGTCATTTCATCCCGACAGACTGCCACACAGGCGATGGTGTTCTCCCGGTGAAACCCGTACGCGGCGAGGGCTTCCTGGGAAGCCCGGATGAACGCTTCCTCCGAGAGCGCACCGGGGAAATGGGTTTCAAGCGATTGCTGGAAGTTCATCTGGCGGTCACTCCTCTTTCACGCCACACAGGTCACTCACAAGCGCACCACCTTCGGATGATCACGCCCCAGGTCGCCGAGGGCGTTGCGTGTATCCACAATCAGCGAGGCGGCTTCCAGCAGCGCGGCATAGTCGTAGGCACTGTGGTTGGTCACGATCACCACAGCATCTGCTTCACAGGCGGCGGTGTACACGTCGTCCACGCTCTCCAGCGTCCACCCGTCATGGCAAATCCGCGACACGTAAGGGTCATGGTACATCACGTCCGCGCCTTTCTCCTGAAGCAACCCGATCACGTCCAGCGCCGGTGATTCACGCACATCGTCCACATCCGGTTTATAGGCCGCGCCCACCACCAGCACCCGGCTCCCGCGCAGCGGTTTGCCATGTTCGTTCAGCGCATCCTGCACTTTGCGCATCACGTAGCGCGGCATATTCGTGTTGATCTCCGAAGCCAGCTCGATGAATTTCGCCGTGTAGTTCAGTGAGCGCAGTTTCCAGGACAGGTACAGCGGGTCAATGGGGATGCAATGGCCACCCAGGCCAGGGCCGGGAGTGAACTTCATGAACCCAAACGGCTTGGTCGCAGCAGCCTCAATCACCTCCCACACGTCAATCCCCAGCCGATCGCACATCAGCACCATCTCGTTCACCAGGCCGATGTTCACCATACGAAAGGTGTTCTCCAGCAGCTTCGCCATCTCGGCGACTTCGGCGGACGAGACCGGCACGACCGTCTCCAGCGCCTGCTCATACCACGTCCTTGCCACCTCAGTGCAGGCCGGGGTAATGCCGCCCAGCACTTTGGGCGTGTTGACGGTCGTCCAGTCCTTGCGACCGGGATCCACCCGCTCCGGCGAAAAGGCGAGGAAGAAGTCCTCACCCACGCGCAGACCGCTGCGCTCGACCAGTTTGGGCAACAGAATTTCGCGCGTGGTGCCGGGATAGGTGGTGGACTCCAGCACCACCACCATGTCGGAATGCAGGTACTTCGCCAGTTCGTCCGTGGCAGAGAGGATGTACGAAAGGTCGGGGTCGCCGGTCTTCCGCAACGGCGTGGGCACACAGATGCTCACCGCGTCGCACGCCGCCAGGGTGGCAAAGTCCGTGCTGGCGCGCAAACGGCCTGCGGCCACCAGAGGGGCCACTTCTTCAGTAGTGACGTCTGTAATGTAGCTGCGCCCGACGTTGAGCGCTGCGACCTTGCGTTCGTCAAGGTCCACGCCGGTAACGGTAAAACCCGCCTGCGCGAAGACCGTCGCCAACGGCAATCCCACATAACCCAGGCCGACCACACCGACATGGGCGGTACGATCGCGGAGGCGGGTGAGTAGATCGGGCTTGGACATGAAATCTCCAGAGGTTGCAGGCTGAAAATTGCAGGTTAGAAGAGGGTCAACTGCTTCGGCTCAGAATCCGAAGATGTGTCTTCTTCCGGTTGCGCGTACTCCGGCGCGTCGGCGGCCTGAGCGATTAAATCCGGCAGTTGAGCGAAGTCGTCCTCCACTACAGAGCGCAGCGAGGGCTGGTGTAGCGCGGCAGCCGGGTGGTACATGGGCACCACCAGCCGACCTTTCACCCGCACCGGGCGTCCGTGCACCTGGCTGATCTTGGCACCCGGCAGGAAGCGCGCCATGGAAAACCGCCCCAGGGTGACAATCACTTTGGGGTTGATGGCCTGAATCTGACGCTCCAGATAGCCATCACAAGCCGCGAGTTCCTCCGGACGCGGGTCGCGGTTACCCGGCGGGCGACACTTCACCACGTTGGTGATGAACACCTGTTCGCGCGTCAGCCCAATACCAGCGAGCAACTCTTCCAGGAACTTGCCAGCGGCGCCCACAAAGGGTCGTCCCTGCTGGTTCTCGTGGAAACCCGGCCCCTCGCCGATGAACATAATCTCGGCATCCGCCGGGCCTTCGCCGGGCACACCGTGCTTGCGAGAATAATGCAATTCACAACGAGTGCACACGGAAACTTCTTCGGCCACTTGTTTCAAGACAGCTTCAGGTTGCACAGTCAAACCTCCTCGTTTGGCAAGGACGCCAGCGCGGCTGGGTCGAGCGGTTCAAGCGTCATCAGCAGCGCATCCTCGCCAGTGTCCTGATAGTAATGTGGGCGGCGTCCGGTCACCCGGAAACCAAAGCGTCTGTACAGCGCCTGGGCGGCGCGGTTGCTCTTGCGCACTTCCAGATAAACTGAGCGCGCGCCTTCCTGCTGCGCCAGGCGCAACGCCTGCGCCAACAAGCGCGCACCAATCCCCTGGCGGCGATGGTCGGGATGCACGGCCAGGGTGGCAATATGCGCTTCATCGAGCACCAGCCACATCACCAGCATCCCAACGACCACATCAGCGCCCACCGTGACCGACGGCTTCTCCGCCACAAACAAGCGCGCATGTGGATTGTGTTCCAGTTCAAACAGGTAGGCCCGTCGTGGCCAGGGCGTAGGGAAGGACAGGTGGTCGATCAACGCCACCTGATCCACGTCCTCCAGCCTCATGCGGCGGATGACCACGGAATCAACCGGGGATGGGCGTACCATGGTGCAGGTAAATTGGCGCCAGGGAGACCGGATCATCCACGTCCCCTCGTTGCCAGCGTTCCCAGGCGATCTCAGCGAGCACCGCCGGGCGACGCACAGACTGCGCAGGCGAGACCAGTTGGACGTTCTTCCATTTGCGCGCCAGTCGCGCGCGTTGATCCGCGTCCAGTTCGCCGACCACGATCACCGGTCGGCGGATGCGAGCAGCCAGCGCGTCCGCGGTGAGCACTTCGGGCGCACCGTCAGCAACCCAACGCCCCTGCTGTACGGTGTAGCGCCCCACCGCCAGTCGCTTTCGCCCGGCCTGTAATACTGCCAGCAACGGACGTTCGTCCAGCGGCTGAACCGAGGCCACCACGTCCAGCGTGGGCACACCAACCAGCGGCAAACCGCGGCTGATGGCAATCCCTTTGGCGACCGCCAGCCCGATGCGCAGCCCGGTGAACGACCCCGGCCCAACGGCCACAGCCAGCGCCTGCACGTCCGCTATCGTCGCTTCGACCTGTGCCAGCAACAGCTGAATGGCCGGCGACAACTCGCGGGTATGGTAATGCGGCGAAAGCCACATCAGTTCGCCGCGCACAGTCACCCCATCGTACAACGCCACGCCCAGGGCGCGGGTGGACGTATCCATCGCCAACAACATCAGGGCACCCCAAACAACTCGCGGCGCAGCGCGGCGGTGATTTCACGATAGCGCGCACCTTGCGGTTCCAGGCGCAGGGCGCGATGTTCGTCCGCGATCCACTCCAGCGTGATCCACAGCCGTTCAGCAGGCAACGCCTCCAAAATGCGCTCTGGCCACTCGACCAGCAGCGGGCCGCGTTCCAGCCAGGCATCCAGATCGAGATCTACCGCTTCCCAGGCCGAGGCCATGCGGTAAGCATCCAGGTGAAACAACTCGTTACCTTCAGGATGACGGTACACGTTGATCAGGACAAACGTCGGGCTGTTCGCCGTATCCAGCGAGCCCCAGCCAGCAGCCACCCCCTGGACGAATGTGGTCTTACCACTGCCCAAATCGCCTTGAAGGCAGACCAGATCACCTGGCTGCAGGCGTTCACCCAGGCGCATGCCCACACGACGCGTCTGCTCCGGGCTGCGGCTGAACACTTCCAGCGTGTAGGGGTCAAGGATCGGCATGCGCCCATTATAACGCAAGCCATCACGCCACGCACCACCAGTCCACCCCTTCAACGAGCTCCAGTGCTGTCAGATATTGACGGATGAGCGCCCGCGCACCACGCGCACCGACGGCGGCCAGCAGCACCGGGCGGCGCGCCTGCGCCCATAAGCGGGGCAGGTCATCGGGCGCATAGATCGGCAGGCCACGCTTCGTGCGCCCGATCTTGCGCGGGTCCACGTCCAGGAAGGCGCGCAGCGGTGCACCGGCGCGTTGCAGATGCTTGCTCAATCGGCGGCCTATCATCCCCGCCCCCCAGACGATGACTGCGTCGCGGTCATGCAGCAGGCCACGTATCAGGTAGTACGCCTTGGCGCGCAGGAAGTTTTCCAGGGAATTGCGCGGGTCAACGCGCGTCAACCGTGCCGGATGGTCGCGCCAGTACAGCAGCACATCGGGCAGTTTGGCGAAGCGGGCATCGGTCAGGTACAGCCGCAGCCATAGATCATAGTCCTCCGCCCAACCGCGATCCTGGTATCCCCCCACAGCGAGCACCACCTCCCGGCAGAACATCACCGAGGGATGCGCGAAGGGACTCTCGATGAACATCTCCCGTCGGATGTCCGCATCGGTAAGCAGACGGTTTTGCCAGTCCAGGTACACGCGAAACCCCTCGCGCACCCGATCGGCAGGGAAGGCTTCCACGCGGCAGCCGAGCACGGCAATTTCGGGATGCGCGTCCAGGAAAGCCACCTGGCGCGCCAGCCGGTCGGGATGAGCAATGTCGTCCGCGTCCATGCGGGCGACCAGCGGTGCGCGGCAGGCCGCCAGTCCGCGTTGCAGCGCGGCGACAATCCCGCTGTGTTCCTGGTGGATAACGCGGATACGCGTGTCGCGCGCCGCAGCCTGATTAAGCAGCGCGGCGGTGGCGTCGGTCGAGCCGTCGTCCACCGCCACGATTTCGTAATCGGGAAAGGTCTGCTCCGCCAGGCTGCGCAATGCTTCAGGCAGCATGGCGGCAGCGTTGTAGCAGGGCATCAATACAGACACACGCGGCATGGCCGCATTGTATCACCCCTCCCAGCGGAAGGTGCGTGCGGCCACCGCCCCGCTGACCAGCCCCACGGCGATCAGTACGGCGATCGGCTTCCCCAGGTCGCGCCACGGGTCGCCGAACCACAACCCCTGCATCAGTTCAACTACATAGGTCAGCGGAATCCACTGCGCCAGGCGTTGAACGCTTTCGGGCATCACCTGCAGCGGGATGGTCGCGCCGGAGAGGAACATCATCGGGAAGGCAAGCACCATCCCCACCGCCTGAGCGAAGCGCGGCGTGGGCGAAATCCCCGCCAGCAGATAGCCCAACGCAAAGATGGACAACGCGCTCAGCGTGAAGCCCAGCCCAATGGCGAACAGGTTGCCATCGTACCGCACATGGTAGGCCAGCCTCCCGACCAGCGCAAGCAAGGCCACGCCTGCCAGCGCCATCAGATAGAACTGCAGCAGTTCGGAGGCCATGTACACCGCAGGCGAGAGCGGCGTGGCGCGGAAGCGGCGCAACACCCCTTGCTCACGATAGGTCGTGGTGGCAACGGGCACGCTCATCAGACCCACGGTGACGATAATCAGCGCGATGTAGGCGGGCACGGATACGTCCATCGTGCCGTAGCCGCCGAACAGATCCACCGGATCATTGCCGTAGATGCTCCCGAACAGCACAAGCATCATGGGCGCAAAGACCACGGTAAAGAAGAACGCTACGGGTTCGCGGACGTACAGTTTGAGATGGGTCAGGGTCAGTTTGACAAACGCACGCATGGAAGCCTCCTCAATCACGCAGATGACGACCGGTGAGCGTCAGGAACACGTCTTCCAGACCGGGCTGCTCGGTGCGCAGGTCACGCAACACCAGGCCGCGCTCCCCCAGCAGGGACACCACTTGCTGCACCAGTTGTGGCCCGTTCCCCACCACCTCCAGCCGGGTACCGCTCGCCCGGACTTCGGCCACCCCGTCCAGCGTGCGCAGCGCCTCGACGGGCAAGTCGCCGCCCTGCACGGCGCACACCAGGCGGGTATGACCATCCAGCGAGCGGATCAGGGCTTCGGGCGTGTCCAGCGCGATGATCTGGCCGTGATCCATAATGGCGACGCGGTCGCACAGGCGCTCCGCTTCTTCCATGAAATGCGTGGTGAGAAAGACCGTCTTGCCGCGCGCGCGGATGTCGCGCACCAGATCCCACATGGCGTGACGCGCCTGCGGGTCGAGGCCTGTGGTGAGTTCGTCCAGGAAGACCACGTCGGGGTCATTGAGCAACGCCAGCACGATGAACAACCGTTGTCGTTGCCCGCCCGACAACCGGCTGACGTAAGTGTTCCGTTTGTCCGCCAGACCGAACTGCTCCAGCAACGGTTCCCAGGGGACGCTGCGCTCGTAGAACGCCGCGAACAGGTCACAGGCTTCGCCCACCTTCAGGCGGTCAGGCAGGGCAGTTTGCTGTAACTGCACGCCGATGCGCTGTCGCAACGAACGCCCCTGACGGATGGGATCCATGCCCAGCACGCGGATCGTGCCCCGGTCGGGGCGGCGCAGCCCCTCGATGCACTCGATCGTGGTGGTCTTGCCGGCGCCGTTCGGCCCCACCATGCCGAACACCTCGCCACGGGCGACCTGGAAGGATACACCACGCACGGCCTGCACCGCACCATAATGCTTCATCAGGTTTTGCACTTCAATGACCACGTCCATCTTTTTTCTCCTCTACTTCAAATACTGAGGCAGCCACATGGGCAGCAAAATGAACGCGTAGGCGTCGTTCAAGATGTGCATTCCCATGCAGGCGCCCAGACTGTGCCGCCGCACGTACAACCACACGATCACCACACTCCACAGGCCGATCTGCAACGCGCCGCCCAGCCCCCAGAACGGCAGATGCAGCAGGGTGAACACCGCCCAGGTCAGCACGGCGGCCAGGGACAACCGTCCCGTCAGCGCGCTCAGCCGCTCGATAGGATACCCACGGAAGAGGATTTCTTCCGTGATCCCCGCCGTGAGCACAATGACCCAGCGCAGGCCAAGAGGCGCCTGAGCCAGGCGCTGGATGCCCACCGCCGTGCTCTCCAGCCCCAGTGCCGCCACCAGGGGCGTGCTGATCATGAACGTGACCACACCGATGAGAAATCCGCCAACGCTCCAGGTCAGGTCGCTCCAACGCAGGCGACGCAGGCCGATGGAAGTCAGCGGCAACCGCTCTCCCCAGCGCACCCACGCCAGCAAAGCCAACGCCAGCGCCCAATCCCCAATCAGCATGGACACGAGCGGAGCGGTTCCCCCCGCCTGACGCGCACCGCCGAGCAACCAGCCCAGCAGGGGCGAAGCTCCTAACGCCAGGAACAACCCGATCCAGGTGCGCCGATTCATGACGTCTCTCCCTGTGCGCCTTCCAGAATGGCCTTCAACGCCTGCACGTGCTCCTTGAACGCGCGGCGGCCTTCGGGCGTGATGGCAATGAAGGTACAGGGACGGCGCCCGACGAAGGTCTTTTCGATGTGCACATAGCCGTGATCTTCCAGCGTGCGCAGATGGGCGCCCAGGTTGCCGTCCGTCAGGTCGAGCAGGTCGCGCAAGGCGGTGAACTCCAGCTGCGCGTCGTCCGTCAACGCGCTCAACGAGGCCATGATGCGCAGCCGCGTGGGCTGATGGATGATGGGATTCAACGCGGTCATCTCAATCCCTCCAACGCGCCAGCATCCACCAGCCGCTCAGGATCAGCGTGCCGCCGCCCAGCAGCCCCATCACCAGGAAGAACCACTGCGGCACGATCAGGTAGGCGGCCAGGCTCAACCCGCTGATCCCCAGACCCAGCCACGTCGGCCCGCGATCTCGCAACCACAACCCCATGACCACGTAACCGAACATGGCAAACAGCGTAATCATCAACGACACCTGGGCGCCGCTGGTCGGGGAAGCCAGCCACAACCACAGGCTCCCATAGCCAATCAGCGCCAACCAGAACAGGCCGATGTTCGCCCCCAGCGTGCGGCTGCGCACACGCAACGACTGGCGATACCCGATCCAGAAGCTGAGCGCGCCGCCGAAGACGTCCAGCCCCAACCACGTCCAGCCGCTCACCTTCGGCGTGGCAAACTGTTCGACCAGGAACCCCACCAGCCAGATTGCCCCCCACAGCAGCAGGTAATAAGGCGCACCGCCATAAGCCAACGCGCGCCGGGTTTGCGCCAGGGTGCGTTCGATCACCCCCAGGGATTGCTGTGCCTCCTCATGCGACAACATCATGGTTCACCTCCAGAGAAGTGTGCAATATAGTGAACTCTACACTACAGAGTAATCTAGCAAAAAAAGAGACGCCTGTCAAGGGCAAACAAGAAAGTTTCCCCACCGCTTAGGCGCCTTCGTCGTCGTAGTCCGGGTCATACCCCCACTCGCTGACACAGCGCCGGTACTGCTGGCGAGCACGCAGGCGATGTCGGTAGTGTTCCAGCTCCTCACGTCCCAGGCTACCAGAATAGGGCACCAGGGCAATCAACGGATGACCGCTACGGGAGAGCACCATGGTATCTCCATGCTCTTCCACCGCTTCGATCAGTGCGGCCACCGTCCGCGGAGCGCGATCAACCTCACGCGTCATGTGATGCGTCTGCCCGTGCACTGGAATAACCACCACGCACGGAACGCCGTCCCGTGTCAGGTACAGAAAGTCATTATGCTGCAATATAATACGGATCAGCTCAGTGACCTGCTTCGGCGCCTTCTCTAAAGGAAGCGTGTGAATCATCTCAATGCTCCTGGCAAGCTTGCCTGAACCATCGTGCAAAACTACCTGACCGCAACCGGCTCACTGACTCTGAACAAAGATCACTTCAGGGAAACCCAAATCCCGCAACAACCGATCGAGATAGTTCTCGGCGTTCAGGCGTGCGGTCTCCAGGATGCCATCTTCCAGCGCCGCCTTGCGGATCTCTTCTTCTGCAGCCTGGCGCGCGGTGGTTTCCAGGTTCACATCGCCGTGGGTGAGCACACCGGTGTCACGGTCATACACATACGATTTTTCGTTATCCAGGGTGGCGACAAAGATCTCAGGCTCCGGCAGGCGAACGTACAACACGCCACCTTCCGTCCACAAATCCTTCGGGCTGATCTTCGCCAGGTCCACGCCAGCAATCACGATCCCGTGCGCCACAAAGAGTAGCCTGTCGCCGAACAGAAAGCCAAAGGCACCCTGACCGGTCTCCGCTGTGATCACCTTCTCCACAGTGTACTGCACGGTCTCCAGACGCGCCAGCGAGCGCACCTCGTGTATGATGGTCACCGGGTCAGGGATCACCGTCGGCGTGGGGTGCAGCACCTCAGCGATCTGGGTGCTCAGGTTGCCGGTCATTTGCTGCACCGGCTGCAACACCGATTGTACTGTTTGCTGCACCGTGTTCACCAGCGACCACGCCAGCCAGGCGAAAATCACCAGCAAGCCCGAAGTAAGTAACAAGCCTCTTGCGTTGTTCATGATTTCATTATAAACTGAAAGCGCCGTTTCGACTCCCGTTTTACAAAAATCATGGCCCTGGGCATTCTGACCATCCACTTGCACCTACCGGGGTGCCGCTCGCTGAAGGAAAAGCGCAGCCGATTGAAGCCGCTGCTCCACCGCCTGCGCCGCGAGTTCAACGTGTCGGTGGCCGAAATGGGCCGCCAGGACGAATGGCAATCTGCCGTGATCGCCTGCGCCTGGCTCAGCAGCGACCGTCGCCACGCCGAGCATTCGTTGCAGCGTATCCCTCATTGGATTGAAACCTACTGGCCAGACGTCACCGTGCTGGACGACCAGATCGAACTCTGGTGAAGTCCAACTGTTGACTTTTTTAATAAATTTTATCATCTTATTGGCACAGATTCATTTTCTTTCCACTTCTGGCGTAACCATTGACGAAAAACGGTGTTCTTTGAGTTAGCCAGACATGTTCACAACCTCCCCACCCTTCCCTTGTGCCGTGAAGGGCACACAACAAGGGCCGGTAGCGATGTGGCTCGCTATCGGTAGGAGAGAACCGCGCCTAACACACTCGCTTGCCGCTGGCATGCGAGTGTGTTGCGTTTTTGAGAAAGGAGGTGATGTCCAGCAGCTATCCCATACGATTTCCCCCACGATCTTTGAGTAGCGCTATGTGACCGCTCACCATTCCCGTCAAGGAGGAGGTAGAACTATGGCACTTGCAATGTTGATTATCGCCATCGCTGTGGTCGTCGTGGGGTACCGCGTGTACGCCTCCAAGGTGGATCGCGAGATCATCCAGGCGGACCCCAAGCGAGCCACGCCGGCCAAGATGTACAACGACGGTGTGGACTTCATGCCGGCCAGCGCCAGCGTGCTGTTCGGCTATCAGTTCAAGTCCATCGCCGCGTTAGGGCCGATCGTGGGTCCGATCACGGCCATTCAGTTTGGCTGGCTCCCGTCCATCGTATGGCTGCTTGTGGGGGTGTTCTTCATCGGATGGGTGCAGGACTACGCGTCAGCCATGCTGGCCATGCGCAACGAAGGCATGACCATGGGGGGCCTCTCGTACAAGTTCATCTCGCCGCGGGCACGCACCCTGCTGCTCACCTTCCTGTACATCTACCTGCTGCTGATTATGGGTGCCTTCGGCGCGTTGATCGCGCCCCTGCTGGCGAAACCGATTGTGCCGATCGGCTTCCTGATCCTGGTCGGCGCAGGCATCCTGGCCGGACAGATGACCTACCGCTGGCGTGTAGACCTGCTGGTCACCACGGTGGTCACCGTGCTGATCGCCCTGGTCGGCATCTGGATCGGCACCACCGGCGGCGCGCAGAACATCGTGAAAGCGATCAACGGGCTGGCCGGTGACCCGGAGACCGGCGTGCTGTTCACCCGCCCGCTGGGCTACGGCGACATGACCTGGGCCAACTTCTTCTGGGCAATCGTCATGCTCGCCTTCTGCTACCTTGGCTCTGTATTGCCCATCTGGCGCTTCGCCCAGCCGGTGAACTACACCTCGTTCTGGTTCGTGTTGCTGGGCATCGTGGGCTCCATGCTGGGCATCCTGGTCGCCACCTTCACCGGCTCGGTGAACACCAGCTTTGACATCCCGGCCTTCGTGACCGCCTTCCAGCCGCACCTCGGCCCGATCTGGCCGCTACTGTTCGTAACCATCTCCTGCGGCGCGGTATCCGGCTGGCACTCGCTGGTGTCCACGTCCGGCACGGCGCGCCAGCTGGAGAAGGAAACGGACACCCTGCCGGTGGCCGGTGGCGCAATGTACACCGAAGCCGTGCTCGGCGTGCTCTCTGTGGTGTTTGCCGCAACAATCGGCGTGGCGGCGGGCAAGTACGATCCGGCGCAGGGCTACAAGCTGGTGGCCGGTGCTGCGGGCGTGTTCGCCGTCGGCATGGCCAAGTTCATGAGCGTGATCGGCATGCCAGAGAACCTCGGCCTGGCGATCGGGATGGTCTTCCTGGTGATCATGGCACTCACGGTGATGCAACTGGTGCTGCGCTTCATGCGCGTTGCCAGCGCGGAACTGCTGGGCGACAAGATCCCGGCCTTCAAGAACCCGCACGTCGGTTCGCTGGTCGCTGTGCTGCTCACCCTGTTCCTGGTGGTGTTTGGCTTCTGGCAATGGATCTGGGCGCTGTTCGGCGGCTCCAACCAGCTGTTCGCCGGCATGGCGCTGTTGCTGATCTCCATCTGGCTGGCGGGTGAGGGCAAGCCGTACAACTGGTCGTTTGTCCCCGGCATGTTCATGTACGTGACCACGGTCGCCGCGCTGCTCTACGTCTCGGTGTACAACGCCATCTTCAAAGGCGTGATCCAGAACCTGGGCAGCGGCAACACGGGCTTCGTGATCGGCAACATCATCACCGCCGCCTTTGGTCTTTACATGACGGTAGCGGCCATCCTGCTGCTGGCCGACGGCCTGAAAGCCTTCAACCAGGCGCGCAGCGGCGGCCCGGCGCCCGCGCCTGCTGGTGATTAGCCCGTCAGGGCGTCCACAGCTCGCCCAGGGGCGAAGTGAGCAGCTTCGCCCCTGGGGTACGCCTGAAAAGGGCATGGATCATGGATGTGTTAGAGGTAGAAGTCATCACCCACGTGTTGGGCAGCATGAACCACTGCTCCCACTGCCAGGTGTTCATCGACGGCGTGGGCGTGGGGGATCGGGTGCACCAGGCCGACCTGCAATCCTATCCCCCAGAGTGGATGGAAGAATGGCAGAAACTTTCCGATCTGGTGTATAATATCGCCGAGCGGTACGCCGGGAAGCTCATCGTCAAAATCACCGACGCCCAATCCCCTCAAGCCCTTTGGAAAGCCATTCGCTACGGTATCCGCCGTTACCCCACCTTCGTGGTGGGGCAGGAGCATATCACTACCCTGGACGAGGATGCCGTGGCTGAACTGATCGAGCGTCATCTGAAATCATGAGGCCGATCCGCATTGACGTGATCGCCCCGGTGCTCACCTTCCTTTATCACTGACCACATTGTGAGACGATGTCGAACCAGGCGGGGCTTGGTATTGGAGACAAGGTGCACACCGAGGAGATCAACGAATATCCCGACGAGTTGAAGCAGGAGTACCTGCGGCTTTCGGCCTGGGTGCGGGCGGTGGCACGCCACTACGGTCGGAGCGTGGTCATCCGCGTCATCGACCCGCAATCCCTGGTGGGCATGTGGTGGCTGCTGCGCTATCGCATCCGCCGCTACCCGACACTCATCATCGACCAACAGGAAAAGTTCAGCGGATGGGAAGCCGAAGCAGCGTTTCACAAACGCCTGCAACAGCGGCTGAAAGCCGCCGGCCTGCCCGCGCCGCATGGAACCTTCCATCTGCTACCCGAAATTCACATCACCACATGATCCAGATTCTGGTGCTCGCACCGCGCGACGACCTGACCGCCCACGTCCCCAGCGGCGTGATCTTCTCGGACGAAGTGTTCCGCGAAGCGCGGTTGCGCGACGAAACCACGCACCGACAGCGAATGCAACTCGGCCTGCAACGTGACCTGACCTACCTGCAACGCCGCTTCCCGAAGCGGGTGCGGGTGCGCTGGGTCACGCCCTGGTCACTGGCCGGGCTCTGGCTGAGCATCCGATACCGCATCCGCACCATTCCCAGTGTGTTAATCGCCAACGGGCCTCAAACGTACCTCTTCCCCGCCGAGCGCTTCGGCGAGGTCAAAGACACGATTCTGGCAGCACTTTCGCAGCCATATTCAATCCTTCCACATCAGGAGCGACCCATGAGTGAAGAGAAATCGTTCTGGCAAAAAGTCAAAGAGGTTGTCGGTGACTTCATCTACGGCATGGCTTCACACGAGGCCACCCGCCAGGCACTGAAGACACGCGGCAGCATGGAGCACCTGTTCATCCTGATCACCATGGGTGATCTGCTCGGCGTGCCGATCTTGCCGCCGTACTACTCGCTGCGCTTGCTCCCCTACGTCGTCCCCCAAATCTCCACCTGGAAGCGCCGCATGTTGCGTGAGAAAGACCTGGTGGATGCGCTCGCGTGAGGTAACCCATGTCCCTGGCGAAAGTTTTCCGCGAAAACCCCGAACGTCGCTACATCATGTACGGCGGCAAGGGCGGTCTGGGGAAAACCACCTTCTCCGCCGCCACCGCCTACTGGCTGGCCCAGCAGGGCAAGCGGGTGCTGGTCTTCTCCGTGGATCCGCAGGCCTCACTCTCCGACATCTTCCAGCGCGACATCTACGGCAAGGGCGCAGTGGAGATCATGCCCAACCTGTACGCCCAGGAGATCGACGCCGACCAGCACATCCGCGAATACCAGGAAGAAATCCGCCAGAAGATCCGCGATATGTACGGCATGGACGAGATCCCCGATGAGATCGAGTCCTATATCCAGGCGGCTTCGGCGGAACCGGCGATGGAAGAATCTGCCATCTTCGACCAGGTGGTGGACATTGTGGTCGCCGGCGAATACGACTACTACATCTACGACCTGGTGCCGCTCGGCCACGCACTGTACTACCTGAGCATGGCCAGCGTGTACGATCAGTGGATCAGCAAGATCACCAAACTGCGCGAGGAAATGCGCGAATACGAGCAGATGGCCGCGCGCATTCAGCGCAAGCAGGAACTCGAAGAAGACAAAATCCTGGCGGAGTTGCAGGACATCCGCTACCGCATCTCCACCTCGTCCAGCATCCTGACGGACAGGCAAAAGACCGCGTTCTTCTTCGTGCTGGTGCCGGAGGAGATGATCCTGATTGATACAGAAAAGGCCACTCGCCTGTTCGAGAAGTACGATGTCCCCATCAGCGGCTACATCGTCAACCGCGTGATCCCCGACGACCTGATCCAGCGCGGCAACGTGCCCGAATACCTGGTCAACCGGCACACCATGCAGCAAAAGTACCTGCAACGCATCCGCGAGGAGTTCGGTGAGCGTGTGCTGGCCGAGGTGCAGGAGATGGAACGCGACATCGCCGGTCTGGACATGATCGCCCGCATGGCCGACGCGATGTTCGGAGGGGAAACGCTATGACTGAGTTGAAAATCGACCAGACCATGCGTCAATTTGTGGACGCCCACCCCGCTCTGAAGTACTACTTCTTCGGCGGCAAGGGCGGCGTGGGCAAGACCGTGCTGGCCGGCGCTGCGGCGGTGGCTCTGGCGAACCTGGGCAAACGCACCTTGCTCGCTTCGACGAACCCGGTGCACAGCCTCTCCGGCCTGCTCGACCAGGACGTGTTCGGCAAGGCCACGCCGGTGATCGGCGTGCCGAACCTGTGGGCTTACGAGATCGACACCAAGGACACCATCGAGCGCTCCAAGCGCGAAATCCGCGAAAAGATCGACTGGTTCCTGAAGTTCGCCGAAATCAAGGGCAAGGCCGACGAATTCATTGAGACCGCCACGCTCAACCCGGCCTTCGAGGAGTCGGCCATGTTCGAGAACATGCTGGACATCATGTTCCGCGACGAATATGATGTCTATGTGTTCGACACCGCGCCGACCGCCAACGCTCGCCGCCTGCTCGGCATGTCCTCGGTCTATTCGCTGTGGGTGAATAAGATGATGCAGAGCCGCAAAGAGGCGCAACAGATGCGCATCCGGCTCTCCTACTCCAAGAAAGCGCAAGAAGAGAAAGACCCGCTGATGGACTACCTGGTGGAGTTCCAGGACCGCATGAAGCGGGCGAAAGCGCTGCTCACCGACCCGGCGAAAACGGCCTTCTTCTTCGTCACCCTGCCCGAATCTCTGCCCATCGCGGTGATTCGCCGCTTCATCCAGTGGTTCCACGAGTTTGGCATCCCGGTAGGCGGCGTGGTGGTCAACATGCGCATCGACAAACAATCCGTGACCGACGACATGGACGAGTTCGTGCGCAACCGCGTGGCGATGCAGGACGAATACATGGAGGAAATCGCTCGCGAATTTGATGGTATGGTGCGCGCCATCCTGCCGCTGTTCGAAACCGAAGTACGCGGCGTGGAGATGCTCAAACGCACCGCCGCCCTGCTCTTTGCCTGACCCTACCAGCCCGGTCTTCTTCCCCAAAAGAGGGCCGGGATGACCTTCATCCAATTCATGGAAGCTCTGGTTCCTCACGACATCCTGGCTGGCAATCCGCTACTGGGGAGCGCGTTCTTCCTGCAACTTCCCCTGCCCCCGGCCTGGCACCTGGCGCCGGGGGTCAGTCGTCCCGAAGTGGTGGCCGTACACCGCCGGCGGGACAAGCCCTGGATTGTGACCGGTGACGGCTGGTACGTGGTTTATCACGAAGAGCGCGGCTGGGCGCTGGAGTTTCACATCCACGTGCGCCCGCCGCGCCGCAACCGCAACCATCACGGGGAACAAACCATCCCGGTGAACGGCCACACTGCCACTGTGCACTGGAAAACCCGCCGCCGGGGGTTGCCCTGGCACCGCCACGACGTAACGTTCATGACTGTCGCGTTCCACTGCCCCCACTCGGAACGCGATCTGGAACTGGAGTTCAGCGGCTGGTGCCCGCAACAGGGCTTTGACGAAGTGCTGCACGCCCTGCAGGCGTTGCGCTGTCATTAAATAGGACGGCTCATCTATTAAAAGTGTGCAAACGGACTCTACCGTGAACCAGGATCTCTCCCCCACCCCCTGCCCTCCCTTAGTAAGGGAGGACAGGGGGTACCCGCTGTCCCCTGGCGGGGCCACCGGGCGGGGGAGGGGCGAGATTTCCCCGCACACTTTTAACGATGAGCCAACAGGACTTACACAGTTGAGCGGGAAAACGGTGGCTGAGGTGCCTGCAAGGTAGTTCGAGCCCCCGTTTTCCCGCCAGGGCTGGCCTCGATACGCGGCTCG
The DNA here is from genome assembly GCA_964435005.1 of uncultured Anaerolineaceae bacterium. Classification (GTDB taxonomy): domain Bacteria; phylum Chloroflexota; class Anaerolineae; order Anaerolineales; family DRMV01; genus CAYSXA01. The sequence continues at coordinate 6,830 of CAYSXA010000007.1, read as the reverse complement.
CTACCTCGGCCAGCGAACGGCGTAAGTCCTGCCTTAAGACAGCAGCGCGGCCAGCGCCTGGAACAGTTCTTCCGGCGGCTTTTCGAGCAGCGACGGCAACTGCACATGAACAATCAGATGCGGCGAGCGACGGCGCAGCGAGAAGCGCAGCAACGAATCGCTGTACGCACGCAGAAAGTCGTCCACCCGCTGCTGGAAGGCAGGTTTTTCGTGTCCTTTCATCGTCACCCGCAGACCGCCGACCGCACCGACCTCGCGAAAGCCGATCACCTCGCGCCAGTGACGTGCCTCTGGCGGTGCCGCCTCAATCTCCAGCGGTGGCGCGGTGCGCAGGTTGGCTTTCAGGATCATCTCATCGCGTTTGCCACGCAGGCGGTTGAACGCCCACAGCGGCGCGATTTCGCGGCTTTCCAGCAGGAAGACGGCTTCCACCCGTCCAAAAGGCTTGTTCCCCTGGGAAATCGTCAGCCGCGCGCCCGACCCCGACGATCCAATCCAACGCGCCTCGCCGATCTTCCCCCAGGTGGACAGCCCCTGCTGCAGCCAGCGAAAGACTCGCACGCCGTGGCGACGGTTGAACACACCGGCCACCACAAACCACACCCCCAGCAGGATGCTCAACGCAATGGCAATGAGTTGACCGGTATCCACAATCACCTCCCTCCAGGGGAAATCGCGCAGTATCCGCACATTGCCCTTCAGTGTAGCCCAGGTGAGGCAAAATGTCAAAACTGTCCCAACGATGGCAATCCGCATGGGAATGGTTCAAAGGCTTTCTGTACGGCATGATGTTCTACGATGCCGTACGCGCCTTTCGCCGCCAGCGCGCCGATATGGAACACCTCTTCGTGTTGATTTCCTTCGGTGATTTGCTCGGCGTGCCCGTGCTGCCTCCTTACTATTCCATGCGCCTGCTGCCTTACATCGTCCCCCTGATCCAGACCTGGAAATACCGGATGCTGCGCGAGAAAGACCTGACCGACCTGGTGGCGGACTAGTTCACGTAACATCCACCAGATGCAGTCAGAGACTATCCAATGCAACCAAATAACCAGGCAACCAGTACAACCATTGTAACCAAGTAACCAAGCAACCAATCAACCACAGGAGGCCACCATGGACTTAGGACTGCAAGGCAAAATCGCTCTCGTGACCGGCGCCAGCCGGGGATTAGGCTTCGCCACCGCGCGTGCTCTGGCCGCAGAAGGCTGTCGGGTGGCGGTCAACAGCACCAACCCGGATCGGCTGAAACAAGCCGTGGAAACCATCCGCTCGGAGGCCGGCGCGGAGGTCATCGGCCTGCCCGGCGATGTGACCGACCCGGAGGTGCCCGCGCAATTGATCGCACAGACCGTGGAGCACTTCGGTGGGCTTGACCTGCTGGTGACCAACGCCGGCGGGCCTCCGCCGGGGGCATTCGAGTCCTTCGATGAAGCCACCTGGCAAAAGGCCATTGACCTGTCCTTCATGAGCCACGTGCGCCTGATCCGCGCCGCCCTGCCCCATTTGCGCCAGTCCGACGCGGCCAGCGTGCTGACCATCACCTCGGTCTCCGTCAAACAGCCCATCCCCAACCTGGTACTCTCCAACAGCATCCGCGCCGCGACCGTGGGGCTGACCAAAACGCTGGCGCTGGAACTGGGCGGCGACGGCATCCGCTTTAACTCCATCCTCCCCGCCTGGACACGAACCGAGCGTGTGATCCAGTTGATGGAAGCCCGCGCACAGCAAAACGGCACCACAGTGGAGGAAGAAATCCGCAAGCAGGCTGCCGCCAGCCCACTGGGGCGCATGGGGCAACCGGAGGAATTCGCCAACGTGGCGGTCTTCCTGCTCTCCCCGGCGGCCTCTTACCTGACCGGCGTGATGATCACCGTGGATGGCGGCATGTATAAAGGGCTGCTGTAGGCATGGGGTTCCTGCTCGCGCTAACGCTCAGTTTTCTGGCCTCGCTGGCGTACGCCTGGGTGGTGTACTGGATCGACCGCTACGAAAAGGAGCCCAAGATGCTACTGGGCGGTGTGTTCCTGTGGGGCGCCCTGGTGGCCGCCGGCGGGGCATTTCTCATTAACACCGTGCTGGGCGTGGGGGTGTACTTCCTCACCGGCTCGGAAACCGCGACCGATCTGACCACCGGCTCGGTGATCGCACCCCTGGCAGAAGAAAGCCTGAAAGGGCTGGCCGTACTGGTGGTCTTCTTCGCCTTCCGCCGCGAGTTCGACTCCTGGGTGGACGGGCTGGTCTATGCCGGTGTGGTCGCGCTGGGGTTCGCCGCCACGGAGAACACCTACTACATCTACCAGTACGGCTTCGTCGAGAAGGGTATGCAAGGGCTGTGGGATATGGCCCTTCTCCGGCTGATTCTGATTGGCTGGCAACATCCCTTCTACACCGCCTTCACCGGCCTGGGCCTGGCGACCGCTCGCCTCAGTCGCAGCGGCATGGTGCGCTTCTTTGCCCCCATTCTGGGCTGGACGCTCGCCGTGATGACTCACAGCGTGCACAACACGCTCGCCAGCCTGCTGAGCGGGCCAGAAGGGCTGATTTTCGGTTCGCTGGTGGACTGGAGCGGCTGGGCGTTCATGGGATTGATCATCCTGTGGGCGCTGCGTCGTGAAAGAATATGGCTACGCGAAAATCTGCGGGACGAAGTCGCTCGCGGGGTGATCAGTGAAGCCCAGTACCGCACTGCCTGCTCCACCTGGGCTCAGACCGCCGCCCGCGTGAACGCCCTCCTCCGCGGCAACTACCACGCGACCGTCCGCTTCTACCAGGTGTGCGCCGAGCTGGCCTGGAAGAAAGCCCAACGCGCCCGCCTGGGGGAAGAAGACGGCAACTCGGCAACCATCACCCGCCTGCGCGATGAACTCGCCACCCTGAGCAGCCGCCTGACGTAATTACCTTCAGACAGCGCTTCCTGTTTGACAAGTTCCCTCATCGTCACTATACTTGGATTAAGTGTAAACACCAAATCGATCCCAAAGTTACGAAAAGGAGAAGCAAGAGATGAGCGATCGCCCCTGGCTTCAGCACTACGATGAGGGAGTACCGCACCATATCGAGTACCCCGAAGTGCCGCTCTTCCAGTTCCTGGAAGACGCCGCCCGCAAGTACCCCGATAAGCCGTGCACCATTTTCAAGGGCGGGGTGATCACCTACCGCGAGATGAACAATCTGACCGATCGCATGGCCGCTGCCCTGGTGGACATGGGCGTCAAGAAAGGCGACCGCGTCGGGTTATTCATGCTGAACACGCCGCAGTTCGTGATCGCCTACTTCGGCGCGCTGAAGGCTGGCGCCGTGGTGGTAGCGACCAACCCCCACTACAGCCCGCGCGAGATCGAGCACCAGGTCAACGATGCGGGCGTCAGTGTGATGGTGGTGATGAGCAACTTCTACAACACGATCAAAGAGGTGCAGCCGAAGACCGGCATCAAGCGCCTGATCGTGACGAACATCAAGGACTATCTGCCGCCGTTACTCTCCTTCCTGTTCACGCTGACCAAAGAGAAGAAGGCCGGCTTCCGCGTCACGCTGCGGGACGATGACGTGTGGCTGAAAGACCTGCTGGCGCGCTACACGCCCGATCAGCGCCCCAACGTGGACGTTGGGCCAGACGATGTGGCGCTCTTCCAGTACACCGGCGGCACCACCGGCCTCTCCAAAGGCGCCGTCGCGCTGCACCGCAACCTGGTCGCCAACACGCTGCAAATCCGCTACTGGATGCCCAACGCCAACGACGGCGAAGAGGTGGTACTGATGGCAATCCCGCTATTCCATGTGTACGGCATGGTCGCCGGGATGCTGTTCGGCATCCGGGTCGGCGCGGCGCTGGTCATGGTGCCCAACCCACGCGACCTGAAAGATCTGCTCGACAACCTGCAGAAGTACAAGGCCACCATCTTCCCCAGCGTACCCACGCTATTCAACGCGATCAACGTGCACCCGGATGTGGTGGCCGGCAAGTACGACCTGAGTTCGATCAAAGCCTGCATCTCCGGCTCCGCGCCGCTGATGCGCGAAACCAAAGAGAAGTTCGAGGCCATCACCGGCGGCGTGGTGTTCGAGGGCTATGGCCTCTCCGAAGCGCCAACGGCCACGCACTGCAACCCGCTGCTCGGCGAGAACCGCACCGGTTCGGTCGGCCTGCCGCTGCCTGATGTGGATTGCCGCATCGTCAGTCTGGATGACGGCAAGACCTTCCTGCCGCCCGGTGAAATTGGCGAGATCGTGATCCACGGTCCGCAGGTGATGAAGGGCTACTACAACATGCCAACCGAGACTGCGAACACGCTGCGCGAGATCGACGGCAAGATCTGGCTATTCACCGGCGACATCGGTTACATGGACGAGGATGGCTACTTCTACATCGTGGATCGCAAGAAGGAGCTGATCAAGCCAGGTGGTTATCAGGTCTGGCCACGCGAGGTGGAAGAGGTCATCCAGGCACACCCCAAGGTGCTGGAAGTCGGCGTGGCCGGCATCCCTGATCCCTACCGCGGCGAGACGGTCAAAGCCTGGGTGGTGCCCAAGCCCGGCGAGACGTTGACCGAGGACGAGATCAAAGCGTGGTGCCGCGAACGGCTGGCGAAGTACAAAGTACCCACCCACGTGGAATTCCGCGACGAGTTGCCCAAGACCACGGTGGGCAAGATCCTGCGGCGCGAGCTGGTGCGCCAGCACCTGGAAAGCCAGGGGCAGGCGCAGTAACGCCCACGCTCTCCAGACCGCAAGGAGCGGCGCACGCGGGTGCGCCGCTCCTTTGTTTTCTGCCACTTTCAAAACAACACGACGCGCTCCTGGGAGCGCGCCGTGTACACTGACGTCAGTTTGCCGGTTGTGGCGTGCCGCCTTTCTTGGGCACCGGCGGCGGGAAAATTTGCTCGAACTCCTCGCGGGAAATGGTCTCCACTTCCAGCAGGCGCTGCGCCACGGCGTCGAGCTGTTCGCGATACTGCTGCAACACGGTCTTCGCCCGCTCGTAGGCCTCGCCCACCAGACGGCGCACTTCGACGTCGATCTTCTCCGCGATCAGTTCCGAATAATCGCGCTGCTCGGCGATCTCGCGTCCCAGGAAGACGAGCTCCTCCTTCTTCCCATACACCATGGGGCCGAGTTCTTCGCTCATCCCCAGGCGGGTGACCATAGTGCGCGCCATTTGGGTGACGCGCTCCAGGTCGTTCGAGGCGCCGGAAGTGATGTCGTCGAAGACCAGCTCTTCCGCTGCACGGCCACCCAACGCAAAGGCCATGTCGTCCAGCATCTTCTGGCGGCTGATCAGCGTGCGATCCGCTTCGGGCAACGCCAGCGTGTAGCCGCCGGCCATGCCACGCGCGATGATCGAGACCTTGTGCACCGGGTCACAGTGCGGCAACGCGTTCGCCACCACCGCATGCCCGGCCTCGTGGTAGGCCACAATCCGCTTCTCGTCTTCGCTGATCAGGCGGCTCTTGCGCTCCGGCCCAGCAACCACCCGTTCAATGGCCTCTTCGAACTCCGCCATGTCGATCTGCTTCTTGCCTCGACGCGCCGCCAGAATGGCTGCCTCATTGACCAGGTTTTCCAAATCAGCGCCGACGAAGCCCGGCGTGGCGCGCGCCAGCACTTCGGGCTTCACGTCCGGCGCAAGCGGCTTGCCGCGCAGGTGCACGCGCAAAATAGCTTCTCGCCCCTTCATGTCCGGACGGTCGAGCACCACACGGCGGTCGAAGCGACCAGGGCGCAACAGCGCCGGGTCGAGGATATCCGGGCGGTTGGTGGCGGCCATGATGATCACGTTGGTATCCGTGTCGAAGCCGTCCATCTCGACGAGCAACTGGTTGAGCGTCTGCTCACGCTCGTCGTGGCTGCCGCCCAATCCCGCACCGCGGTGACGCCCCACCGCGTCGATCTCGTCCACGAAGATGATACTCGGTGAGTGGCGCTTGGCCTGGTCGAACAGGTCACGCACACGGCTGGCGCCCACGCCAACGAACATCTCCACAAACTCCGAACCGGAAATCGAGAAGAAGGGCACGCCCGCCTCGCCGGAGACAGCCTTCGCCAGCAACGTCTTGCCCGTCCCCGGCGGGCCGATGAGCAGCACGCCCTTCGGGATACGCGCGCCGAGCGCGATGAACTTCTCCGGTTCGCGCAGGAATTCAACCACTTCTTTCAGTTCTTCCTTCGCTTCCTCCACACCAGCCACGTCGTCGAACGTCACCGTGGGGTTCTCGCCGGTGAACATCCGCGCGCGCGACTTACCGAACGAGAGCGCCGCGTTGTTGCTCCCCTGCGCCTGCCGGAACACGAACCAGAAGATGCCTGCCAGCAGGATGAACGGCAACACATAGCTGGCGATGGTGGCAATCCCCAGCCACGGGCTGGGCGGGGTGATCTCGATCTTCACCTGGTCTGGCGTCAGTTCTTCCGACGTCACCCCCAGGTTGAGCAACTGCTCCACCAGTGTAGCGGACGGCTCGATCGTGGACATACGTTCTGTGCCGTCGCGATAAATCACGCGAAGGCGGGTGTCGTCCGACACCAGCCGGCTGATCTTGCCCGCTTTCAGGTCAGCGGCCACCTCATTGACCGTCAACGCCTCCTGGCGAGGCGATTGTTGCGTGTACTGGTAAAACATCGCCATAATGGCGATGAACAGCAGCAGGTAAACCAGAATCGAAGCGCGGTTTCTTGAATTCACATAGACCTCCAGAGTTGTCACACGGCAGATTAATTATACCAATCTTTATCCCCAAACCCGTCTTGAGGGATGCCTTTTCTGAGAAATTAATGTCTTTCTTCTGGTGATTACCCATAAGTCCTGAGGGGTTAGAAAACTCCGCCCCTGT
>CAYSXA010000006.1:0-45793 GCA_964435005.1 uncultured Anaerolineaceae bacterium | reverse complement strand
CAAAAACACCGGCGCGATCAAAGCGCTACAACACCGGGCGCTGGCCGCCATGCGTCGGGCGATCGAGAAGGCAGGTTGTTATGAACCCTGATTTTAATCTTATCCTGGAAGACTGTCTGCAACGGTTACAGGCCGGCGAGCCGCTGGAAGATTGCCTGGCCCGCTATCCACGCCTCTCGGAGGAACTGCGCCCCCTGCTGGAAGCAGCACACATGAGCTTCCAGCTCCAACCGCCCAAAATGGCACCGGCACGGGTTCAAGCCTCCCGGGAGCAGGTGCGCCAGGAATTCGTGCGGCAGAAAACTGTATCCAAATCCTCCTTTTCCCGTTATATGGCACGCATAATCACCCTGACCACGGGAAAGGAGCCATTTGAAATGAAACTCACACTTCGATTAGCGGTTGTCATGGTACTGGCACTGGCTTTCGTGCTGACCAGCGGCATTGGCCTGGCCTCGGCCAACGCCCTGCCCGGCGACCCTTTGTACCCCATCAAGCGCACGGTGGAGCGCGTCCGCCTGGCGCTGGCGCTGGATCCCACCCAGCGGCAGGAGCTTGAATCCCGACTACGCACCGAGCGGCGCACAGAGGTGCAGGCCGTCTTGCAGGCCGGACGCCAAACGCAGGTGGAGTTCTGGGGCACGCTGGAAGCAACCACCCCGCAGGCCTGGCAGATCGGCGGGTTCGTGGTGCAGGTAACCAACGAGACCTACATCGAGGGAACACCCTCAACGGGAGATATGTTGCACGTGGTTGCTGTGACCCGCCCGGATGGCACGCTGCTGGCAGTGCGGATCGTGTTGGAGATCACCCCGACCACACCCTACCCGGCGCCCTCAGATACCTCGACTCATCAACCGGAAATGATCCCCACCTCCTCCATGACGTCCACGCACGAGCCGCCCCATGAGCCCGGCATGACAACCACATCCACGCATGAGCCTGAAATGACGCCCGTGCCTACGGAAGAAACGGGGATGACACCCATGCCGTCCATGACGCCGATGCCCACACACGAATCCGGCACGACACCCGTGTCCACCCACGAAGCCGGCATGACGCCCATGCCTACCCACGAACCCGGCATGACGCCGATGCCCACGCAGGGATCAGGTATGACCCCCATGCCGATGACGCCAATGCCCACCGAAGATCACGGCGGAGGGGGAGGCGGCATGGGACACAGTCACCCCTAAACCACAACTGGCGACAGCAAAAAGCCACCGACTATCGGTGGCTTTTTGCTTTGTGGATTCCACTCGCTTCAGTAAGGACCTTTCACCCGCCAGCCAGGCGGAACATGAACTCCGGCACCCAAAACCCCCCGTACCCCATAAACAAGGCCACCAGCGCTCCCAGCAGCATCAGCACGCCGAAGGCAATCAGCAGCCGGTCTTTGAGTTCGTACTGCAGTTCCTGTAACCAGGTGCGCGGCCCGATGCCAAAAGCACGCAGGTCCATCGCGTCGATGATATCTTCGCTACCGATGATCGCGTGAATGGTCACCGGCACCATGATCGGGATCAGTTTGCGCACCTGCGCGAAGAGCCCTCCCCGGATTTTCTCCAGTTCATAGCCCCGCGCGCGCTGGGCATCCATCGTCAACTGGAAATCGCGCCCAAAGGTCGGGATGAAACGCATGGTCAAATCCATGGCGTAGGCGATTTTATCGGGTAAGCCCAGACCGCGGAAGGTCACGCCGTACAGCGCCGGGTCGAGCGAGTAGGGTATCAGAATGGTCATCACCGCGATGCTGAACACACGCACCAGCTGGCTGATCGCAAAGAAGATGCGCTCCACCGTGATCTCCAGCGTGGGACGCCAGCCCAGGATCGTGAACCCCGCTTCCAGACGGCGTAACAAATGCTCCTGGGTGTACACTTCCATCCCGCCGCGACCGGTCAGGAACGTCAGGAACGAAAAGAAAAAGATGAAGCCTCCGATGAAGAGGAACGCGCGGCGCATTTCGCGCCACGTCACGCCGGACGTAAACAACACGAACAGCGCGATGAACAACAACGGCAGCAAAAAGCGAATATCCCAGAAAAAGAGCGTGGTCGCCAGGAAGCAGCCGTAAAAGATGATCCAGGCGCGCGGATCAAACCATTGAATCAAGGATTTGCGCTTGCGATAACGCCAGGTAACCAGCATAGTTAGGCCCAGTGCGTCGCGGGCGGTCGGCGAGCGGGGCCATCCCTGCCGCCGACCACCGCGCGGACAGCGAAATTACCGCCCGGCCTGCCGCTGGACGGCAGCGTAAGCCGCCACCAGCACCGGGACGAGGATGGCCGCGAAGATCAGGTTCGGCCCCGCTGCGGGCAGGAATTCACCCACAATCGCCGCTGCCGGACTGAACCCGTTGATCCAGATATCCGAAATAGCCGCAAAGCCAATGCCGACGATGTTCCCCAGCATGCCCCAGGTCACTGCGGCGGCAACGTCTTCATTCTTCCCAAAGGCAAAGCGCACCACGAGCACCAGCACAAAGCCGACCAGAATGGAGAGGCCGGCGAAGGTGGAGATGGTGGCGTCGCCGAAGATGTTGTTCTCCGGGTCGAAGAACAGCATGTTGGGCACGTTGCGGTTCAGGAAGAAAATCACCGCCGCCAGCGCCGCCAGCACCCCGCTGGCCCACAACACAGTGTCCATGCTCTTCTTGCGGTTCGGGAAGAGCAGCGCCAGGCCGGCGACGAAACCTACCAGGCCGTTGCCAATACTCCATTGCGGCGAGAGGCCGAAGCCGGTCAACGCGTCGCCGAACATGTTGCCCACCGCTCCGGTAAAGAACCCGACCACCGGGCCGAAGGCGTATCCAAAGAACATCGGAATCGCAATCGCCGGACGCAACGCCACCTGACTGAGTGAGGGCACCACGAACACCGTCCCGTTGAACAACCAGGAAAAGATAGCGTAAAGCGCCGCGCCGATCGCCATCCAGACCACCTGGCGCGTCCCCACTTCCCAGGCTTCGTGATCGCGGGTGAAATAGTACACCAGATACGTAATCAGCAGCCCGACCACCACAAACACGAAACGCAGCACCGGGTTTTCGCCGGTCTGCAGGCGCTCGATGCCCATCAGGTTCCCGCCCACGTAGATGAGCAACAGGAAGATCGCCAGGGTCGCAACAAGCGTCCAAAGGACGGTAGAAGCCCGCTTATCCATTCTCCTCGCCTCCTTACAAAAGGTTGGTGAAGAAATCAAAGATGTGCCAGCGCCTCAGCCCGCATGAAACGACCGCTCCGCGGCAGGTACTTCAGGTTCGCCTCCAGCAGCGAGGTCGGGACCAGGCGACAGGCCTCCAGACGTTCGAAGTCGCGCAGCACCTCTTCCGGCTGGCCATCCGCCACCAGACGGCCATCCGACATCAAGAGCACGCGGTTGGCGTACACCAGCGCCATGTCCACGTCGTGCGTAATAAACAGGATGGCCTCGAAGCCCGGCATCTGGACGATGGCGTCCATGAAGTTGATGTAGTTCCGGTAATCCTGGCCGGCGGTCGGCTCATCCATCACCAGGATGCGTGAACGCATGGCAAGGATCGCCGCGATGCTGACGCGCTTCTGCTGGCCGAACGAGAGGGCCAGCGGGGGGTTCTTGGCGTACTCCACAAGATTGACGATCTTTAATGCCTCGTCCACCTCCTTTCTGATCTGGTCTTCAGGGTGCCGCAGGTTCCTGGGGCCGAAGGCCAGTTCATCTTCCACCGTGGACGCGAACAGCATGTGGCTGGGGCTCTGAAAGACATACCCCAACGTGCTGGCGATTTCGGCCACGCTGGCCTCGCGCGTATCGCGCCCGTTCACCAGCACCCGCCCGGACGTGGGTTTAAGCAGACCGATGGCATGTTTGATGAACGTGGTCTTCCCGGCGCCATTGGGCCCCAACACCGCAATCACGTCGCCGCGGTGAATGTCCAGAGAGATGCCGTGCAACACCTCCCGTCCTTCCTCGTAACCGAAAAAGATATCCTCAAAGCGGACGATCACTTCTTGCGCGGCCCTGGCACCGTTTTCGGAGGACACTCCGGGCAGAATGCGCACCTCCGGGGGCGGCGGCTCGGCGGCAGCTTTGGTCAGGACCATCGGAGTGGGCAGCTTCACCTCCCGGTGGTCCACCACGTCCACCAGGCCATCCACCGGCCCCAGGTAGCGAATACGCCCCCCTTGCATGTAGAGCACGCGGTCCGGGTGGATACGAAGCACGTCCTCCACCCGATGTTCGACCAGCAACACACTCATCCCCTCATCCGCCAACGCCCGCACCATGTCCAGCGTCTCCAGCGCGCTGGCCGGGTCCAGGCTGGCAAGCGGTTCATCGAGCAGCAGGATCGAAGGGCGCATGGCCAGCACGCCCGCCAGCGCCACCTTTTGCTTTTCCCCGCCGGAGAGGTTGAACGTCTCCCGATCGCGCAGGTGATCGATGTTCAGGCGTTTGAGCGCCTCTTCGACGCGATCCAGAATCTCGGCTCGCGGCAGGCCCAGGTTCTCCAGGCCGAATGCGACCTCATTGAGCACCCGAATGCCCAGAATCTGGCGTTCCGGGTCTTGCAACACGGTGCCGACGTGCTGAGAGATGCGCGAGAGCGGCCACCCCAGGGTCTCCTGGCCGTCAATCAGAATGCGCCCACTGACCTCCCCTTTGTACGAGTGAGGGATCAGCCCATTGATACAGCGGATCAGTGTGGTCTTGCCACATCCGCTGGTGCCGGCCACCAGCAGGATTTCCCCTCGATGCAGGGAGAAAGAGACGTCCTGAATCGCCAGCGTGGTGCGATCCCGGTAGCGAAAAGATAGGTTTTCAATCACCAGCGGGGTGGTTTTATCCATCCGTTGTGTTCCCTGATCCTATTCTGGGGTAAGGATACTAAAAACATCACGCATTATAACACCAGAGGGTTCAACGTGTTACGAAGGGCTTTGAAGCCAGGAAGGGGGCTTTGCCGCTCATCCCAAAAGCGGTACAATCCGGGGAAACATCCGAAACGGGAGGCCCCTTGATCGGTCTGCACATTCCCCCCTCATTGAAACACCGCCGCTTCCGGCTGCTGTGGCTGGGGATGCTGTTCTCCATCGCCGGCTCACGGATGCAGTTTTGGGCGCTGCTGTGGCACATCCGTACGCTGACCGACCAACCCATCGCGCTGGGGGGCATCGGGCTGGCGCGCATTTTGCCGGTGATCGTCTTCTCACTGATCGGCGGCGCGGTGGCCGATGTAGTCGATCGGCGACGGGTGATGTTCATCACCCAGTCCGTCATGGCGCTGGTAGCAGTGGCGCTGGGCTGGTTCACAGCCACCGGGCGGATCACCGTGTGGCACATCTACGCGCTGACCGCGATCCAGGCAGTGGCCATGGCCTTCGACTTGCCCTCGCGTCAGTCGCTGGTGCCGAACCTGGTGCCCGTGCGCGACCTCCCCAACGCCTTCAGCCTGCAATCCATCGCCTTCCAGGCCGGTTCGATCATCGGGCCGGCGCTCAGCGGTCTGATCATCGGTTACCTCGGCCAGGCGGAAGTGTACTATCTGAACGCGCTCTCCTACCTCGGCGTGCTGTACGCGCTGCTTCGCATCGGACGCGTGCCGCAGCAGGTCGCCGAGCAGTCCCGCGTAAGCCTGGCAGCGATCAAAGAGGGCGTGCAGTTCATCTGGAACCAGCCCATCATCCTCTCCAGCATGCTGCTGGACTTCTTCGCCACGTTCTTTTCCTCAGCAAACGCGCTGTTGCCGATCTTCGCGCGCGACATCCTGCACGTGGGCGCGCTGGAGTACGGCTGGCTCTCGGCAGCGCAGTCCATAGGGGCGACGGCGGCGGCGGTGATCATCTCGCAAATGGACGAAATTCGCCGCCAGGGGCCGGTGTTACTGATCTCAGTGGTGATCTTCGGGATCGCCACCGTGGGGTTCGGTCTTTCGCGGCACTTCTGGCTCACCATGGGCATGTTGGCGCTGATCGGGGCGTCCGACTCGGTCAGCATGATCATCCGCAACACCATCCGCCAGTTGCAAACGCCCGACCACCTGCGCGGGCGGATGACCAGCGTGAATCAGATCTTCTTCATGGGCGGGCCGCAACTGGGCGAGGTGGAAGCCGGTCTGGTCGCGCAGTTCTTTGGCGCGCCGGTTGCCGTGGTCAGCGGCGGGCTGGCCTGCGTGCTGGCCGTGGGCTGGATCGCCCGCCGCTGGCCGCAACTGCGCCGCTACAACGGTGACGAACCCGTCCTCGCCGGCGCCACCGCCGACTGAGCACGACAGGATCTCACCATTCTCCCGCATAGCGGGTGGTGTAAGGACGCACACGATGGGCCAGGCGCGCGTGGTGCCATTCCGTCATCTGGCGGATGTGGTGCAGGTCGTGCGCCACCCATGCGGCCAGCAAATCCCCGGCACGGATGTTGCCCCACGACGTGGGATGCGCTGCCTGCCAGTCCGGCGCGCCCAGGCCGCGCAGCCAGGCCACAGACTTCACCCGCTCGCGCAGAAACTCTTCCAGTACCTGGTTCAATTCACGCGTTCGATAAGCCCGCGCCGTCACCCAGACATCCGGCGCGATGGGCGGGAAGGGTTCCTCCGGTCGAGAAAGCGTAATGTCCAGCCGCGGGCGAAAGTCCTCCCGTTCCTCATCGCATAAATGGGCCACCACTTCCACCAACGACCAGGCGTCTTCAGCCGGCCGCCAGCGTGCCTCCTCGGCCGAGACCCCCGTAGCCAGCCGGCGGATCACCTCAGCTTGCTGTTCCAGGCGTTGAATCAACCAATGTAAATCCATGTTGCATCCTCATTAAAGCAAGTTTTTGGGCCCCATCCTATGCCCGCTGCAAACGCGCGACCACCTGCACATCGGAGGGAAAGACCAGCAGCGGCAGGGCATCCAGCGGGAAGAAGGCGACGCGCAATAAGTCGCCGCCAGCGCGCAGCCTGCCGCCCACCCGCCGACCGCGATACCACACGCCGACTGTGTGCTGTCGCGGGTTGTGGAAGTTGGAGTGCACCGCAAACACGCCCTCCAGCGCCACCTCCAGCCCAGTTTCCTCGCGGAATTCGCGCCGCGCGGCCTGCTCCACGTCTTCGTCCCACTCCACGTGGCCGCAGGGGATACACCAGCCACCGCTCCGCCGCTCGCCCAGCAGCAGTTGCCCTTCCTCCAGCAAAATGACCGCCACACCCACAGTCGGGTTGCGGTAGTGCACCCAGCCACAGGAAGGGCAACGCCGCCGCAGTCGATCCTCATCCTGGAACGGCTCCAGCGGCGTGGCACACAGAGGACAGTAACGAAACTCGGACACAGGACTTACGCCATTCCCGGCAGTGTTCACCACAAAATCACCAAGGTCACGGAGAATCTCTGTGAAATTCACAAAGACCGGCTCTGTGCCCTTTGTGTCCTGGTGGTCAACCAGAACAGGTCAGTCATCCACACAACTCAGAATACGGCGGGTGGAAGTGAAGGCCAGCGGCGGCAGCTCGTCCAGGGGAAAGAAAGCAGCACGGTCGGCGTCGTCGCCCGCGACCAGCTCGCCGCCCAGGGCATGAGCGCGATAAACGATCAGGATGTCCGCGCCATCGGGGTGCTCCCGCACGGCGATCACGTCGAGCAAACCGTCCACCTGCACGCGCAGGCCGGTTTCCTCCCGACACTCACGCACGACCGCCTGCGCCGGGTCTTCGCCTGCGTCCACGAAGCCCGCGGGCAGCGTCCAGCGGCCTTTTTCCGGCGGATGCACGCGCCGCACAAGCAACACGCGATCGTCCTGCTCGATCAACGCCGCCACGGCCACTTTCGGATCGGGGAAAAACACCCACCCACACACCGGACAGACCGGGCGCACCCGCCCACCTTTGGGCTTCGGAAGGAGCGGTGTGCCGCAGCGGATGCAGAAACGGGCATCGGATTCGTGTACAGCCAGGGGAACCCTCCGTGTCTTCGGCCTCTCAGCGACGCCACGACCAGGCCAGCGCGCCGCTGATCAACGCCACAGCGGCCAGCAGCACCTCAACCCAGCGCCACGGCGGGACGCCGGGCGTGGGCGCTGACGCAGGGGCAAGCGTCGGCGCCGGCGTTGAGGTCGGCGCCAGCGCAGGTGTGGGAAGCGGGGTCGCGGACAGGTCTGCAGTGCCTGCCGTGGGTGCGGCTTCCGGCACACGGATCGCCGGTGCAGCGGCTTCGGGCGGCGCACCGGCGGCCTCCTCCGCCTCCGCAGCCGCTTTTTCCATCACCGGTGCCGTCGCTTCGACCAGTGGCGCCTCCATCGCCAGCGGCGCAACCGAACGCTTCACGGTGCCCGCCAGGAAAAAGTCGCCAGCCAGCACGAAGAGCAGCAAGACGGTCGCCGCCAGGGAGACCCAACGCATCACCGACGGCAGCGCAGGCTGTTGACCAACCATGGCAGGCGTCAGGGCAAAGGATCGCGGCGCGCGCAGGCGTGGCGTCCGTCGCAGCACGGCGCGCGTTTGCGCCATGCGTTGCAGCGCCTGACGCAACCCTGGCTCGCGCTCCAGGCGGACTTCCAGGCGTGCGCGCTCGCGCGGGGTCAGTTCGCCGTCCAGGTAGGCGGATAGCAGCTCCCAATCGCGGGGGGAAAGAGGAGATTGCGTGCTCATGATCTGGCCTCTTGACGGAAAGCAGCAGGCAAAAGTTCCGCGAAACCCCGCAGGCAGTCCTGCATCTGGAGACGGGCACGCGCCAGACGGCTGCGCACCGTGCCAATGGGCCGACGGATGGCTTCCGCGGCCTCCGCATACGAAAAGCCCTGCACGTCCACCAGCAGCACCACCGCGCGGAAGTCAGGCGAAAGCCCCTCCAGGCAGTGCTCGATCGCCGCGCGCAGTTCGCCCTGCTCCACGGCTTCTTCCGGGCCATGGGTGGTATCGCGCATCCAGCCGGGCGACTCGATCGGCTGATCATGGTCGCCGAGTGGCTCCAGCGCCTGCGTGGGACGTCGCTTCTGTCGCCGCAGTTCGTCCAGGCAGGCGTTCGTCGCGATGCGCATCAGCCAGGCGCGCCACGAGCCACCGCGGTACTGTTTCAACTTGCGCCAGGCGGTCAGGAAGGTCTCCTGAGTGATGTCCTCCGCAGCAGCGGGGTCGTGCAGAATGTAGCAGGCGTGCGTATAGACCGCGTCCTGGTAGGCCAGCACCAGACGGTTGAAAGCATCCAGGTCGCCGCGTTTTGCGGCAGCGATCCAGTCGGCTTCCCGATTCATGCCCGGTTGCGCAGGGAGAAAAACCAGAACGCCGCGCGCCAGACCAGCAGGAAGAGCGCGGTAAACGCGCCCAGCACAGCCACGAAGACCGGCAGCACAGCGGTTCCCAGCCAGATCGCGCGCAGCCATGCCGCCAGCGGCGCGGCCAGCAGCGCAGCCCACAACACCTTCCCCAACGATTGCCAGCGACGAAGCGCGGACAGGCGATACAACCCAAACGGCACCGCGCTCGCCGCCCAGGCCACGACCAGCGGGATGAAAGTGCTGGGCATCCGGCCAAAAGCCTGCGCCTCTCCATGGCTGGCGAAGCCGATCCAGGTGACCAGGAGCAGGACCAGCAGGTCACCCAAAGTCAAGATAAGCCGGTTGCGATCATGCATGGCTTAGTTGTACCACAAGTGGGAACCTCTGGGGTCAGGATAACCGCGCCAGCAGGTCGGTCAGGCGTGCACCGTCCAGGGAAGGCAACACCACGTCCGCCTCCCCCACGCGGGAGGCTGGCCCCAGACCGACCACGCGCATCCCGGCGGCATGGGCAGCCTGCACGCCCGCCGCGGCATCCTCCACGACCACACAAGTTACTGGGGGAAGCCCTAATCGCTCAGCAGCGTACAGGAACAAATCGGGCGCCGGTTTGGGGCGATCCACGGAACTCCCGTCGCACAACACGTCAATCCACGGGCGCAGGTTCAGCCGCTCGACCACCAGCGGGGCGTTCTTGCTGGCCGAGGCGACCGCGATTTTGCGCCCCGATGCCCGGATTTCCCCCAACAGGGACAACACCCCCGGCAACACATCCGCGGGCGTCATCTGGCGGATGTACTCCTGATAATATCGGTTCTTGCGCGCCATCCAGGCCTGCGCCGTTTCCTCCGGGATGGGGCGCCCCTTCAGCAACCGCATTAGCGACTCCCGCCGGGAAACGCCACGCAACTGCTCGTTGTCCTCCCGCGTGAAGGGAATCCCCTCCTCATCCGCCAGGCGCTTCCAGGCGCGATAGTGGTACTCCGCCGTGTCCGTCAACACGCCGTCCAGGTCGAAGATGAACCCCTGCACCGGTGCGCCCATCACACCCCCTCCAGCGGTTCCACCCGTGCCGCGCCCGCCGCGGAGACATCCACCCGAAAGCGCCGCCCACGGTAGGCCACGGTGAAGCGCAGCCGCTCCCAACCCGGCGGCAGGCTGGGCTGCACCTCAACGCCCTGCGGCGTGAACCGCAACCCGGCAAAGCCAAAGACCACCGCCTGCCATACCGCCCCGGCAGAGGCGGCATGGATCCCGTCCGCCGTGTTGTGGCGCGAATCCTCCAGGTCAACGTACAGCGCGCGGCGGAAATGTTCGTAAGCCGCGTCCAGGTCGCCCAAGCGGGCCGCCATGATCGCCTGAATCGCCGGCCCCAGCGACGAGCCATGGGTGTGGTCGGTGCGCGGGGTGTAATAGGCGTAATTCGCGCGCAGGGTTTCCTCGTCGAACGCATCCGGCAGCAGGTAAAGCATCATGAGCACGTCGGGTTGCTTGATCACCTGCGTGCGACGGACGCCCTCGATGCCCAACAAGACCTGCATGGACTGCTGGCGCGGCTCGTAATCGGTCAGGGTGACGTCCTCCAGCCGAAAATAGCCGTCGAACTGCTCAATCAGATGCGACTGCGGCTGCTGAGGGATGTAGATGTGCTGGACGATGTGCCGCCACCGTTCCGCCGATTGCTCATCCAGGTTCAACCGGGTACACAGGTCGCGGTGCAGGTCGGGCGCCTTCTCCGCCAGCCAGGCCAGCAACTCCAGCGCCGTCTGCAGGTGCCAGCGGATCATGGCGTTGGTGTAAGCATTGTTGTCCACATGGTCGTGGTACTCATCCGGGCCAATCACGTCGCGAACTTCGTAGTGCCTCACTCCAGCGTGCCACTCCACGCGCGCTGCCCAGAAGCGCGCCGTGTCCAGGATGATTTCCGCGCCGTAACGCCGCAGGAAGTCATTGTCCCCGGTCGTGCGCCAGTATTGCCAGACCGCATAGGCGATGTCCGCCGAGACGTGAATCTGAATGTCGCCCGTCCAAATGCGAATCAGGCGAGTGCGGTCGTGCGCGTCGGGCACCCAGGTCGGCGTGACCTCGTCGCCGGTGTCCGCGCTCTCCCAGGGATATTGCGCGCCAGGGAAGCCGTTCGCTTGCGCCTTGCGCCGCGCGCCGGGCAGGGTGTGATAGCGATAGGTCAGCAGGTTGCGGGCGATTTCCGGGCGGGTGCAGGTGAAGAAGGGTAGCATGAAAATCTCCGTGTCCCAGAAAACATGCCCGCGATAGCCGAAGCCACTCAGACTCTTCGCGCCGATGCTCACCCGCCCATCACGGTGCGGTGCGGCAATCAGCAAATGATACAGGTTGAAGCGCAGCGCGCGCTGGTCGTCCGGATTCCCCTCGATCTGCACGTCGCACCACGCCCACGCGCGATCCCAGGCGGCGCGATGTGCGGAAAAGGCGCGCTCCCAGGTCGGCGCGGCGAACCCGTCCAGGTGCGCGCGCGCCGCAGCCAGCGGGTCGTCCACATCGCGCGAGGTAAAGACCGCTGTCCACTTCTCCATCACCAACGGCCTTGCCGGATCGACTGCGCCTTGCAGCACCAGGGTGGGATGCGCCTCGGCGTCCCAGCCCTGCGGGGATTCCCAGCCATCGCTGCAGGGGAAGATGCGCGCCGCCATGCCCAACTGAATTGAGCTCTGGCGGGTTCGCAACTCCAACCAGACTGTATCTGCCTTAACTCCCTGCGTCAACCGATCCCAATGCAGCAAACCCAGGTTTTCCGGGTGCGCTTCCACCCCGGCACGCACTTCCACTTTCCCCGTGAAGTTCACCGCCTGAATGGTCAACCGCTGCCCGAGCAGGTGCACGTCGTCCAGGCTGGCGAATCGCTCAAAGCGCAAAATCACCTCACGGCCCAGTGGACTGCGCCAGTGCACGCGGCGGGTCAACAAGCCGTGGCGCATGTCCAGGGCACGCTCGAAGGCCAGCACCTCGCCCTGAGCCAGCGAGAACCGTTCGCCATCCAGACAGACGGTCAGCGCCGTCCAGTCAGGCGCGTTCGCCAGTTCGGTGAACACCACAGGCGCTTCATCAAAAACACCATGGATCAGCGTGGCCGCCTGCTGGCCGGGATACCCCTCCTCGAACGTCCCTCGTGTGCCCAGGTAGCCGTTCCCAATCGTGAAGCGCGTTTCGTCTTGATGCAGTTGTTCAGGGGTGAAGCGATTTTGCGAAATGATCCACGAAGCAGCGTTGTTCATTGGCAACTACACATCCTTCAGTCCTGTGGTCGCGATACCCTGCACGAAATACCTCTGGAAGATGAAGAACAGAATCAGAATCGGCAGCGTATTGAACAGCGAACCGGCCAACACAATGGAGTACAGGGTGTAATACTGTCCTTTGAACCATTGTAACCCCAACGGCAGCGTGAAGTTCTCCGGCGTGCGCAACACCACCAGCGGCCAGAGGAACGCGTTCCATTCCCCCTGGAAGGTGAGCAAGGCCAGCGTGAGCAACTGCGTGCGGCTGATCGGCAAAATGATTCGGAAGAAGATGCCAAACCGTCCCAGTCCGTCCATCATCGCCGCCTCTTCCAGCTCACGAGGAATGCTCTTGTAATACTGCGTCATCATGAACACGCCAAACGCTCCTACAATCCCCGGCAGAATCACCCCGCCCAGGCTGTCCAGCAGGTGGAAGCCGGTCGGGATGCGGACGCCGGCAACCGTCAGGTCGCGCATAATCCCCGGCCCGATGACCAGGAAGTTGGGGATGAGCGTGACCTGCGGCGGAATCATCATGGAGACCAGCATGGCGGTGAATAACAGGTTCTTCAGCGGGAACTCCAGGCGGGCGAACGCATAGCCGCCCATCGCGCAAAACAGCACGCGCAGCAGAGTGACCGTGATCGAGACCACCGCGCTGTTCAGCACCCAGCGCGGGAACAGCTCGAAGGACTGAATCACCGTGCGGTAGTTCTCCAGCGTGAAGGGCGACGGCCAGAACAGCGGCGGGTCGTAGCTGTTTTGCACCGGTTTGAGCGAGAACACCAGCGTGAAGTACAGCGGCGCCAGCGCGAGCAGCGCCCAGCCAATCAGGATGGCATAAAAGACCGGCGTGCGCAGGCGATCCCACACCTGCATCATGCGGTCGCTCCAGGTGGGCGAAGGGGGTGCAGAGACCGTTCCGGTAGCCATACGCGCTCCTCAGGCCGTGCCGGTGCCGCTTCCTTCGATGATGCGGCGCTGAATCAGAGTCACAATCAAGATAATGACAGTCAGGATAATGGCAGCCACAGCCGCGCGCCCCATCTTGATGCTGGTGTCTCGAAACGCCCATTTGTAGATCAGGTAGGCCACCGTGGTGGTGGAATCCAGCGGGCCGCCTTCGGTCATCACGAAAATCTGGTCGAACACCTGGAAGGTGCCAATCACGCCCACGGTGACCACGAAAAAGATGACCGGGCGCAACATCGGAATGGTGATGTACCAGAAGGTTTGCAGGCTATTGGCGCCGTCAATCGCCGCCGCCTCGTACAGCACCGGCGGAATGTCCTGTAAGCCGGCGAGGAAAATCAACATCAGCGTGCCGGTGGTGGTGAAAACGTTGAGCAACATGATGGTGTAGAACGCAGTGCTCACGTCGTTCAGCCAGTTGATATCCAGGTGCAGCAACTGGTTCACCACCCCCACCGGGCTGAACAGCCAGATGAAAATCAGGGAGATGACCACCGACGAGGTAATCGAAGGCAGGTAGTAGATGGTACGGAACAGCCGCCGAAAGCGCAGTTGCTGGTCCATGGCGAAGGCCAGAATCAGACTGAGCACCGTCTGCGTGGGCACCACAATAGCGACATATTTAAACGTGTTCGGCAGCGCCTTCTTCATGAACAGGTCGTTCGCCAGCACACGCCGCCAGCCCTCCAGCCCCCACCACTGCGGCGGCTTGAGCAGGTTGTAGCGGGTGAAGGACAGGTACACCGTATAGCCGATGGCAAATACGGTGAACGTCAGGAAAATGAAGATGTACGGTGCCAGAAAAGCGTACGCGGTCAACGCTTCCCGGCGCTTACGGCGCATGCTCATGCTCCACCCCGGAGGGAACCAAGGGGCGAGGCAAGCCTCGCCCCTCTTCCATCGACCTACTGGTTCTCGGCAATCGCCTGGCGGACGGCTTCCGCCGCCTGAGCGAACGCCTCATCCACGGGCTGATCTTCGAGGTAGATGCGCTCCAGCGCTTTGGACATCTGGTCGTTCACGTCCGAACCGACCAGCCCCCACATGAAGGGATGCGCCCCCTCGAACGCGCCGCGGAAGATGGCCGCCGAGTTCGGGTTGTTCTTCAGGTAGTCGCTCTCCAGCAGCGACTGGCGGGTGGGCAGCGCGAAGCCACTCTCCAGCACCGTGCTCTGGCTGGCCTCGCTGGTCAGGAAGTTGATCAGCTCCCAGGCCGCCTCCGGATGCTGCGAGTTCTTGGAGATCACGTAGGCCACGGTGAAAATCAGGTTGCCCTCGCCCGCCGGACCCGCCGGCGGCGTGACCACGCCGTAGTCAATGTCCGGGAACTGCTCGTTCAGGTACGGAATCAGCCAGCCGCCCTCGTACACCATGGCGAACTGACCTTTGCCGAACACCGTACCTTGCCAGCCCTCGCCCACGTCCTGCGGCGTGGCGCCGAAGCCGTCCTTGCGAAAACCGGTATAGAACTCCGCCGCCGCGACGACTTCCGGCGTATCCAGCAGCGTGTCCGAGAAGTCTTCCGTCATGATGCTGCCACCGTTTTGGAAGACAAAGATCGGAAAGCGGCCAGGATCAGGGGGTACGCCCAGTCCATAGATGTTGTTGTCTGCATTGGTAAGCGCCTCGGCAGCCGCGCGCAGGTCGTCCCACGTCCAGTCGTCCGTCGGGTAATCCAGCCCTGCGGCGTCGAACAGCCCCTTGTTATAGAACAGCCCCAGCGTGTTGAAGTCCTTGGGGATGCCGTAGGTCTTGCCATCCGCGGTGAAGGCGTCGATGAGCGAGGGGATGAACTCATCACGGCTCACACCACTCTGCGCCATGAAGTCATCAATGGGCAACAGCACGTCATTGGCGGCAAAGGCGGGGAACTGGAAGATGTCCATGTAGTATACATCCGGCTCCTCACCCGTCGCCACCATGGTGTTGATGGCCGCCCAATAGTCCCCGGTAATCGGTTCGTACTTCACCAGGATGTCCGGATGCTCCACGGAAAACTTGTAGAGCAACGACTCCAGCAGCGCGGTCTCCTGCGGGTTTGCCGCCCAACCGGAGAGGCGGATTTCCACCCGCTCCGCGGGCACCTCGACCTGCTGGGTGACCACCTTCTCGACTTCCTTCGTCACCACCACCTGTTGCGTGACGACCTTCTCCACCTCTTTGGTCACGGTGATCGTCTTCGGCTGGCATGCCGCGAACAACAGGCTGGCAGCGACCAACAGCGTGAACAACACAATCAGGTACTTCTTCATGTCACTCCTCCAAATTTGGGACGGTCAGGATCGTTTGAGATTCAGGGGGCAAATCCATGCGTTTCGGGCAAACACACCTCCTTCACAGAACCTGTGCTTTCGTTGGCAAAACGGCCTTGCGTCGGCCAAAGCGATCCACATCCGTGCTGTCGTCCGTTGCGCCCTGGCCTGGCGGAAGCATTGCAGCCCACCCATCACACAGCCGGTGGGCCGCTGGACGCGCGCACGACCAGTTCGGGCTCCAGCAAAACGTGCCGTTCCTCCAGGGGGTCTCCCTTCAAAATGCGGACGAGCATCGAAACGATGCGCCGTCCCACCTCCTCGATCGGTTGGCGTACGGTAGTCAGCGCCGGGCTGAGGTATTCCACCAGGGGGTAATCGTCAAAGCCCACCACAGAAACGTCCATGCCAACCCGCAGACCGTGATCACGCACAGCCTGCATGGCACCAATCGCCATCACGTCGTTCAGTGCCACGATCGCAGTCGGACGCTCAGACGGTGCACGTCGCAACCAGCGATCCGTGGCAGCATATCCGAACTCGAACGCCCCTTCTCCACGTGCGATCCAATCTGTGGCTGGCTGAAGGCCCGCCTTCTGCATCGTTTCGAGATATCCGCGCAGACGATCTTTCCCCACGCGTGATTGCTCCGGCCAGGCCAACGCAAAGATATTCCGATGCCCCAGTGAGAGCAGATAACGGACCGCCTGCCGCATGCCGGCGGCGCCGTCCACTTCCACATAGGGGAAATCCCAATCCGGGTTTGCACGCCCAAACGCCACAAAGGGGAAACTCCGCTCAATCAAAAAAGCGATGCGCGGATCATCCATCTCCACTGCGGAGATGATGAAACCGTCCACACGGGCGGTGTCGATCAGTTCCCGATAGGCATTCACCTGATCTTCACCCTCGTGGTGCGGGAAGGTCAACAGGTGGTATCCCTCCTGCTCGGCGGCCTGGAACATGCTCTGGAGAAACTGATCCAGAATGGGATTGGGCTGAGAAGGGGGAGAAGGCGGCCAGGAGTAGCCAATCAACTGACTGCGTTGCGAGCGCAGCCCCCTGGCGATCAGATGCGGGCGGTAGCCCAGTTGCCGCACCGCCGCCCAGATGCGCTCCTCGGTTTCTTTGGAGACCGAGGCCTTGCCGTTGATGACTTTGGAAACCGTCTGGTAGCTGACTCCGGCAAGTTCAGCCACCTGTTTGAGCGTTACGCGATTGGTCATGTCCACCTCATGCGAACGTTCGGGCGAACGTTCGCCTTCAGTGTACCAGAAAAGAAACCCCGTTGTCAACCGGGGTTTCCTTAAAGTTTTGACGCTCAAGGCAGGGTATAGACGGCGAGGTCGGAAAAGGTCACCGTGACCGGCGTCTCCCCCGCCGCGCGGGCGAACAGGCCAATCGTCCCGTTACGCGGGCCGGTGACTTCGACCTCAAACAATTGTACCCCCTCGACGAAGGTCTGAATGCGCTTGCCTTCCACCCGCACGGCCAGCGTGACCGTCGCCGGCGCCCCTGGCGGCACCACCGGACTGGGGGTGAGCGCCTGGACGACCGAGAGCCGCCCGCCCAGCACCAGATCGAGCCGCGCCCGACCGTCACAGGTGAGCAGAAAACGGTAGAAATCCCCCTCCCCCTGAGCGCGGAACAGGATGCCATACTGGTCTTCGCCCATGCACAGGCTGGGTGAGGCGACTACCTGGGCGAAGAAGTCCGTCAGGACGGGTTGATCCTGCCGCGTGGACAGCATCCCCTTCGGCACCGAGACGGCAAACGTCATCCCGTCCGCGCCGACGCTGATCTCGCCGGCGGGGAAAACGCCCACCGTCCAGCGATCCGGCTGTCGGAGCGCATCAAACAGGATGCGTTGCCCCAGACCGGCAAGCGGATTCGACGTGGGGGTTGGCGCTTGCGTCGGGCGCGGCGTGGGCGTCTCGGTCGGCGGGAACCAGACCACGGTCGCGGTGGGCGTGACCGTTGGCGAAGGAGTGGGGGTGACGACGGGCACAGGCGTGCCCACCGACACGCAGGCCGCCAGCAACCACACCCCACAACACAACCATGCACCCCGTTTTCCCACCCCTTTTCTCTTCCTCAGGGGAACCACCCCCCGGCGCATCCTCACGGCACCAGCATCACTTTGCCAGACTGGCCGGAAGCCATCACCTCGAAGGCCTGATCGAACTCCTCCAGTGCAAAGTGATGCGTGACGATAGGCGAAAGATCCACCGCTCCGGAGAAGACCAGCCCGCGCGCCTGATACCAGGTTTGCCACAGGTTACGACCGCTCACCCCATGGACGCGCGCCGCCTTGAACACCAGGTGGTGGTCCCAATCAAACCGAATCGGGCGGCCCGCCACGCCGAGCAGCGCCGCTTCGCCGCCCGGCTTGAGCACACGAAAGCCCTGGTCAATCGCTTTCTCGGCGCCGGACATCTCCAACAGCACGTCCACACCTTCCCCATCCGTGACATCCATGATCACGGACACCACATCGTCCTGCATAGCGTTCAACGCCAGGTCGGCGCCCATGCGCCGCGCGAACTCCACACGGTAAGAGCTGATGTCCGTGGCGTACACCGCGCGCGCGCCAATCGCCCTGGCGACCGCAATCGTCATCAACCCGACCGGCCCGCAGCCGGTGACCAGCACCTTCTTCGCGCGCAAGTCAGCGGAAAACGCGGTATGCACGGCGTTACCGAAGTTCTCCATCAGCACGGCGATTTCCAGCGGCATATCCGGCGGGTTCGGCCAGGCGTTCTGCGCCGGGATGGCAATGTACTCCGCGAAACCGCCGTCGCGGTCCACGCCGATCAGTCGTGTGTTCTCGCAAATGTGTCCCTTGCCGGTTCGGCAGAAGCGGCAAGTGTTGCAGATCACGTGGGACTCCAGCGAAACGAAGTCGCCGACGTTCAGGTTGTGCACGTTGGCACCGCGTTCGACCACTTCACCGCACAGCTCATGGCCGACCACGATCGGCGGACGCACACGACCGGCAGCCCAGGGGTCCCAGCGGTAGATGTGCAGGTCGGTGCCGCAAATGGACGCCGCCCGCACCCTGACCAACACATCATCCGGGCCGATCGCGGGAATCGGCACGTCGGCCAGCTCCAGTCCCGGCCCGGCCTGCGGTTTGATGATTGCTTTCATGGTTTCAGGCATGACTGGCTCCTATTGACGGATCAGGCGATTGTGCTTTAAGGCACAAGGCGCCTTGATTGTAGCACAAATCGCCGCCCCCACTCAAATCTGGCTACGGCGAAGCGTCCAGAAAATCCAGCGCATAGCGCGCGTCGGTGTAGTTCGGATTGGCTTCCAGGGCAGTGCGAAAGTCCTCAATCGCCCCGGCGACATTCCCCAAACGGTACAACGCCCAGCCATGCCACAAATGCGCTTCTTCGGAGTTGGGCGTGATTTTCAACGCATACTCCGTCAGCGTCAGCAAGTCGTCCGTGCGCCCGGCGTTAAAGTAGGCGAAGAAGGGACCAAACTGATAACGCAACATGCGTTGCGGCAAGCTCAGTCGGCGAGCGGTGTCGTAGGCTTCAGCGGCTTCAGCGTAGCGCTCAAAGTACACCAGATTGGTGCCCAGGTTGAACCAGGCAAAGGCGTCCTGCGGATTGACTTCCGTCTCCGCGCGAGCGGCATCCAGCGCCGCCTGACGGTTCATCACCTCATCCCAATCCGCGCCCAGAATACCGCGAACGGTGTCCTCCTGCTGCGGCAGGTAGAGCAGAATGTACACCCGGTTGAACGCCTTCCAGTTCGCGTCCAGAACGTCGTAGGGCACTTCACGGTCGGGGCCCAGGAAGGTGTCCTGAGCGATGAAGACGCCGCGCGCGTCATCGTACCCGGTAAGCAGCAGGTAATGCCCGGCCCAGCGGTCGTCGTTCGGCCAGTAGGACTCCTCCAGGTAGAAGCCTTCCTCGATCATCACCGGCAGACCGGCGGCCAGCAGCGTCTTCAGGCGGGGGATCGTCCCCCCCACCCGATAGATCACGTTCAACCAGCCGGCGTGGGTGCGCACGTAATACGCCAGTTCCTCCACGTTCACATTCCGGTCGGCTCGTTCGGGCTTGAGCAGGCGGGAAATATCGAATTGATCCCCTTGCCATCCGAAGGTGCGCAGGTAGAGCGCCAGCGTGGCCGGGCCGCAGTTGTTCCAGTCCTGTTTCTCCCAGACCGGAGACGGCAGGCGCACCGTGCCAGGCAGCGGTGTGGGGGACGGCGTCGGCGTGGGCGTCACGCCAGGGATAGGCGTCGCCGTGGGCGGCGGCGGTGTGCTCGACGGCAGGGACGTGGCGGTGACCAAAGGCGCCTGCGGCGTGGGGACGGCCTGCACCGGGTCAATCACGCCGCGCATATAGGCTCGTGCGGCGTCCAGTCGCCAGGACAGGCGCGCATAGACCGGCGGCAGGCGGTACACGCCCACGGCCAGGACCAGCAGGCCCGTCACGAAAAGCCAGGGTTTCCAACGAATTCGCATGGCGGCGATTATATCGCGGGAAGATGGGTATCGGATGAGAACAGCCCCTCCGCCACGGCAGAGGGGCTGTCCGGTCAGACTGTGCTCGACCTCAGTAGCGCAACAAGGCGCCGATGCGACCGGCGGTTTCAAGTTCGGGGACGCTGTGCAACACCTCCACCTCGCCGCCCTGTGCCATGACCTGTCGCACGGCCATATCGACCGCATCCGGGATAGGAGCGAAGCTCTTGCCACAGAAAGGACACTGCTCCAACGCTTCCACCACCACATAGTCGCAGCCTGTGCAGCGATAGCCCGGCGCGTGGAAGCCCTCACTGATCAGCAACGTCTGCACGCGCCCTTCGCGCACAGCCCTCAGTGTATCCGCCAGGCGGATCACGCCGTTTTGCCCTTTAGCCGCAGCGGTGACCACCTGTCGGGCCAAGTTCTCCTCGCGACGGTGCTCCGCCTGCTGACCGATTTCCAGCGCCTTGGCCATGACCTCTGCGTGGCTGGCGTTCATGCTGATCGGGAAGGTGCCAACCACCAGGCTTTGCCAGGCTTTCGGCAACATAGCACGAAAGAGCGCCACGTTGCCGTCCGTGCCACCGATCAGCACGCGGCGCACGCGATACCCTTCAAAGAACCGCGCAGTGCGCTCAGCAGCCTCACGCAGGTTCCGCTCGACGATCTCATCGGTAGCGCGCGTCCCAGCCACGCTGCTGCGCCGACCCGCGGCCTGCGAACCACCGCCGCGTTTGGTGCGCCGCACCTCCTCGCCAGCGAAGTCTTCCTCAGCCTGCAACTCGCCCAGGTGGAAGAAAAACATCCGCGCGCGTTGCCTGTCCACCAGCACCACACCGTAGCCGCCGTAGCTATCCAGCACGTTGGCCAGCGGCTTGACGAAAGGTCGTTGCGCCACATGGACGTGGTTGGGTAACGGCACGGCCAGCGAATACGCACGGAACAGACCGTCGCCTGCACAGGAGAACACGGCTGCGCCGCGACCTGTCCACGGGAAATCGTGCTCAAAGTAAGCCTCGACGGCTGTGCGGTCGGCCTCTGGCGCGTCGCTCACTTTGAGCAGCGCCCGCAGGTGCAATCGCACCTGATCCGCCGCTCGTTCCAAAGGATCGGTGTTCAGGTATACGCTCAACACCGGTTCATCCGAGGTGTACTCCAACAACTCACGCAGATCACGGTCGGTCAGCATAGCTCGTCTCCTTTCTGACTATGAGCCGGGCATGGCACAAGGTCAGGGACGTTTGCCCAGCGTGACAGGAATCTGAATCTCCTGACCATCGCGCAACACGGTGAAGACCACCGTATCGCCAGGGCTGGTGTGGTTGAGCAGGTAAGACATCAGATCGCCGAACGATTGCACCTCCTGGTCGTCGATGCCGATGATCAGATCGCCGCCCGCATACAGCCCGTGCAGCTCCGTCGGCTGGTCGCCAGCGCGCAGGCCAGCCTGATCCGCCGGGCTACCTTCAGCAACATCCATGATGTACACGCCACCACGCGGCGGCAACCCCAGCGCCTCCAGCATGGGCAAGGTGAGGTCATCAATGGTGGAAATGCCAATGTAAGGGTGGTCGTAGGAACCCGTGGCGATCAACGCCGGAATCGCCCGCTTGACCAGGTTGATGGGCACAGCGAAGCCGATCCCCGTGTTGAGCGGTTCGCCGTTCGAGGTGAAGTTCTGCGTGCGAATGGCGCGGTTCACGCCTATTACCTCGCCGTCCAGGTTGAGCAGCGGCCCGCCGGAGTTGCCAGGGTTGATCGGCGCATCCGTCTGGATGATGTCGCCAGTCGAGAACGCCCCACCCTCCGGCAACAGACGTTCGGACTCCATGGTGCGCCCCTTGGCCGAGACGATTCCCATGGTCATCGTGCCGTTCAGGCCAAAGGGGTTACCAATGGCGATCACCACCGCCCCCACCTCCACGGTGGACGAATCGCCCAAAGGCAACGGATGCAGTTCGGATTGCGGCACATCCACCTTCAACACGGCGATGTCCAGGTCGGGATCGGTACCAATCACTTTGCCGCGCGTCCTATAGCCGCTGGGGAAGTCGATCTCAAGCACGGTTTCTTCGTCCACCACGTGGACGTTGGTCACAATATGGCCTTCCAGGTCGATCACAAAGCCCGAACCCAGACCACCGCTTTCCAGGGAACGGATGGCAACCACACCAGGGTTGCTCTGACGGTACACCCGCACCAGTTGATCTTGCAAAGCTACCAGATTCGGCACAGCCGCCGAGACAGGCGTCGCAGGGAGCGTCGGCGCCGCGGTCGGCACCGGCGCCGTGGGTGACGTGGGCGCCTGGGTGCGACAGGCCAGGACGCCGAGCGCCAGCAGCAGCACCCCGGCCAGGATGCGCCCATTTCGGTGAATGGTCATACATTCCTCCAGCAAAGGACGGGGAAACATGGACGTCTCATAGCGCCTCTTTCATTGTAGAGCAGAAAGGTCGGGAAAGTCAAGCAGCTCTCCGCAGCGTTAACGACTTTCTAAGCCTGCCCCGCGCGCGATGTCTTCCAGGACACAAGCGGATCACGCGAGGGTCTTACCCTTTGAAATGAAATGGCGGATGTTTTGGCTGCTTTACGGAGAGGCCGTCGGCGACGGCGTGGGCGTCATCGTGCCGGTGTACATCAAAGGCACCCACCCCACACGCCCGCTCGAATCCATGACTTCGATCCACACCAGGCCACGCACAATCTGGTAGCCATAAAGCACGATGAGCGGGTCGCCTTCGCGCAGGAAGCCGATGATCGGCCCTTCAGGGAACTCGCGCAACACCAGCCCGCGTCCAGCGGTGTCGATCACCCGTGCCAGCGCCGGCGTAGGCGTGTTCGTCGGCGTGGGCGTGGGGGTGTTCGTCGGCGTGGCGGAGGGCGTGGCGGTAAAGGTCGCCGTCGGGCTGGGGGTGACCGTGGGCGTGGGGGACGGCGTGGGCGATGGCCCCCTGGTGGATGTAGCGGTGGGAGTCGGGGTGAACGTCGGCGTGGGTGGGATACGCGGGTCGAGGTGATACACCTGCACCTGGTTCACGCTAACCTCCACCGGTCGTCCCAGGGCGGTGTCGATGCCGTCGCGCAGCGCCACCACGTCCTCATAACGCAACTCGCGTCCCGTCCGAATGGTCAACTGCAACTCCAGCGAATCCCCCTGACGCAGAATTTGCAGATTCGCCACCTCCGAACCCGGACGCACGGTGGACACCTGCTCCTGCACCACTTCCGCAATTCGGCGCGACTCCACCGCCTGGCGGACGAAATTCGCGCCGAAGTAGGTCAGCGGGATGAGCAAAATCGCCGTCAGCAGCGCGGAGACGGTGATTGTGCGCCGCAGCGCGCGCTCGCCCGCTTCGCTATCCGGGCGGAAGCCCAGGCTGAAGAAAACGACCATGGAAGCGAACGCGATCGCCACCGCGTTGGTGCTGAAAAGCAGTACCGCGCCGCCAGCCACGCGCCAGTCGCCCAGTGCGATGCCCACGCCGACCGTGCACAGCGGCGGCATCAAGGCGGTGGCAATCGCCACGCCGGGCAATGCCGCCGAGATATCCGGCTGGGCATAGGCAAAGGCCGCCGCCAGCCCGCCCGCCAGCGCAATCGCCAGGTCAATTGGACTGGGATGCGTGCGCGCAATCACCTCCCCCGGCAAGTCCTGCAGGGCGACAAAGGGGAGAAAGCGGTTCAGCCAGGTGAGGAACAGTGAGACCAGCACGGCCATCCCCAGGCCGGCCACCAAACCCTGCGCCGAGTTCAGCACGGTTTTCTCGTCGCCGGTGACCGACCCCAGCCCCAGACCAATGATCGGCGTCATCAGCGGGGCGACCAGCATGGCGCCGATAATCGTGGCCGCCGAATCGGTCAACAGTCCCAGCGTGGCGATGGCGCTGGACAGCACCACCAGCAGGAAGAAATCGAAATCGGGACGGCATGCGTCCCGCAACTGGATGCGCACCATCCCGCGACGCTTTTCGTCCAGCGGTGGCACCAACCGCCGCCAGAGGTACAACAATCGCACGCGCCAGGTAGAGCCTCGCCAGAGTAGTTTCATTCGATCTGGAACTGGCCGTCCTTGTAGAACAATTCCCCGTCCACGCGAATTTCGCTATCCTGTCGCATGTCGCAGATGAAATCCCAGTGGATACTGGAACGGTTCTGGCTGCCAGTTTCGGGATACCCCGCGCCGACCGCCATGTGAATCGTCCCACCGATCTTCTCATCGAACAGGATGCTGCGGGTGAAACGCTGGATGCCGTAGTTCGTGCCGATGGCGAATTCGCCCAGGTAGCGCGCACCGGGGTCGCTGTCCAGCATACTGAGCAGGTATTCCTCGTTCTTCGTCGCCGAGGCCTTGACTACCTTGCCGTCCTTGAACTCGAACTCCACACCGTCCACCTCGCGCCCGGCGTGGATGGCCGGATAGGTGAAGCGCACCCAGCCGTTCACCGAATCCTCCACCGGGCCGGTGAAGATTTCGCCGCTGGGCATGTTCTTCTTGCCGTCCGAGTTGATGAACACGCGGTCCTTGATGGACAGGGTGAGTTCCACGTTCGGGCCACGCACTTCCACGCGGTCCTTACCTTTCAACCAGTCCACCAGGCGCTGCTGCCGCTCGTGCACCTGCTGCCAGGCGGCGATGGGGTCTTCGCGGTCGCAGAAGGTGGCTGCGTACACGAAATCTTCGTACTCGCTCAGGCTCATATCCGCATCCTGGGCGTAGGCCGGGCAGGGGAACTGCGTGCCCACCCAGCGCAGCGAGCCTTCCGCCGAGCGGCGCATGTAGGTCTCCATCAGTTCACGGCGAGCGAGTTGGGCAATCTGGTTGCGCTTCGGGTCGATGCTCGTCAGCGCGCGCGTGTTCTCCGTGGCGCGGATGCTGATCAGGCAATCCATCTGGTCGAAAAGCAGCTTTTCCACCGGCGAAATCCACTTCAACTGCTCCTCGCTCGCCTCGCGCAGCGTGATCTCGGTCAGCCGGTCGTTGCTCAGGTGCACGGTGGGATTGCCGCCCGCCCGCAACACGTGGGCGACCACTTCTTCCACCAGCGGCATGGCCAGCACATGCCCGCGCACCAGCACCCAGTCACCGGGCTTCACTTCAACGGAATAGTTCACCAGCACGTTCGCCAGTCGTTCGATTCGGGGATCGGTCATGGGGGCTCCTGAGGGATGAATTTCTTCGACAGGGGTCATGTTGTAACACCCCGATTATACGCCAGAATCAGCGAAACGAGCCGGCGGGGTTTCATCTCTTTACACGGCGTCTGAACGGGCAACCGACATTGCAGTATAATCCTTTCGCCCTCACCCATCGAGGGGACAACCGTAAGCAGACACGCACCACTCTCCCGGAGGGAAACCGCATGAGCGACCGCCCATCCCGACCACTGTTGCCGGGTAGCAGCCTGATCAACGACCTGACCCATCAGGTGCGTCTGATCGCCCGCCTGATGGCCGACTCGCGCGTGCCATTCTATCTGAAGGCCCTGCCGGTCGGCTCGCTGCTGTACCTGCTCTTCCCCGATCTGGCACCAGGGCCGATCGACGACGCGCTGATCATCTGGCTGGGCACGTACCTGTTCGTCGAACTGTGCCCGCCAGAGGTGGTACAGGAACACCGCGACGCCTTGCACGGCGTGGTGGACACCACCTGGCGCGACCTGGAGCCCGGAGAAACCAAGGACGAATGACGCGCCAATTGCTCATCGCCTGGCTGGCCGCGCTGCTGCTGACTGCCTGCGCGCGCCTGCCGCTGCCCAACCGTCCGCAGACGCTGCCCACGCTACCGCCCGCCACGTCGCTGCCCACCTTCGCCCCGCCCACCGCTGCGCCAAAACCCACAACCACACCGCCTTCGGTCACGCCGACCGCTTCGCCCACGCCCCGCACCGACCTGCCCGACCCGTCAGGCTACACCTGGGTTCAGGTGGTGAGCGGGTTAGAGCGTCCGGTGCGGCTGGCAGTCGCCTCTGACGGCGATCCACGCCTGTTCGTGCTGGAACAAGCCGGCCTCATCCGCATTGTGCAGAACGGCGCGCTGCTCCCCACACCTTTCCTGGACATCCGCGACCGCGTCGGCTCGCAGGGGTTCGAGCAGGGGTTGCTGGGGCTTGCCTTCCACCCACAGTACGCCCAAAACGGCTACTTCTTCGTGAACTACACCGACCGCAACGGCGACACCGTAATTGCCCGCTTCCGCGTCTCCGCCGACCCGAACCGCGCCGACCCGGCCACAGAAGAGGTGCTGTTACGCATCTCCCAGCCCTATAGCAACCACAACGGCGGGCACCTGACCTTCGGCCCTGACGGAATGCTGTACATCGGCACTGGCGACGGCGGCGCGGCGGGCGACCCGCACGGCAACGCCCAGTCGCTGGACACGCTGTTGGGCAAACTGCTGCGCATCGACGTGAACCACGGCCAGCCCTACGCCGTACCGGCGGACAACCCCTTCGTGAACAGGGGCGGGCGACCGGAAATCTGGGCTTACGGCCTGCGGAACCCGTGGACGTTCACCTTCGACCGCCTGACCGGTGACCTGTTCATCGCCGACGTGGGGCAGGATAAATGGGAAGAAATCGACTTCCTGCCCGCCGACACGCCCGGCGGCGCGAACTTCGGCTGGGACTACCGCGAGGGCGCACACCCCTTCGAGGGCGAACCGCCCGCCAGCCCGACGCTGATCGACCCGGTGGCGGAGTACGGCCACGACCTGGGCTGTTCGGTGACCGGCGGCGAGGTGTATCGCGGCCCGATGACCACCTGGCAGGGCGTGTACTTCTACGGCGATTACTGCTCCGGAAACATCTGGGGGCTGCTGCGCCTGCCAGACGACTCCTGGAAGACCACCCTGCTCTTTCAGCGGAACTTCCGCATCACCGCTTTCGGCGCGGACGTGGAGGGCAACATGTATCTACTGAGTCACGACGGTGAGTTGTACCTGTTCACCAAAGCCGGAGACTGAGATGAACACGAAACGCGCGCTCATCCTCTGCCTGATGACCTTCACCTTGCTGATCGCGGCCTGCGCGCTGCGCGCCGTCACGCCGCCCGCGCCCACCCCCACGCAGACCGCACCGCCATCCGCCACAACCACCCAAGCCGCGCCCACGGAGACC
The DNA here is from genome assembly GCA_964435005.1 of uncultured Anaerolineaceae bacterium. GTDB lineage: Bacteria > Chloroflexota > Anaerolineae > Anaerolineales > DRMV01 > CAYSXA01. The sequence continues at coordinate 18,483 of CAYSXA010000006.1, read as the reverse complement.
GTCGCTCCTTCACCCACCGCGCCCGCGCCGGCCACGCCTACCGAAGCATCGGCTGGCCTCGTCCGCTTCGCGGTGATCGGGGACTACGGCCAGGCCGGGCCGGACGAAGAAGCTGTGGCCGCGCTGGTGCACTCCTGGGCGCCGGACTTCATCGTCACCGCCGGGGACAACAACTACCCGCGCGGCGCGGCGAGCACCATCGACGGCAACATCGGGCTGTACTACCACGATTTCATCGCCCCCTACAACGGAAAGTTCGGCGCGGGCGCAGCGGTCAACCGCTTCTTCCCTACCCTGGGCAACCACGACTGGGGCAGCGGGAACATCCAGCCCTACCTGGACTACTTCGACCTGCCCGGCAACGAACGTTACTACGAGGTGCGTCAGGGGCCGGTGCACCTGTTCATCCTGGACAGCGACAGCCGCGAGCCGGACGGCATCGGACGCTCCTCGGCGCAGGGCGCCTGGTTGCAGGCCGCGCTGGCAGCGTCCGACGCGCCCTGGCGCATCGTCGTTACCCACCACCCACCATACTCTTCTGCAGAGCACGGCGACACACGGGCGCTGCAATGGCCCTTCGCCGAATGGGGCGCGCAGGTGGTGATCGCCGGCCACGACCACACCTACGAGCGTATCCACCGCGACGGGGTAGTGTACTTTGTAAACGGCCTGGGCGGGCACCCGGCGCGCTACGGCTTCGGCAAAGCGGTCGAAGGGAGCCAGGTGCGCTTCCGCGAAGCGCACGGCGCAATGCTGGTGACCGCCAGCGCGGACGAGATTACATTCCAGTTCATCACCGTGGACGGCCAGGTGGTGGACACCTTCACCCTGGCCTCTCGGTGAGGAAAGCCGAGTCGCCCGCAGTGCACGCGTGCTCTGCGGTAGAATGAAGGCGCAAAGCGCATTTCTTACTTCAAAATTCAGGAAGGATTCACGATGAGCACCCCATCCCTGGAAGAGACCATCCGCACCCTGAAGGCGGAAATCACCGCATTGCGCGCGAAAGAACCCTGGCGGGAAGCGCCACCTGATCTAAAAAACATCGCCCGTATCATCGACCATACGTTGCTCAAGCCGGAGGCCACGCCGGAGCAGATTGACCAGTTGTGCCGCGAAGCACTGGCGTACAACTTCGCCTCAGTGTGCGTGAACCCGGTGTACGTGCGCCGCTGCGCCAGTCATCTACTGGGCAGCGAGGTGAAGGTGTGCACGGTCGTTGGTTTCCCGCTGGGGGCCAGCCGGCCCGAAATCAAATCTGCAGAGACGCTGGCGGCGCTGCGCGACGGCGCGCAGGAGATTGACATGGTGATCCACATCGGCGCGCTCAAGGCGCGCGATTACGCTGCCGTGCTGCGCGACATCCAGGCCGTGGTGAACACGGCGCACGCCGGCGACGCGCTCGTCAAAGTGATTATCGAGGCTGCGCTGCTCACCGACGAAGAGAAAATCGCCGCGTGCCTGCTCGCCAAAGAGGCCGGCGCGGAGTACGTGAAGACCTCAACCGGCTTCGGCCCCGGCGGCGCCGCCGTGGAAGACGTGGCGCTCATGCGCCGCGTGGTCGGCCCGGAGATGGGGGTGAAGGCCGCCGGCGGGGTGCGCTCCTTCGAGGACGCGAAGAAGATGGTCGCCGCCGGTGCGACACGCATCGGCGCCAGCGCCGGTGTGGCGATTGTGGAACAGTCACGCGCGCAGTAAGGGCGCCCCCGCCTCCTCAGCGGGGTGAGTCAACCACGAAGGCACGGAGACACAGAGCTGTGCGCTCCGCGCGAATGTTGTTGGCTGGGACCTCTCCCCTCCCCCCTCCCCTCCCTTCCGAAAGGGAGACGCGGCGGGAAAGGGGAGAGATTCTGTTCACCGACGGGGGATGCTGACGCCCCGACCAACAACATTTGCATACACCCTCAGGCACCCCACTACTTGCGCCCGCTGGAGTATTCCGCTACAATCAAAACACCATGACCTCACAGGCCGAAGCCCTGCGCGCCCTGTTGTTCCTCACCCTGATCGGCATGGCCTGGCTGGGGGCCAGTTTCCTGCGCCGTCGCCGACTTTCCCCCCCATCCTTTATCCTGTGGGGCCTGTTTGCCTTACTGATCCCCGCGCTGGGGCCATTTCTGGTCATCCTGATCAAACCGGGGCGACGCTGAGTTCCCTAAAGGAGCACATCATGCAAGAAGACCGTGGTCTGTGGTACATTCTGGGCGGCGTGGGCGCGCTGGTCGTGCTGGCGCTGCTGGTCTTCTTCCTGCGCCCGCAGCCGGAGTACATGGACGAGAGCACACCCAAAGGGGTGGTGCACAACTACCTGCTCGCCCTGTATCGCGGCGACTTCGAGCGCGCCTACGGCTATCTGGCCGACTGGGAGAACAAACCTTCCCAACTGGACTTCCTGGAAACCCTGCACGCCAGCCAGGAAGGGATACAGCGCACCACGGTGCGGCTGGGGGACGCCACGATAGTGGGGGATGAAGCCGTGGTCGAAGCTACCATCCGCTACAGCAGCAGCGACCCATTCGGCAGCAACTGGTCTCAGTCCGAAGGCTTTCGGCTGATCCGCCAGGCGGGTGAGTGGAAAATCCGCGCCGCTCCCTATCCGTTCTGGCAATGGGAATGGCCGAAGTCGCCGCCTCTCTATCCCCCTGGAGATTGAAACATGAACGCCTTTCGCCGTCTATACCAGTACACGGTCATTCTGATTAGCCTGCTGACCCTGAACTGGAGCACGATCCTGCTGCTGCGGGCGCTACTCAACGCACAGGTGAGCCTGTCCCCCACCGCCCTGGCAGGCGGGATCGCCTTCATCCTGGTCAGCGCGCCGGTGTTCACCGGGCACTGGCTCTGGGCACAGCGCGAAGTCAGGGAAGACGCGGAAGCGCGCGCGAGTACGCTGCGCCTGCTGTTCTTCTTCGTGGCGCTCACCGCCCTGTTGCTGCCAGTGATGCACAACGCGCTCGCCTGGCTGGGACGCACGCTACATCAGACGCTTGCTCCGTCCGCAGCAGGGGGATATCCGGGGCAGGGCGACACCCTGACCGACAACCTGACGGCCATCGTCATCAACCTGGCCTGGGTGGCCTACCTCGCGCCCCGCACCCGTCAACTCAGTGGTGAGCACCTGCCCGTGGTGCGGCGACTGTACCGCTACTTCTGGTCGCTGTACGGGCTGGGCTTCCTGGTGGGGGGCGTGGTCATGCTGCTCCGCGACCTGATCGCCGGCCCCGGCGCGCTGGGCGGTACAGCAACTGTAACCAACGGAATCGCCCTGGCTTTGACCGGCGCAGTGGTCTGGGGAAGCACCTGGCGCGTGGTGCAGCAGCAGGCCGCCACCCCCGAAGAGCGCAACGCCCGCCTGCGCGCGGTGGTGCTCTACATCCTCACCCTGAGCGGGCTGATTGGCCTGATGGCTTCGCTCGGCACGCTGCTGAATCACCTGCTGCGGGCGCTGCTCGGCGACCCGTACACCGCCGCCGACTGGCTGGACGCGCTGCGCAACCCCGTCGCCTGGGGCATTCCGACGACGGCTCTCTGGCTTTACTTCCGGCGCGTGCTGCTCGCCGACCTGGCGCACATCCCGGAGAGCACCCGGCGGCACGGCCTGCAGCGCCTGTACCGCTACGCCATCGCCTTCATCGGCCTGGTGCCGTCCTTCCTCGGCGTCTTCGGACTGCTCACCTTCCTGGTGGACGCCGTCGGCGGGCGGTCGCTGCGCCCTAGCCCGGACGAACTCGCCGTGGCACTGAGCCTGACGCTGGTTGGGCTGCCGCTGTGGTGGTTCGCCTGGCAATCTCTGACGCGCGAAGCCGCAGCCAGCGGTGAAGCGGGCGAACACGCCCGCCGTTCACGGGTGCGAAAAGGATATCTCTACCTGGCCGTATTCATCGGGACGGTCGGCGCGATGTTCGGCGCGGGCGCGCTGGTGTTCCACATGCTGGAAGCTATGCTGGGCGCGACGCGTGCGCACCTGGGGCTGCAACTGCTGCACGATGTGAAAAACCTGCTGATGTTTGGGCTGCTGTTGGGGTATCACGGCGTCGCACTGCGCCGCGACGCGCGCGCCCACGCGGAATCCCTGCGTGCCCGCTACGCAGCGTTCCCCGTGCTCATCCTGACGCAGGACGACGCCGAGGCGTGGATTGAGGTACTGAGCGATGAAATCGAGCGTCAGGCGCCTGGCCTGCCGATTGCAGTGCACGCCTTCAGCGCCGGCGCGCCAGACGAGGCCCTCTCTGCCGCCCGCGCGGTCATCCTGCCCGCCGACTGGGCAGACCACGCGCCCGAAGCCTTTTTCCTCTGGCTCAAAGGCTTCGCCGGGTACAAGGTGTTGCTGCCGCCAGCGAACGGCACCTGGGTGGCCGCTGCCACAGGCCGGGAATCGACGAGCCAGCAGGCGCACCTCGCTGCCAGGCTCATCCGTCAACTGGCGGAAGGCGAGTCGCCACAGACAGCCAGCGGATGGCCGCTCTGGGCCTGGGCGCTGGTCGTCCCGGCCGGCCTGATCACGCTGTTGATCCTGATGTCCATACTCGCCCCTTTGTTCACTCAACTGTTCGATTAGGAGGACGCATGCCGTTAGACATCGTGGTTGGCGCCCAATGGGGTGACGAAGGCAAAGGCCGGATGGTGGACGCCCTGTCCGCCCAGGCCGACGTGGTCGCCCGTTACAGTGGCGGCGACAACGCCGGGCACACCGTCACCGTGGGCGAACAGACCTTCAAACTACACCTGATCCCTTCCGGCATCGTGCACGAGCACACACTGGCGGTGATGGGGCGAGGGATGGTGATCAACCCGGAAACGCTGCTGGCGGAAATGGATCAACTGCGCCAGGCCGGGGTCGAGGTCTCGCCGCACCGCCTGCGCATCTCTTACGCCGCGCACCTGATCACCCCGGCGCACCGCGCGCTGGATCGGGCACAGGAAGCCGCGCGCGGCAAAGGGCAGATTGGCACCACGCTGCGCGGCATCGGGCCGGCCTATGTGGACAAGGTCGCGCGCCGGGGGCTGCGCTTCGCCGATATGCGCACGCCGCACGCCTTTGGCGAGGCCGTCCGTGCGCAGGTGGAAGCGATCAACCAGCAACTGGTCACGCTGTACCACGCCGAACCGCTCGACCCCGACCCCATCGTAGATCAGTACCGCGACTACGCGGCGCAACTGAACATCTATGTGGACGACGAATCGCGTCTGCTGGAAGAGGCGCTTCAGGAAGGGAAAACCGTGCTCGCCGAAGGGGCACAAGGCACGTTGCTCGACCTGGATCATGGCACGTACCCTTACGTGACCAGTTCTTCCCCCACCGCGCCGGGCGCGCTGGCCGGGCTGGGCGTCGGGCCGCGTTGGGTACGGCGCGTGATCGGCGTGACCAAGGCCTTCCAGACACGTGTGGGCGCCGGCCCGTTCCCCACTGAGATCGGCGGGGCGGTGGCGATGGCGCTACGCGGCACAGGCGAGCACCCCTGGGACGAGTTCGGCACGACTACCGGTCGCCCGCGCCGCGTGGGCTGGCTGGACGGCGTGCTGCTGCGCTACGCCGTTCGCGTCAACGGCCTGACCGAAATCGCCCTGACCAAACTGGACATCCTGACCGGCCTGCACCCCCTCCGGCTGTGCGTGGCCTACGTGGACGAAGACGAACAGGTGCACCACGACCTGCCGCTTGGCCCCACGCGGCTGGAGCGCTTCCAGCCGGTCTTCGACGACTTCCCCGGCTGGGAGGAGGACGTGCGCGCCACCCGACGCTGGAGCGACCTGCCGCCGGATGCGCAGATGTACATCCAGGCCATCGAACGCCTGACCGGCCTGCCGGTGACCCTGATCTCCGTCGGGCCGGAGCGGGAAGAACTCATCCAGGTAGAGAGAGCAAAGTCCCGATGAACATCTGTGCTCATCTGCGCCAATCTGCGGACAGCCTCAGCGCGCCGCCCGTTTCGTCATTCACCCCCGCCGACCGCTCCGCTGTGCGCGAGCGATCAACCAGTCCATGATGGGATACACCCCTGCTCCAAGCAGGCGGGAAAGAAGCCACAACAGGCGCGCTTCCCTGCCGGGGAAAATCAACGCCTGCCGACGGGCCACGCCTCGCAGGATCGCCGCCGCGACCTCCTGCGGTGAGAGCACCCCCGCTGTGCTGGAGAGCGCCTTCGTCTCCGGCGGCTTGTAGCGGTTTTCCTCGGCCAGTTGGGGGGTGTCTGTGTCCGGAGGGAACACCAGGCTGACGAACACGCCGTGCGGTCGCAGTTCGGCGCGCAACGTCTCGCTGAAGCCGCGCACCGCGTACTTTGACGCGCCGTAGGCGGTATAACCGAACACCCCCAGGAAGGCCGCCACCGAGGCAATATTCACCATGTGCCCCGATCCGCGCGCAATCATACCGGGGGTTACAGCACGACAGACGTACACCGTACCGAAATAATTGACCGCCATCATCTCCTCGAAGACTTCAGGCGGCAATTCCCAAAAGTAGCCAGGGCGCGCACCGCCCGCCGAATTGATCACCAGGTCGGGCACGCCGTGTGTCTGCTGCCAGGCAGCCAGCGCGTGCTCCACTACCGAACGGTCGGTCACGTCACAGACGAGGATGCTGTGCGCTTCCGACGGCAGGGACGAACGCTCCCGCACGCGGGCCAGCGCCGCCTCCAGCCGCTCCACACCGCGCGCGAGCAGCCCCAGCCGCGCGCCACGGGCAGCCAGCGCCTCCGCCAGCGCCAGGCCAATGCCGCTCGACCCGCCGGTAATCAGGCACAATTTCCCGGAAAAAACGTCTGCCAAGCCGTCCTCCCCGATCAATCCGCCGGCCAGATGTGCCCGGCGCGTACCACGCCGTTGGGCGGCACGTCCGCCTTGACCGTGGCGCCGTTGCCCACCCGCGCCCCCGCGCCAATCTGCACCCGCAGGTTGACCGTGGCTCCCATGCCAATCAGCGCGCGGTCGCCGACCCGCACCCCGCCCGCCAGAATCGCGCCCGGCGAGATGTTCACGTACTCCCCCAGCACGCAATCGTGCGAGACGATCGCGCCGGTGTTCACCAGACTGCCGAAGCCCACCCGCGCGTCGCTGCCTACGTAGGCGAACGGCATGACCTGCACCCCCGCCGCAAGTCGTGCCCCCGGCTCCACGAACGCCGTCGGGTGCACCACGGCAGGACAGGCAAACCCCGCGCGCGCCAGCCGTTGGAACACCTTCACCCGCACGGCCACGTTGCCGATGCCACCCACCGCGTTGACCGCCAGCCGCACGCCCTGGTCGCGCAGTTCGGCCAGCGCCTTCGCGCCGCCGAGCACCGGGAAGCCCATCACCCGGCTCCCTTTGGGCAAACCGTCGTCCACCACGCCCACAATGCGGTACGTGCCGAGCATACGCAGCAGATCGAGCAGCGCCTTGCCGTGCCCGCCACCGCCGTAAACAATGATTGCCGTGGGGTCGAACGCCTCAGACGCCGCTTCGTCGCCCACCGGCTCCTCCTGTCCCAGCCGCGCGCGCACCATCGCCTCGGTCACCAGCGGGCCAATGGGGAGTTCACGCAGGTCGAGGCCGTGTTCCCGTGCCAGTGCCAGCGCGGGCTGCGTGATGCGCAACCCGTCGGGCACAGCATCCGACGCCTCCGCCGTGCCTGCAGCAGACGCGGTCTCCTGGGGCGGCGTCCAGTCCGGCACATCGGCGAGGTAGCACAGCACCTCGCCCGCGCGCACCGTATCGCCCTCGGCGAAACGCAACCCGACCACATAGCCATCGCGCGCCGCCTCCAGGTCTGCGGCAGCTTTCGTGGTCTCCAGCGTGCAAATCGGGTCGCCCGCCCGCACCGCCTGCCCTTCCACGACGTGCAGCGCGGCAATCAGCGCCTCAGGCTCGTTGGCGTTCAACAAAGGAATGGTTACCGCCTCAGCCACCTCACCACCTCGTTCCTCATCACCCATTGCCTCATCCCCCCTCCCCCAGACACCGCCTCACCGCAGCCACGACATCCCCCACCTGCGGCAACACAGCATCCTCCAGCGGGCCAGCAGCAGGGATGGGCAGGTCGCGGGCGGCCACACGGGCGGTGCTCAGGCCGCCGCCCAGCTCCTCCGTCGCGCGCGCGATGACCTCCGCACCCCATCCCAGCGTGAGCGTACCTTCCTCAGCAGTCACCAGCCGCCCGGTGCGGCGCGCGGATTCCAGGATCGGCGCGGCGACCACGGGCGACAGTTGCGTGGGCACCACGACCTCGACGAAGATTTCGTGCGCATACGCCAGGCGCAACGCCGCCGCGCGCACCAGTTCCGCCATGTGGCCGTAAGCCACCAGCGTGACCTGCGGCAGAGGCGCGCCCTGGACTCGCAACGAATAGGTCGGGTAGGCGTCCTCCGTGGCCCGCACCTCGAACTCCGTCAGGTCAGCGGGCGGCGTCCTGACCAGGTAGAGCAGTTTGTTCTCCACGAAGAACACCGGCTCGTCGTCCAGAATCGCCCGCCAGAGCAGTTCACCTGCTGAGCCCAGCGCGCAGGGTGCAACCACCTTCAACCCCGGCACACCGAGGAACAGTTTTTCGAGGCTCTGACTGTGCGTCGGGCCGTAACCGCGCCGTCCGCCCATCGGTGTGCGGATGACCAGCGGCACGCGGACGCCTTCATGGTACATGAAACGAAACTTCGCGACGTGGTTGACCACCTGGTCGGCAATCAGGGTGACGAAATCCCCGAACATGACCTCGACCACCGGTCGCAGGCCGCGCAACGCCATGCCCGCCGCCACGCCCACGAATCCCGCCTCGGAGATCGGCGTGCTCCACACGCGGTCGGGGAAGGCGGTGGACAGCCCTCGCGTGACCCTGAACGCCCCGCCATAGGGGTCGAGGATGTCCTCGCCAAGCACGACCACGCGCTCGTCGGACTGCATGGCCTGGTGTAGCGCAGCGTTCAGCGAGTCGAGCACGGTGGGCGCGGGTGGGAGCGGTGAGGGCAACGGCGGCGGTTCGGCAAGCGTCCACGTCGGCGCGACCGGCGTGGACGGCGGGTCGTCCGTCGCCTGCGCAAAGGCCGCCTGCACCTCAGCCTCCACCGTCCGGTGAATCGCCTCGCGGTCGGCCTCGCTCAGCCGCGCTGCCTGGATGCGAATCGGGTCGCGCGTCTGTCGCAGCCGGGCGACCTCGTCAACGGGGCGCGTGTCGTCCCCTTTGGAATGCGGGCCAAAGCGGCAGGTGTGCAGGATGAGCACGTGCGGCGTCTGCGTGCGGCGGACGGCATCGAGCACCGCGCCTGCCGCTGCGTGGATTTCGCGCACGTCGCTGGTGTCCAGTTCGGTCACGGGCAGGCCAAACGCGCGGAATCGTGCCGCCATCTCGCCTGCCAGCGCGTGCTCCACGGAGGTAGTCTGCGCAATGCGGTTGTCTTCCACCACGTAGAGCACGGGCGCGTCGCCCAACGCCGCCAGGTTGAGCGACTCGTACACCACGCCCTCACCCAGCGTCCCATCGCCCAGAAAACACACCACGACCGCGCCACTCCCCTTGCGTTTCTCGGCCAGGGCCATACCCGTCGCCACGGGCACGATGCCGCCCTGAATGCCGTTCGAGTAGAAATCGCGCCAGTGCAGATGCTGTGATCCACCCCGCCCCGCGCACACGCCCGTGGGTTTGCCCATCAACTCGGCGAACAGCGCGCGCATATCGCCGCCATAGACCAGGAAGTGCCCATGACAGCGATGATTGCTGAACACGATGTCGCCAGGGCGCAGATGACTGAGCACCCCCACCGCGTTCGCCTCCTGCCCCAGATAGGTGTGCGTGGTGCCGTAGAACACCCCTTTGGGAAAGTGCTCCAGCACCGTCTCCTCAAAGCGGCGGATGCGCAACATGGCACGGTAGAGGAAGACGTCAAGGGATTCGGTCATAAAAACATCTGCAAGAATCTGCGTTCATCTGTGGTCTGTGCAGTATATCACGCCAGAAACAGGATCGCGACGCCCAGAATCGCCAGCAGCGTGCCCAGGATAGCCTGCCTACCGAACCGCTCGCGGAACACCAGCCAGCCGATGGGCAACAACCACACCGGCGTGAGTGACATCAGGGTGGATGCCACGCCGACCAGCGCGTGCTGGATGGCGAACAGCGACGCCCAGACGCCGACAAACGGCCCAACGATCGCGCCCAGCGCCAGCAACTTGAGCGCCTGGGGATGCGCGCGCAATCGGGCAACCGTCGGGTGCGCCTGTCCTTGCAGCAGCGCGACCGTCCACAGCACGACCGTGGCAGTCATCATGCGAATCAGATTGCCCGACAGTGCGGGAAAACCACCCGCCAGGCCATTCTTCGCCAGAATCAGCCCGACCGCCTGTCCCGTCGCCGCGCCCAGACCGAACAGCAGGCCGCGCCCGAAGTGACGGTTCGGCGCGCGGTCGCCGTTGGCAGGGTTCTGTTCAGCGATCACCCAGGCTGTACCGCCCAGCGCCACCCCGATGCCGACCATCTGCCAAGCGTTGAGGCGCTCGTCCAGGAACAGCCAGCCCAGTAAGGCCGTGATCACCGGCGCCAGCGACATCATCAGCATGGTCAGGCGCGGGCCGACCCACAGGAACGCCTGAAAAAGGAACGCATCGCCGATTGCCAGGCCAATCACGCCCGACAACCCCAGCCACAGCCAGCGTTCCGGTGCGGCGTCCAGCGGGAAGGGGTGCCCCAGCACAATCCAGTGCGTGACGCCAAGCAGCAGCACAGCGAAGACCAGCCGTGTGCGGTTGACCACCACCGACCCGACCTGCTCGCCAGCCAGCGTGAAAAACGTCGCTGTGGCCGCAAAGCACAGCGACGTGAACAAAGCGGCAATCTCGCCGATGAACGCGCTCATGTCCCTTTCGTCCCCATGAATTCCTCCGCCGTCACGTGCCCCGGCTGGCTGATGCCCTCACGGCGGAGCACCTTCCACAGTGTGATAAGCAGGATTTTCACATCCAGCGCCAGCGACCAGTGATCCACGTACCACACGTCCAGACGGAATTTATCCTCCCAGGTCAGCGCGTTGCGCCCGTTGACCTGCGCCCAGCCGGTGATGCCCGGATAGACCTCATGGCGGCGCGCCTGTTCGGGGGTGTAGCGCTCCAGATACTGCATCAGCAACGGGCGCGGGCCGACCAGGCTCATCTCGCCGCGCAGCACGTTGAACAGTTCCGGCAACTCATCCAGACTGGTGGCGCGCAAAAAGCGCCCGAAGCGTGTCAGGCGTTGCTCATCGGAGAGCAGCCGCCCCGCCGCGTCGCGCGCGTCCGTCATGGTGCGGAACTTGTACAGCGTGAACGGCTGCCCCTGGTAGCCGGGGCGCACCTGGCGGAACAGAATCGGGCGCCCGTGGAACTTCCACACCAGCAGCGCGATCCCCCCCATCAGCGGCGAGACCAACACCAGACCGGGAAGGGTGAGCAGCAGGTCGAACAGCCGTTTGGCGGGCGGCATGCCCGGCGGGATCCAGCGTACACGCATGAGGAGATTCTACCATCGGTTGACGGCAGACCGGGAAACGGGTATGATGAAACCGCCCAGGTCGGTCGGGCGGTCGCGCCTCGCGTTCGCGGGGTGAGGAAAGTCCGCACTCCACAGGGCACGGCGCCGGGGAAAGCCCGGGACGGGGTAACCTGTCGGACAGGGCCACAGAAACAAACCGCCGAAGGCCCTTCGGGGCCAGGCAAGGGTGAAAAGGTGGGGTAAGAGCCCACCGGCGCGGGTGGTAACATCCGCGGCCAGGCAACCCCCGCCGGGAGCAAGGCCAAGCAGGGACGAAGCCCCTTCGGGGGCGAGAGGTGGCCCGCCTCTCTGGAGTCCCGGGTAGGCCGCGTAGATAGATGACCGCCCCGGGGAGCCTGTCTCCCCGGACAGAATGCGGCTTACAGACCGACCTGGGCGCAACACCAACTAGGGAAGGAAACAACCGCCCTTACAAGTGCTCGTGCCTTCGTGGCGTCCAACCTGACCTGTATCAACGCCACCCTACCAGCGAGACCGCCTGAATTCGGAACAAATCTTGGACAATGTCCACACCTTCTCGTTGCAGTCCGCCCAATACGCGCGATACCGGCCGTCGTATCCTGACGCGCTGTTCGCTTACCTGAACAGGTTGGTTCAAAGGCACGATCGGGCATGGGATTGCGCGACCGGCAACGGGCAATGCGCCATCGGTTGCGCTGATTACTTCAAAAGGGTCGATGCCACGGATATCAGCGAGGCACAACTGCGGCATGCTGTCTCCCACCCGCGGGTAAGGTATTGCGTCGGTGCAGCAGAAGATGCTCCCTTCGAGTCGGATTCATTCGACCTGATCATCGTCGCTCAGGCGATTCACTGGTTCAACCTGGAGCGGTTTTACCGTGAGTGCCTGCGTTTGCTCAGGCCGGGTGGAGTTTTGGCCGTGGTGGGATATACGTTCCTGGAGGTGACGCCGGAGATTGATGGTCTGATCACCGAGAACTTGCTCAGCCCCATCGATCGTTTTTGGGCAGAGGGGAATCGGTTGATCATGAATGCCTACCGAGATCTACCTTTCCCCTTTGCAGAAATCCCAAATGTACCTTCCTTCGCCATCGAAGTGGAATGGAGCCTGGAGCAATTATTGGCGTATTTGCGCACCTGGTCAGCGGTCAAGCGCTATGTAGTGGAAATTGGCAGCGACCCGGTGAGCACCTTGGCCAGGGAACTGAAAAAAGCGTGGGGAGGGTCTGAGACCAAGACGGTGAAAATGCCTTTGGTGCTCAGGGTAGGGCGGCCAGAAACCAGTTCTCACTCGTCAGCAGCGCCTTTGCCCTCTCCCCGACTTTCGTATACAATACGAGCAACAACAAAACCTCGCCGCTGGCCCCGGCGAGGCTTGTAGCTACACGGTACAGGCGTGTAGCGGCTGAGATGGAATCCGGCGTGATCCGTTTCAGGTTGCGGCGGAATTCCGCCGTGGCGACGTACCCCGCCAGATGCTTCTGGTGAACGCCCTTGAAGGGACGCAAGAAATTGTGCACATCCGTCCACATCCCTTCGGTGGTGTTCACAGGCACTTCCTGTATGCCGTCGCCGTCGGCATCTCGGGCATACTCGTGGGCTCCATGGTTCACGGTTTCGTGCGGGCGCGCACTATACAGACGCGCCCTCGATTGCGTGAAGCGTTCCACTCTGTGCTTCCAGGGTGGCGGCATCGGTGTGATGAACCACACCCAGCCGCACTTGCCCGCTTTGGCCTCCCACCAGGCCCAAAATCGGCGGACGGTCGTTGTCATAGGGGCCATGCCCGCGCTGTCGGTTGGCCCGCCACCGGGACAGATCGCTCGGATCGCAATGCGGTCGGCCTTTTCCCCGCATTCTGGAACATTTCGTCGTCTTCGAACTCATCTTCCGATAAAGGCGTCTCAGGCTGTTCCAGCACCGCGTTGGCTTGAATGTCATGCCGCAACCGCAGCACGGTCGCATAGCCGATGTCCAACTCCGCGGCCAGGGTGCGCGAACTTTCTCCTTTGCTGATCCCGCGCAATAGCAACACCACCTGCGACGGCGTCAAATGATGTTGCTCGAATACGGTTCCGGTGTAGAGATTGCAGGTACGCTCACATCGCTTGCAGCGATACACCACCAGGGCGCTGCGTCGGGGCGTCGGAAGGGACGGGCTTCCCGGGCCGGGGCATGGCAGCGCGGACAGTGCAGGCCGTCCAGGTGGAAATGCTGTTCGATCCACCGCGCGCTCTCTTCATGATCCAGCAGGTCGACGATTGGAAACTCCATCATGCCTCTATTTCAGCACCCGCACACTTTTATACAGATGAGCCGTCTGAACTTATTGACCAGCGTCTTTTGTAGCATGGATCAAGTTAAGCACTGCTGGTACAAACCCGCGACGGTCGCGCACCGGAACAACAAAGCCTTCGGGTACATCGTTACTGCCCCAACCTGTATAGAAAAGGTGACGCATACCATTCGCTATAACCACATCGGCTCCTGTCAACAACCCATATTCTTCATAGATCGAATTTGGCCGCCAATAAACATCACGGAGCCCCCTATAATCAACTTCCCAAGAGAGCGCATCCGCTGATGTCGCCAACCAGAATCCCAACGCCGGATTAAAGGTTGATGGAATTTGAGCAACATCTTCATCCGTGTCCAGGGTGAACCACATCTCCCAACGTTGGAGGACTGGGTTCCAGGCTACGGACGGTTGTTGACCGCCAACGTTCTCATCATTACGAAGACCTGGAATGGGATTGTTGGGGCTGGGGTTCCAGTGGATACCATCGGATGAGGTGGCGTGGGAAATGCCAAAGGCGAGAATATTACCATCAGCGTCATTGGCAAAGCTGGAGAACCAGAGGTGATAGACACCATTGATGAGTTGTACTTCCGGGTCTGCCACAACGCCGTCAACAAGGCCAGGTACGTCGGGAAGCGCCTCGGCGACGCGCAAAACGAGCCCTGCCTGACCGTAGGGTGATTCGCTGGCGGGAAGTCTCTTGAACTTGCGGCCATCGGCAGAGATGGCGAGGCCGATCTGGTAGTTTGGAAACCCCAATGGGTGTTCACCGGAGGCACCGGAGTAGTAGAGCTTGTACCGTCTGTCCGCAGGGGCATTGGGGTCATACACCACACTTGGCGTTTCTGTGTGTGTGGCATCCCAAGCCGAGGGGTTATCGGGGAGTGTGAGTGCAGGCTCAGGGTCTACAGCCCAACTTACGCCATTGTCTGTGCTTTGAGCGACACGAATAACCATCTGATTGTCACTCGCCGTGTACTCCCTTGCCCGTCCGGTCTGATACCATAGACGCCACACACCGGTGGATATATCGTAAAGAACGTCCGGGTCCGCTATGGAAATATCGAGCCAACCGTCGTCACCAGAAGCCCCCGCAGTAAGAATGGGAGCTCCATCGCGGTTCCAATCGTCAGTTGGAAGATCAGGTGAAGCAGGCGGAGCGGTGTCGCTTTTGCAAGCAACGAGGAGAAGCGCAAGAGAATGAACAACAAGAATTACCAGCACGTGTTTGTGCAGCGCCAAAGATTTGGTGGTTTGTCGTACAATCATCAAAAAACTCGCTAAAAAAGCGGGTGGCCTCGCATCGACGACCGCCAGGTCCTGAACGGCTTTCTGTGGATCATGCGTACCGGGGCTCCCTGAAAAGACCTGCCAGAGCGGTATCCTTCGTACCAGACATGCTACCACCGTTTCCAGGAGTGGGTCAAGGCAGGGGGATTCGAACACAGGGCTTTTCAATAATCTTACACACGCTGGCCTCGATACGCCCTTCGCGATCGCTCAGGGCTACTCTTCGGCAGGCTCAGTGCATCGCTCGGCCAGCGAACCCGTTGCCAAAGATCAGACCTTTGAAAAGCCCTGGGAAAGTACACTGCGTAACCCCAACCGGAACGCCTCTATCACGCTCTCGTGAGCGATGCCTCCCTCCGGGCGTGCTTCGTTGCCCACCTCCGCAGCCGTGACCTCGCCGAGATCGCTGTGTGCGGCTATCTGAACGACCTGCATGCCTTTGCTCGCTGGTTCGAGCAGACGAACGGCGAGATCCTCTCTTGGAGGGTCTCATTCCTAGCGTTTGCTCCCCAGGCCAGCTTCCCGTGCCCGGATGATGGCTTCCGCTCTATCGGCCACCTGCAATTTGCTGAAGATGTTGGAGACATGGTTGCGCACGGTCTTCGAGCTGAGCACCAGCCGCTCGGCGATGGCCTGGTTGGTCAACCCCTGCGCCATCAGGGCCAGCACTTCCCGCTCGCGTTCGGTGAGTTCGGGAAAGGCGAGCGGCAACGGCTTCCCGCGGGTGAAGTAGGCCATGACCCGCTCTGCCACCGCCGGGCTGAAGATCGCTTCCCCGTGCGCCACGGCCCGGATGGCGCGCAGTGTCTCTTCCCCCTCCGCACCTTTCAGGATGTACCCCCGCGCCCCGGCCCGCATGGCGGCGAACACCGTATCGTCGTCGAACATGGTGAGCACCAGCACGCCGATGGCCGGGTTAGCAGTGACGATTTGACGGGTGGCCTCGATGCCGTTCATTCCCGGCATGTTCAGGTCCATCAGCACCACGTCCGGTTGCAGACGCTCTGCCAGCGCCACCGCCTCTTCCCCCGTGGTGGCCTCGCCAACCACGCGGGTATCCGGCTCCGCCTGCAGCAGGGCGCACAGGCCAAAGCGGAAAACCGGGTGGTCATCGGCGATCAGAATGCGGATAGGGTTCATGCGTGCTCCCTTCGATCGGCAGAATCGCCCGCACGGTGGTGCCGCCGCCGGGAGAGGATTTCAGCGTGAAGCGGCCCTGCAGTTCAGCAACCCGTTCCTGCATCGAGCGCAGGCCAATCCCCGCCTGCACACCGGCGGGCAGGCCGTGCCCGTCGTCCTGGATGGTCAGGCAGAGCGCGTCGGGCTGCCGCTCCAGGGTGACGCGGCAGGTGCGCGCCTGCGCGTGGCGGACGGTGTTGGTCATCGCTTCCTGGGCAATACGGTAAGCGGCCACTTCCACTGCTGCGGGCAGGTCGGCCAGCGGCTCCGGCGCGTGGACGGTGATCTCCACCCCGCTTTGCCGGTAGCGCGCGGCGCTCTCGCGCAGGGCGGCGACCAGCCCCAGGTCGTCCAGGGTGGGCGGACGCAAATCGTGCGCCAGGCGGCGGATGTCCTGCACCGCCGTGGCGGCCTGCTCCTTCAACTCGGTCAGCAGGGCTGCCGCTGCCGCCGGGTCGCGGTCCATCAACCGGCCGAGGGCATCCAGGGAAAGCGTCAGGCTGGCCAGTTTGGGACCCAGGTCGTCGTGCAGGTCGCGGCGCAGACGGCGGCGTTCCTCCTCACGGGCGGTGACCAGCCGCTGGCGGGCGCGGCGCAGGTCGGTGCTGAGCCGGACGGCATGCGCGACCGTGCCAGCCTGGCGGGCGACGTTTTCCAGCAAGGCGGTATCGGCCTCGTCGAAGGATTCCCCTGGCTGGCGCGGAGCCGCCAGCAACTGCCCCACCGTTGCCCCCCGATAGGTGAGGGGAAAGGCCCTTGCCTGCCCGGTGGGCCGGCCGTATTCCGCGATGATGGTCAGGCCGCCGCTGTCTTGCAGACCCACTGCCACGTAGGGCAATTTCAGCGCCCTGGCCACGGTTTCGGCCAGAACAGGCAACATCGCTTCGGGCGAGACGGCGGATTCCATACGCCGGCCCAGTTGGGAAAGCACGGTCAGCGGCGCGTCCCGTTCGCCATAGAGCAGGCGGTTTACCTCGCGCTGCAGGCGCGTGCGCAGGGGCTGAAAGAGCAGAGCCACCAGCGCCGTTGCCAGCAGGGCCGCCGGCCAGTTTCCCTGGCTCTGGAGCAGCGCACTGGCCGCCGCCACCACCAGCGCGTAGACGCCCACCACCAGCGCAGTCAGCGCCCCGTACACCAGGGTGCGGTTGATCAGCAGGTCGATGTCGTACAGCCGGTAGCGCAGGATGGCCACGGCGATGGAGACCGGCACCGCCGTCACCATCACGAAAAGGGCAAGATGGGCCACCCGCCCGGAGAATTGCCCCACCAGACCTGCAAAGGAGACCATCACCGCCGCATAGGCATACCACTTGAGTTGCTGGCGGGTGACCGTATCCTGAGACCGCCGGTAGCGCATCACCAGGGAGGCAGCCGCGGCGAGCATGAGCAGCATGCCCGTCAGGGGCGCGACCACACGCGGGTCGAGCGCGGTGAGAAGGGTACCGTGCCAGGCCGTCACGCCAAAGGGGTTCTCGATATCCGCGTTGTTGGGCAGGGGGCCAGGGAAGAAGAACAGCCAGGCGCTGTTCAGGAGAACCCATAGCGCGCCGAGCCAGGCGACGATGCGCCAGCGCGGGGAAAGCAATCGTCCGTTGGGAAAGAGCAACGGCAGATGGATGGCCGCCAGCGCGTAGGAAGGAACCCAGAGCCAGTTCATCAGCCCCGCGACGAAGGCGGCCACCGCCAGCCGGTCGGGACGGGTGTGAACAGCGTACACAGCGTACTCTTCGCTGAAGCCGGTCAACGCCGCGAACAGCGCCATGCTCAACACCATCCAACCGATGGGATGGCGGGGGTAGCGCCAGGTGATCAGCATCGCCGTGACGGCACTTGATAAGGCCATCAGCGACTGGAAGCCCCCGAACCCCCAGCGCTCAGGCCGGGAAATTCCCCGATTCAGGAAGAGCAGGCCCAGTCCCAGGCCGGCGAGGAGCAGCACCACCGTCCCAAAGAGCATCGGCGCCCAGGCAGCCGGTCGGGCGCTGCGCTGCCTCTCTGGCCATCGGGTGGAGGACGCCGCAACGGAGCGCGGTGATCGAAGAGGCCGGTCCGTGGGGAGGGGACGGTTGGTCATCACAGGTGCATTGTACAGGAAATATGCCGCCTTGACCAGGGACGCTTCTCACTTTACCTCAGGATGAGCGGCAGGTACAGCAGGTAAGCGGGTGGGCCCGGCGTGGGAGTGCTGCTCGGCGTGGGGGTGCTGGTCGGCGCGCCGGTGGGGGTGGGCGTGGCCGTGTTGGTTGGCGTAGGGGTGCTGGTC